>SKQO01000062.1 GCA_007118975.1 Halobacteriales archaeon | reverse complement strand
TGGAAAGCGTCGGAAAGTTCTTCGATGACTTTCTGACTGGATTGTGCGTTCAAATCTTTCCAGCACTCACGGTTCTTCATGTACGCTTTGAGCGTTCCTTCATCTGGAATTTCGCCGGTTGCGTCCCAGATGCGGTCGGCTGTCCATCGTGCGACGTTCCAGATTTTCGAGGCGGAGTCTCCGAGCGAATCGAGGCCATCGCAGACCTGTCGGTGATTCTGGATGGAACCAACGTAGGTTCGCGTGACCTCAATCGCCATACATAGCCTATGTAGATGAGCCTACTTATTGATTCAGGTTACCGTTGAATATCCGGTCCGCTATCGGCAGTGGATCGTGTAGTTGAGTGACGCGATTCACACCCGGCGTAAACGCCGGGATTCTCTCGCTGTAAGAAGATAGACACCCACGTAGCCGCCCCACAGATACAAAGCGCCCGTCAATAGGTAGGCGAGGAGGTAATATCCATCAAAAAGCGCTACGATAACTACGCTATACAACACGAACATGCCGAGTACACTCCCGATTTGACCCGTTCGTTTGCTCAGTGCCTTGCGTCGAACGAGCAGTATTCCGAGGATCACGACCGCAATCCCCAGAAATAACATCTGGACGATCAACCACGAATGGCCAAGAGCTTCGAGAACAGTCACAACGGTGGGCGTCTCCGTCTCGGTGGTTGCAACCCACACACGGGCGCGTGCACGACGTTGAAAGAACTGTGGTACCACCATTATCGACAGATGTAGTAGCGCAAAGAAGGCGCTCATGCCCGCAATCGTCCTCGTATAACCGGCGATGTGGCTGTCGAATGGACGGCACAACGTTACGATCCCTGCCGCGAATGCCACTGCCCCGAGGGTAACCATGCTCCACAACAGGTACCAGGCAACTCCGTCAATCACGAGAGTGACCGACGACCATCGGAGGAGTATCTCAGCGGCCAACGCAGTCAACAACATCAGTAGGCAAGCGATGATGAACAACTTGCCGCCAAGCGGAAACGAATCGTTGTGATCGTGCATCTGAAAGTGGCGAAACCATGAAAGTAGAGGCCGTTAACTGTTCGGGAAGGATGTCGCATTTGATCAAAGCTGATGCCAGCTCTCTGCCACTTGTCGCTCATTCGAACGAACAGTCGCCTCGACCGAACATGGCAACCCCCTCCGAAAACTGCTCGTGACTTGCCACAGGAAGGATTTCGACGCCCCGCGGATAGCGCTGGACCCCGAAAAACACGAAATTAATGGCTGCGGAGAGTCGGGGATGGCAGATGTTCTGACATCGGCTTCACTGCCGTGGACCGATTGTTGATGTTTCGATCGGCGTGAACCCAATGATTTCAGCCGGCGAATCATCTTCGAGCGTGAGTTCCCCCGCCGGCAGATCGACGAATCGTGGATCCTCAACGAGCGAATGCCGATCGAATCCTCGTGCTTGCCACTCATCGCGATCGATATGACCGTCCCCGTCAGCATCTCGATCATTGGCGGCAAACACCGGCTCACCATCGGTTCGATCCCACAGAATATTCAGATCGGAGATGAGATCTTCCTCATCGAGATCACAGTCGTATCCACCCACAAATACGGGTTCACCGTCCGTCACGACGATATTTCGCTCGAACGTGAAACCCGGTCGGTGTCCGTCGTCGGTCCGGCTGAGGTTGATCTGTCCCCTCGCACCGAGAGCGAATACGTTGTTTCGGACGACGTTCTCCCGGCCGTAATGCTGGTGGAATATTTCTCTGTTTGTGGAATGACAGATATTGTCTTCGATGACGATGTGCGACGATCCCTCGTCGGGATAGATGGCCCAAGCCCCGTAATCGTAGCAGGCGACATCGTGGATGAGATTGTTCCGGACCGTCGTGCCGGGCTGAACACCCAGCGTGTAAATGCCGCCCATGTCCGAAAGAACACCCTGACCGATGTCATGGATGTGATTGTGCTCGATCCGATTGTCACGGGCGATACTGTCCTCGTAACCCCAGTTCCAGCCACAGGAGATCCCGGAATAGAAATACTCGTGGATGTGATTGTAAGCTAGTTCGTTGCCGAACGTATGGCGGGCGAGGATGCCGACTCCGGCTGGGAATACGCGGCCGCCTGCGTGAATCTCGTTGTCGGTTATCCGATTATCCCCCGTCTTGTGGGTGTCGGGTCCAGCACGCGGCGCTCCCTCGAGTTTGATACCCCCTGCGCCAGTGTCGCGCAACGTATTACCGACCACCCGGTTGGCCCGGCAACCCCGATCGAGCTGGAGCGCGTAAAAGCCCACATGTTGGACGGTGCATCCCGCGAGTCGACAGTTGCGAGCCGCGGTCATCGATAGTGCACCGGGAACGACATACTGTGCTTGCACTGAGGTGGCGGCCCCTTCCATCGAGTGTGTGGGATGGCTCGGGTCTTGCTGGAGGGAGGGATCGAGATCCGCGGGATAGGTCCACGCTGAGTGATTGAACGTGATCTCCTCGAATTCCAGAAATTCCACCCAATCACCGTTTCTCGGATTCCCTTCCACGCGGAGTAACTGGTGTGTTCTGGGGGCGATCGCTTCGACGGTCTCGAGATCGTCATCGTCAGTGGGCACGTAGTAACACTCGCCCGTTTGTCGGTCCAGATACCACTGCCCCGGTTCGACGAGCGCCTCGAAGACGTTCTCGAAAGCCACACGTTCACCGCCGTGAAGCCACATTTTGGCGTAGAGTTCCATGTCGATTCGACCCGTGCTCGGGTCAACGTCGGCGACCGGTGACCGTTCCTGCACCCATCGGTGGGGGATGAGCACGTCGACATCCGATACCCGATGCCAGCGATCGAGTTCGGCATCGTTGACGTTGAACGTAAACGACACTCCACCGTCGCGATTCCAGATCTCGTCCCGTTCGTATGGTGTCGAATGCACCTCGTAGTAGCCCTCTTGGGGTAATCTGGGGCGTTTGCGGCGGACACCGTTCACGAAGAGTTGACGGAAGTACCAGTCGCCGTCACGGACAGCTGGGATGCATGTTTTCCACATCTCCACGCCGTTGACCGTGGTACTCTCCCACCCCTCGATTCGCCGTCCGCCACTGATCACCGGTTTCTCCCCCGGATAGGCTGCATATCTGACAGGGGCGCTGTCTTCGGGGCCGAATCGAAGCGGTTCCGCGATCTCATAGCGGCCACCGCGGAGCCAGACCGTATTGGGAATCGACTCCGCGCCGTCCTTTCGCTCGCGCACGGCCTGCTTAGCGCGTTCGATTGTTTCGAACGGGCCGTCATCCCCAGCCGCGGACGGCTCCGATTGTTGGCCCGACCATGCATCGTCGCCCCTCGGAGACACGAACAGGTCTCCTGGCCGTATCTCGTCTGCCGTCGATCCTGTCATACAGTACGTCACCTCGTGGTTGCCCTAAAACTCCTGCGTCCGAAGAGACAAACGTCGGTAACTCGTCTCGATCGCAGTGACGGACTCGTCGGATGTGCGACCTCATAGGCGTGCAGAGATCGTTCGTGCGGGCTCAAGGGTGATACGCCGCGGAACTTGGAGTACGTGTTTACACGCGAATGGGATCGTTTCTGAACCATCACTGCTATATCCAGCAACAGACACCAGAGCGTTGTCTCCCCCGGATCGTGTCTCCGTACTCAATTGCCGTGTAACCGCTAGATCACCCCCGCCGGTCGTTTTCACGCTGAGTCGCTCGAGTCTGTTGTGGCTAGTCTGACTAGTCCGACCGTGCCGTTTCGATTTCCGACCGCTCAAGAAGACAGCTAGGTCGCCCCGAGGATCGGCGGGGTGTCCGACTTTCTAGACGATCAGCAAGAGCGGTTTCCTACGCCAGACCCGTTATGCCCAGATATCGTCCATCTGCCAGATGTCGAGGCGTCGAAGGGTTGCGGTCCCACCACGCGTATACACGCCGAGGTGGTGGGGGCGGTCGTGGTCCGGATAGACCCTGGCCGTCAAAGCTTGTCGGCGGTTTACGAATGCCTCGACGACCCCCCGGTCGACGAAGATCTGCAACTCGAGCATCGAGTCGTGGCTACACTCTAGGGGAAGGAGTTCGGGTGGTCGACCCAGTACGTCCGCACGTTCTATGGCCCGAGTGGGGTCGATCCCGACGGTGTGCGCCGCCGGCCAGACGGAGACCGTTGTCTCGACGTCGCCATTGGGCGATCGCAGGACCGAAATCCCGATTTCCTCTGCGTCACCTGGATCGATACTGGCCCTGACTTCAACGCTCTCCCCGGGTGGATCCGGCACGACCCACGCTTGATTTGCCAGGTGCACGTCATCGTACCGTTGGTGGTCGCGACGGAGGGCGGCCAGTTCAGATACTGGTTCAACTGTAACGGCCCCGTCCTGGACGTCGATTTTCCGTGGAAGGCTGAGTACCTGCTGCCAGCCACGCCAGGGGGCCTCCCGCTCGTCGCGACGTGCCTCCCGAATGTTGAAAACCGCTACTCGCCTGCCGTCCGGATCAGCCAGCACGGAGGGTGCGTGCAGGTTTCCGTACGAGACAGGCCCGGCGTTCATCCGTCCGTGAGCGTGGACGGTGAACCGACTGGCATCTCGCTCATACCGGCCCAGGTAATACTGTGGACCACGGGTGTGACTGAAGAACAGGAGGAGGTGGTGGCGATCCACCGGAAAAAAGTTCGGCACGGCAGCATCTTCGCCCGGCTCCGTGTGGAATCCCCCCTCGAAAAGCGGATGCAGGTATTCCCAGTCCTCCAGGTTCGGCGACCGGAAGAGATACGCCGTATCCCGGCACTGCTCCCCCCGGTCGCCGTCAGCATGACTTCCGGAAAGCGAATAGTACCATCCGTCTTCGCGCCAGATGCACGGGTCAAAGACGCGGTACGGTGCGTCCTCGTCCATCGGGATCACGGGATTGGCAGGATGTTTTTCGATGTCGATGGCGAACTCGTCAGTTGCCGTCGCGATACAGTTCCCCGCACCGGGCCCGTGATACATTAACACGAGCCGATCCGGCTCCACGAGCGACTGCCCGCTGTAACAACTCAACTCCGGTCCCGGATCCGGTGCGAGCGCGATCGGCAAATCTTGCCACGTCACCAGGTCCTCACTGACGGCGTGACCCCAGTGCATTGCCTCCCGCCAGGGACGCTCGCCGACCTGGCTGGGAGGCCAATACTGATAGAAGAGATGATAGCGTCCGTTCCAGTAACACGCCCCGTTAGGATCGTGTAAGGTACCGCCCGGGGGGACAAAGTGATACCGCGGTCGATCGGGGTCCGTTACCATGGTCGTGCGACGCTCCTGGCAGGTTTGCACCCACTCGTGTCCTCGCACCGCTTCGGGAAGATCCACCGCGTTCACGATTGCGGGTATCTCCCCCTGGGTACGTATAACCGTTGAGTTTCCACGTCCAACCGATCCTGTCGGGAGTGTGTCGTCGCTGGCACGTTCACGCGAGCGATCGTGGTCGCCTCGCTTCGACGTAGCGCCGTCCACGGGCAATCGATTCTTCAATCCGGTCTTGGTCCCATTCCTCGGTACCGTGATAACAGAGCACCCATTGGGCGTGGGGGCAATGCTCGATCGCACTTGCGAGATAGCGGGTGAAATCAACCGCGCCCCCACCCCCCGGTACTTGACTGTCTGCCCGGTTCCACCATATTTCATCGACGCCATCACGGGTGGTCCCGGGTTCCATGTCCCACAAATACAGGACCTCGATATCATCGCCGAGTGTGCTCACGGCCTCCGTCACTCGCTCCCCAGCGACCCACAGGTGGGGTGGCGCCAGACAGATTCCTGCCGCGGGATGGTCCAGTGTCTCGAGCAACGCCTGCATTTCGTCTATCGTTTCGAGCGTATCGAGATGGTTCTCGAACGCGAGGGTGATCCCGAGGTTATCAGCGGCATCAAGCCACCTGTCGAGCGCATCCCGGTCCCAAGTCTCGGGGCGCGTTGGTGATCGTCCACTCATAACTGCGGTGTGCGCACCGACGGCGGATGCCAATTCGAGTTTTTCGACGACGGGTTCGTCATCGTAGATAGACACGACCGGCGCCGACATGTCATACCGGTCCAGATTCTCCTTGACTGCTTCAATAGTATCCTCGGGGCCGCCCACGTGGTGGTCGACGAACATTTCGGTCGCCCAGAGGTCGACGTGGTGGACACCCATCTCGGCTAGCGAGGCGAGCATCGTTTCCCGGTCGCGGTCGCCGTACATGAGCGATGACACGATAACCGGTGTTCGACTGGCAAGGATTCGTCCCACTCGATCGACCGTGGTCGTGCCGATGGCGGGCGGGTTCTCCCCAGGTGCGATCGGTCGGTGTTCGACTGCCGATCGCAACACTGCATCGATCACTCGGTGGGCGAGAACGGCGCTCTCCAGATCCGATGGATGACTGTCTATTTCGCCAGAAAGCGTCGCCCCGAGGTCATCGTAGAGCCCCTGGGTCATGTAGGCGTTCTCGTCGAAATCTCTGGCCGGAACCCGCTCTTCCCCGTCTCTGAAAACCCCACGGGCATGGTGGCCCAAAATGAACTCGGCGCGGCCATCGGATCCGGTGATGTCGAGTTTGTAGTTCAACGAAATGGGATCCTGTTCGGGCACGTCCGGTGCGTCGATCCCCTGATGGAGAAACGCCCTGGTGTCGTCGGGATACGTGAGCTCATAGAGTGTGACTCCTGGCTCCGCGTGATCGGCGTCGACGTCGAGTGGTTCCGGATCGTGTGCCCAACCATGCACGAGTGCTGGTTTCGCGTCGAGTAGCCAGTTCAGCGTGTGGATGAAATGTGTTCCCTGCCCCGCAAGACCGAGTTTCGTGGTGGCCACACAGCGTGTTATCTCGCCCAACCGGCCGTCATCGATCCACTCCTTGAGGGCGACCAGCTCGTCAGCCCAGGGTTTTTGGTGACAAACGGTAACCCGCGTGTCCGTCGTCGCGGCTGCCTCCGCAATACGACGAACGTCGTCGAGGGTGTTTGCGACAGGTTTTTCGATCAACACCGATGGCGTATCCATCCCGATGACTTCCGGGACGAGCGGAATTCGCGCGTTCGGTTTGGTAATGACCGAGACATGTGCGGGAGCTTCCTCCCGAATGGCAGTCGCGACGTCCGTGTATGTCGCCGGAATGGCAAACGTCTCGGCCGTCCGTTCGGCCTTCTCCGGCACGACGTCACAGGCCGCCACCAGCTCGAACCGGTCGCTCTGTGTGAGGGCCTGGGCGTGGACTTGCGCACGGTTGCCACAACCGACGAGGACGCAGGGATGTGAGTCCATGCCAGTTTAGGCGATTCGAGAACGTCTTAAATCTGTGTAATGAAACTGCTACGGTTCCTGTTTGGCGGTCCTGGCGAGTGTGATGTCTCTGAAATCATCTCCCGAGCGCGTTCCGGTTCCGGCGGAGAATGGGCGGATCACCCGTCGATCTCGCGGCTGATTCCAGACGATACCGCCATTTTCGTGTCGTGTAAAAGGCCACGTCAGATTGCCCCGAGCAGTAGCAACGCCGGTGGAAACAGCTGACAAGCCGAAACGCTAACGTCGATGGGTTGAGAGATCCGAACGATGAACAGGCGCCTGTTCGTGGCCACGGGATTGACGCTGGCTGCTGCAGCAACAACAGGCTGTCTTGAGCATCGGAACCTCTTGGGTCGATTTAGTCGCGAGGAATCACCACCGGTGGGGAAAGGCGGTAACGGCGATGTCGAGGTCGTCGACGAGAACGTGCGGTTATCTACAGACGGGTCGGGCCGAGCGACGGGCTATGCAGAGGCCAACAAAGTGGTCACCGCGGAAGGGCGGACGCATGTGACCTGGCTCGATTCGATCGCGGACGGTTTTGTGGTGCGAGGCCGGACGTTAGATCATGCGGCAGGTGAATGGTCTGAGATTCACACCATCGGCAAGGCCTACGATAACCATGGCGGACCCACAATCACGCGCGATACCCAGGGGTACCTCCACGTGGCCTATTACCCGCATCATCACGAGATGCGGTACCGCCGCTCCAGTCAGCCGGATACGATGTCTTCATGGGATGACTTCGAAGAAATCGGACGGAATACGACGTATCCGACGCTCGTGTGCGATGGAGACGATCGGCTCTACCTAACCTGTCGCGTGAGCAGTGAGGATCGATGGCGCGCGCAACTGTTTCAGAAGAGGCGTTCCGATGCTAGCTGGGACGGGCCGATCACCGTCCTCGAATCCCGCAGCTCGGGGTACGCTCATTTTCAGGACGCCATGGCCTTTGGTCCGGATCGTGCGGTGCTCCATCTATCGACCCGCATTCACGAGCAACGACCAAACGACCAACCGCCACGCGAGACGATCGTCTATCTCAGGTCAGCCGACGGCGGGATGACGTGGACAGATGAGCGACAGACGTCGGTCGAACTCCCGGTTACCTCGAACAACGCGGGCGTGATCGCAAGTGGCGGACGGGGAGCGGACGAGCCGTCACTTCGTTGTGGAACCATTGCCGTCGCCGCCGACGGTACGCCGTATCTGTTATTCAATGAAGATACCGTCACCTACGTCTCGTGGCTTGCCGACGGGGAGTGGAATCGTCGATCGCTCAACGAGTACCTCCCAAATGGGCTCGAGGAGTACGGTCTACACCTCCCCGGCGGATTGTCGATTTCAACGGACGGTCACTGGGTCGCGGTCGCGACGGCAACAAGTCCGGATGTTGTTGATGCAACCGATCGATGGGGTCACCCGAGTAGCGAGGTCGTACGCTTCACGGGGGCGCTCGGCGAATCCAGCGAGGTCTCAAGTCGCGTGGTAAGTCTCCCCGACGATGACGTACCGCACTGGTTGCCAAATATCGAACGAACAACAGGACACCACGACGTCACCGGCGTCCCAGCAGTGATTTACACCGCCGGAGAGCCCGGTGAAACCAACGAGGACATCCTTTCGAATGGCGTGTATATCAACCGGAGTCGCTAGGTACCCGGCGATTGTAAGTAACGGTGCGTCTTAGGTGGATCCTGTTCTCATGGTAGTACCCCGGCTTACGATGATGAATTCACACCGGGCCCGGTGCGTGAGCTGGCCCCTTGTCTGGAGATGTGTCTGTTGAACTGGGAGATCGATGCCGGTCTGGAGTGATTGAGGGGACCGGGTTAGTGACGTCGACCGTGTAACTCGCTTGACCCGCGATGAATAGGGGTTTCGTGATGCCAACTCGTGTCTCGTCCGAGATCTTTCGCCTGCTGGGACCGAATCCACGACCGATTGAGCCGGTCGACTCAGTTCATCTCGTCGCCCATGTTGGACGTTCAGCTATTCGAGTTACCGAACGGAACTTCGCGAGTTGATACAACAATCCGTCGATTGACTACCCAAACAACGAGGAGATCTATTCGGCCAAACCAATTTCGTTAGCGCCCACTCGAATCCTTCCCTGGCGAGCTACGGGTTAGAGTCACGTCCCAGCTCTATCACCCGATTCTGCCGGCTTATCCACCCAGCCAGTGAAATTGACGAGAATCGGGCGATCGTTCGTGCGGTCACGCAGACTTCTTACGTTACGACCGTGGAATCACCGCATATTCCCGGTAACCGGTACTTGGTCACCCGCCTGGGTTTTTCGCACATGTAATCGACATCTGAGAGGTGGGGGAGCTTCGTCGTTCATTGTTCGAGCCACTCGTGTTCGAACACGGCAAACCGAATCCCGTCGTACCGGTGGTCTTCCCCACCCTCGAAAAGACACCCGATCCGCCCATCTGAAAGGACAGCGAGTGACGAGTACGCACATGGTCCCGGATGGAGCACTCGTCGCTCCGTCCACGTATCTCCACCGTCTTTGCTGAGTCGGACCGTAAATCGGATCCGCTCGTCCTGGTCGGCCGGGTTCGCGAACAGCAACCACGACGACTTGCGGTCGGTGGTGGGATACCGAATGATACTTGCCTGACACGCGGGCTCGATCAGCGTCTCGTCGATCATCGGTTCCGACCAGGTCTCGCCCCCGTCGGAGCTACGGGCGATTAATCGATGACCGCTGTCAACGGGGGTATCACGGTCCGAATTCCCCGGATTTCGTATGTTGAGCAAGAGATCGCCGTCGGCTAATTCGACGACCTGACACTCGTTGGTATGAGGGGCGACCGGTTCGCTTCGCCGCCAGGAAAGACCATGATCGTCGCTGTAGATCACGTGCGAGTACGTGACCGCCGGACGAATGCCAGCCATGGTCTTCCCCCCGTGATCGCACGGAATAACGAGGCGGCCGGCGAACGGCTCCGTTTCGAGTTGAATTCCCACGCCTGGTCCGGTCGCATACCACGTCCAATCGGGCGATTTCGTCTGGTGGGTTATTTCTACTGGGTCTGACCAGTTCTTGCCATTGTCGACACTCCTCGTCAGCATGACGTCCCGATTATCTCGGGTAAACAGCAATTCGATGGTTCCAGTCGCCTCATCCACCACCGGGCATGGATTACCGTTCGTGACGTCCGCCCAGACGACATCGTCGTAGATCACCTGTGGATCGCCCCACGAGCGACCGTTATCCTCGGATCTGCGCACCAGCAGGTCAATGTCGCCGTGGTCACTCTGGGACTTCCGGCGCCCTTCGCAAAACGCGAGCAAGGTGCCAGCGGGAGTGGTGAGCAGACTTGGAATGCGATACGTGTGATAATCCCCCTCGCCGGCCGCGAACAGCTCTGTCGTCTCCATACTCTTGGCGTCTGGATCGGAGAGCTTCAAGATACCGTCGGACTCGTGTTGGTTCAAGTATGTCTATGACTTCTGGTGCTCACCGGTTGGAGCACACCGAAAGACGCGACCGTCCCCCCCGATCAGCATGCCCGTTCATCTTTGGTCCTGTTGTCCAGGTTCGTTCACGCTGCTGGGACGGCTCCAACCGTAATCGAAGGTGAACGAGTTGTGATACTATGAGCGCGGTTACAGACACGGCCAACCGTGACCTCACCCTCCCGGACTCGGCGGGCCAGTGGGGTGTTAGCGTTTTTCGATTGGTCGCCCCCTGGCCGGTACGGGAGTGCGAGAGTGAGGTTCGTTCCACGTATTTTTCTCGTTCCACCACTTCGATCCGTCAGTGCGTTCCCCCTGGATTGTCACGCGCCAACTACATTGCACCTCGCAATATGCGGCTTATCGTTCCTCCGAGTACACTTCATCATCTGCTTCGTTCGGGTTGGAGTCCGGTTCGTCTCGACCGATCAAGCGTAACCGCGAGTTACGTTGACGAACTCCTGGGTGCAAAATAATGACTTTCCAATGATTTCTTGGCTTCTCAAATCGACACATCACGCTTGTTTTCGAGCGCTCGGTGTTGTTGACGACAGACGAACCGATGCTCCCCGGTGGGATACGACCGTGCCGGACTGTCGCACCTGGATGGAGTCCTGGGACGGTGATCGAGAGGTACGTATAAGTGATCGGGGTCGCCTGGCCAGCCCATGCCAAACCCGTTCGAGGCTGTCGACGATCGGCAAGCTACTACACGTCCAAGCGTTCGTCACACGTTGTATCAGCCAGTCGACTGCAGCGACGATCATACCGCCAATGGACTCCTGGTCCAGGGAAATGACGGACAGATCGTGTTAATACACCGAGTGGATCCAGGGCCAGATGGGGACCACGTCGGCAATGGCGGCTACCTGGTGAAGCGTGTATGGGACCCGACCACCGCGCGATGGACGGAACGGGAAACGATCTTCGACAGCGGCCGATACGACGACCGGAACCCCAACGGGGGACGAACGAACGACGGCCGGATCGTGCTCTTTTTCCGCCAACTCGACGCGGACACCGGGGAGTCTCAGGGGAGTTATTACATGTACAGCGACGATGGCGGCGACAAATGGTCCGAGCCAGCCACCAGCGCTGGGCTCACGGGAATCGCCGGCACGGGAAAGCTGTTCTACAATCCAACGATAGACACCTACGGAATCATGCACTACGGGAACGCTCCCGGAACTGTGAGCGTTCTGTATAGTGACGACGGTCGATCGTGGGGCCGTCACGAGGTCGTTGCCGAAAACTCTCAGTACGAGCTGGCCGAACCCGCAGGGGCGTGGGCGGGGGAGGATCGGATTGTGGCGCTCGTCCGTGATGACCGACGCGAGGCGGGACACCCGCTAGTCCAGGTTGTCAGCGAAGACAACGGCAACACGTGGTCTCCACCAACGCCGACCAATATCCCACCGAACCAGCATTGGGGTTGCGCCCCACAGCTGCGGTACGACGAATCACGAGATATGTTGCTCGCGTTGAACACGGACCGGTATAGCCGACGCGACGAGCGTAACAGTCTCTTTATCTACACCGCACAGCCGGACGAGATCGTTGCTGATCCGAACAGCTGGACCCTCCACGATGAGATTCCCCGACCGTTGGCGCTTGCGAATTACATCGGTGAGCGACCACTTAACGGACCGATGTACGGGTATCCCACCATGGCTCCCATCGATGACGGTGAGTACATGGTGATCGTTACCGATCGGGCGATGGAGGACGGGACCGAAAGCGCGGATCTGTACGCGCTCAGGGTATCGATCGATTGAATAGGACGTGCACTCGGACAGCCTCCCCCTGGTGCCAGATTGGGGGTGAAATCTCGTCGATTCACGGAGGAGACGCGGGTGAATTAACCGACCGGCAGTGGTGGTATCGATGGTCGCACGACCGCTATGGATGACGGACCTATGCAGGCTCGTAGGGCTGAATTTGCTACTATCTCGTTACTCCTTTCAGTGTGAATTCGGCGACCCGTCCAAATCTCCTGTCGCGCTCGACGAATCGAGGTGACCGATGCAGTTACTGCCGCTGATGGGTAACACTGGATTGTTGATCCGATCCTAGAATCCTGGAACTCGTGTACTGGCTCGTTAGGGGCTTGCGAAGTCGATTCGTACCTCGTCGAGTGCGATGTGGCCGGCCGGGAGGCGGTCGGTTTCCACATCGTACTCCGATCCAGGTCGAAGTCGATGTGGGTTACCAGAAATGTGCTCAGACGGCTGAACGTCGAGCGGAAAGAGGACGAACATGATATCGAAATTGAGGTCCGCCAACACGTCCTCGATGTCGCCGTACCCGTAGATGTCCGTAAGATCATGTCGTGAACCCAAACAGGTCCAATCCGCTGGATTGCACGACAACCGAACCGTCTGCTCCGACCAATCCGGCGTGATATCGAACGATTGATTTGTCAACACGTGATTCACGTATCGATTTCCGAGGCGTGCTTGGGCAAGTAGCGTCAGGTCAGCCCCATTAGCCGCGAGCGATCCTCGTAGTTTGGCCGTAACGGTTGCCTCTCGGAAATCGGTCGGGTATCCGTCCCGAAAGAATCGATTCGGGACTTTGCCCTCGGTGCTCGATGTACCGTACGTGAACGCGGTCGTCGTGTAGAGGACAAATAGTAGGTGCAAATACCCGCCCCCGGGTGGGGCATGATTCGCGTCGATCCACCAGGGACTCCGTGTGATGGCTGCCCCGTCTTCTGTCTCGATGGGGATCTCCCCGGTCTCGTCGTAGCCGCCCCAGCCACCGGCATCATCAGTGAAGGTGTCGATATAGGTTGTGTTGTCCATTGGTATTTCCATCTTCCATTTCGTCGGCTCTGACCCGACCGTGCAGTCCATTCGCTACCGGGGGGTGTAAAACAGTACGAAAACGCCCCACCCCCATCGCCGGTGGCCCGGTAGGCCCAGTCGGGCTACTCGAACACCCACAGCGAGTCGTGGCCCCATAAACAGTGTTCCTCACGACATAGTGATCGTGGGTGTACATGGAGATGTCGCATGGTGCCCTGTAGGTTGGTCGGGGAAGCGTCCTGTGTCGATTGTGTGAACTGCGCAACCCCGTATCCGTTAACCGCAGGATCGTTGGTCACGGGATGGGATCGACTCGGAATATCCCACAGCCCCCTATGTCTATTCGAGCCAGGGCCCGACAGGGCGTTACGCCCGCCGGACCATGACAACTCGGTCGAGTCTGACGGCATTTCCACCGGTATCCACCGCCAGGAGCCAGGTTTGATGCCTTTGCGCGTCGGGGGTACCCACATCTGTCGCATGAACCCCATCGGTTACGCCTCGGTAGTCTCATCCTGGTCGTTCAACTCCCGAACGTACATAACCTGACGCGCGTATTCCTTGAATCCAAGCGTTGGATACCACTCCCGGCATCTCTCGTTCGCGGCCACGGTCTCGATCGTTGCATGCGACATCCCCGCCCGCCGAAGCTCGTCCATTCCATACGTGAGCAGTCGAGTACCGATACCGCGGTCCTGATGATCATCGTCGACCGCGAGATACGGAATTTCTCCGACTTCCGTCGTCGTATCCACCACGACAGTGACATAGCCAACGATCCTTCCTCCGTCCTCGACAGCGAGGTAGGTCCGGGATCTGCTGTCGTCCAGGTGGCGTTCCAGCGAGATTGTAAACCGTTCCGCCCAGCCGGTCGATAGATCGGTGTTACTTCGTTCGCTCAGCTGCTGGTCGATTGCGATGCCGTCGAACGTCGTGGCGGAGAGGTCAAGAACGGCATCTCGATCCCCGTCGGTCATAGGCCGGATAGTCACGCCGCTCATCTTCGGAGGTGGGGAGCCGGGCCATCAAGAAGCCTTTGGGCAGAGCCGGGTATCTTCCTCAATCGTCAACTCATTGTGCAAACCCGTTAGCTAACTGGTGGCGACTATCCAGCTATGCGACGAGAGGAACAACCTACGTCTTTTCCCCTGTTTGTGGTGAGAGGGTATCAGGCGACGCGACTCGCATCACAAACTTGATTGGGCGGACCGGGAATTGATCAAGCCGTCAATGGATTCCACGTTGGTCGGATATGTAAGCGATGAAATGAACGTCGCCCTCAATGATGTCCAGGTCGAGATCAGACGGGACGGTTCCGTGATAGAGGTGGTGCGTTCGTCACCGGCTGGCTGCATTTTCGCCACCATCGAGGCAGGTCAGTACGAGATGATCCTCGCCAAGGATGGTTACGGGTCAAAGCGGGTCGAGGTGCGCGTGGGAGCGGACGTCCCCCCTCACCAATTCAGACTTCTCTCGGAGGGCCCGTTCGGATATATGAGCCCGATCTCCTCACAAAGCGGTGAGGAGTCGGAATTCCGTGTCCATTCCGTCGAGGAAGCTCGCGTAACTCTCTGGCGATACGGCCTCGAGAAGGAGTTTATCCGTCCACTGGACTGGCACGGTGAGCACGGACCGCAGACCGGCAAACAACTCCTTCCCGACGGTGATTTTACCCAGTCTGGGGTCGATTGGCACCCACCACATCCGGCCGCGTATGCCGCCCAGTCGGTGGAGGCCCCGGCCAGGACGGGCCTATATTACCTCCACGTGGAGCAAAAACACACCGACCGGTTTTTCTCCTTCCCCTGGGTGGTCGCGCCAGCCGAACCCGGGGCAGACATCGCCGTCTTATGCTCCACGATGACCTGGAACGCGTACAACAACTTCGGGGGCAGGTCGAACTACGTCAACCCGGCCAGCCTCCCGACTGCCCCCGTGGTCGATTCACATCAGGACCTCGACCGCTATGCGGCCGATCCCAGCGTCAGGGAAACCCTGTACGGCCCGGAGAATCACGAATACTCGCCGCTCTCGTTCGAGCGACCGGCCCCGTACAACGCGGTCGACCGCGACGTAGCGGTGCGCGATCCCATCCGGGGTCGATTCGACACGTACTTCGCTCCAGCGGAATGGCGGTTCCTTGGTTGGCTTGAGGCCGAAGGATACGAATACGATCTGTATGCTGACGACCAGCTCCACGATGGTACTCTTGAGCTTGATGCCTATGACGCCCTCGTGATTCACACCCACCCAGAATACTGGTCCAGTGAGATGTACGATCGTGTGAAGACGTGGGTGCAGGATCGTGGCGGTAATCTGGCCTATCTCGGCGGCAATGGGATCGATTGCGAGGTCGATGTGCTGGCCGATAACCGTGTCCGATATCTCAACAAGAGCCAACCCCGCTCGCTGAGCGAAACTTCCGATTACGACGACACTCCCCGATCCAGGGACGAGTCCTACGAAACTAGATTCGACCGAACGCACGAATCCGGCGGCAACTTACTCGGTGTGGTAACGACCCTGTCCGGCTTGATGACGGCAGCTCCATACGAAGTCAAGGACGAATCACACTGGGTGTTCGAAGGAACGGAATTGGAACGAGGGGACCTGTTTGGCACGGAGACCCTCCAGGAACGGATCGCAGGTGGAGCATCGGGTCAGGAAACAGATAAAATCAGCGAGCATGCACCGGACGAGCTGTCGCTGTTGGCAAAGGGGACAAATCCCAACGAGGGAGGTGCTGAGATGGTGTACTACGAGACCGACAGCGGCGGTACCGTATTCTCGGTCGGATCAATCACGTACCCGGCCTCACTGTTCGTCGACGAGCACACCCCAGTGATTACCAAGAACGTGCTCGATCGATTCACAGAGTGAGCGGCACGCGGCGAGGTGTACCGGGACGGTCGGGACACGTCTGCTGTTAGCCAAACACGGCGCCCATCGAGCGTAACGCTGCGACGGGGGGAACGGCGTGCAGTGTATGCATCAAGTGAAGATGGAAGGTCACGGTTCGAACCCGGGTCCGACTAACCTCTTTCTGTCAAAGGGGGAATAGCGCTCGGTCTCCCGATCGGCGAATGTGGGGGGAAGTCTCAGACTTGATAGCGGCGTTTGAACATCAAATTATTGGTATAGCACCATATCACCCAATCTGGCGTAACGTCTTCCGGAGGCATCGACTGGCAATTATGTCATCAAAGAATTCATTCTATGACACCTTCGCATCACGCTGGTAGTGATGAACGGTAGCACCGCGCTGACTACCGGTCTATCAAGCCCACACGAGTTGAACAGTCGGTTACGACCGTGGTGATCGTCCGGAGTAGCGCGACTCTACCTGGTGTAGCGCGACCGCCTCCGCGGACTTGGCGTCTTCCACTGCCGCCATGACGCGACGGAAGTTCCCGCCGAGGATCTTTTCGATCGTCGCGTCGTCGAATCCCCGTGCCACGAGACCGGCCGTGAACAGTGGCCAGTTGACCCAGGCAAGGCTCTTGCGATTGGCATCGGGGATGGAGGCTCGTTCCGGCGCGTAATCCCACGCGCCGAACCACTCATCCGGCCCGTACGGGCTGGAGGCCGGGCGTTCAGGCACTTCGGGTTGGTGTGGGGCGCTCACAGGTCGAAACCCGTTGTCCGTGCCGATTGCCACGTGATCCGCGCCCACGAGATGGACCGCGTATTCGACATGATCCAGCAGGTCGACCAAACTCCCTTGGCGTGCAAGGAAATGCGGAATCGCGCAGATGCCGATCAGCCCACCACCATCGGCGATGGTTTTGAATTCCTCGTCCGATTTTCCCCGCGGGAAGTCGTACACCCCGGTACATGTTGTGTGGGTTGCCATGATGGGCGCGTCAGAACATTCCGCCGCGTCCAGGGTGGTCTGGCGGCCGGAATGGGCGGTGTCGACGGCCATCCCCAACCGGTTCATCTGATGGACCACTTCGCGTCCATGGAGACTGAGTCCCCCATCCGCCGGTTCCAGACACCCGTCCCCGACCCAGTTGCGCCGATTGTAGGTGAGGTGCATGATCCGAACGCCGAGCCGGTACAACAGTCCGATCCACCAGTGGGCGTCCATGCCGTCTCTTAAGCCACCTTGTGCTGGCGGACAGTTGGTGCTGAAGAACACCGCGAGCTCGTCGGTTGCGACTGCTTCGTCGATGTCGGAGATACTCGTCACTTTTCTGATTGGCCCATCGAACTCGTCGAAGAGGTGAATACAGGCGGAGATGCGGTTGATGGTATGGTGGAGGTTCTTTTCGCTTCCCGCCGTCAATACCGTACAATCAAGGCCGGTCGCGTCGATCGCGGTAGCGAACTGGTCAGCACACGCTTCACCGTAGGCCGGGCTGGTCTTGTTGAGTACCTCGCCAACCGGGATGAGTTCGTTCGTGGTGGCCCCCGTTTCAATCATCTCAGAGAGGAGTTCCCGCCCCGCTGTCGAGCGAGTGGACGGGAGGAAGCCGAACAGGTCACAGCCAAACGTTTCAGCGTGAAGCCGCAGGCCGTGCTCGAGTTCCTCGTCCGTCGCGTCGATGGCCTCACGTCCGTGTTTCCTGTACGATTCGATGTCTTGTTGCACCGTGTCCACGACTGACATACGTCCACCCCATCGTTGTCAGATCAAAGAGTTTGCGAGTTACATGTCCCTCGGTAGGCACCTGCACCCCTGGATCGTCTTCTTTGGCATCACTAACACAAGCGGTAGTTGTCAGGCACCCAGTTCCATAATGCCCCTATCTATGGCCATGAGGGCATCCTGTGCATCGGCCAGCAGCTCGCACCTCGGTCAACTCGTCGAGAGCCCACACCGATCGTCGGGTAAGTCGCGTTCACGATCGATTCGATACGGAGTGAAGGGAATTCAACGTCTTCGATCGGTCATCCTGGCTGGGGTAGGCCAGGCCTGTCAGGCAGTATCGTCCAAATTCGGGACACGAGGGGCATACGGTTTCTTCGACCAAAACGGGCTTGATCGAATCTGCGAGCGGACCATTCCCCTACTCGGGGTTATCGTGGAGTATAATCCGTGGTCAAAGGACATTCACTCCCCAGCCGCACTCGCATCGCCAGGTGGGCCACGCCGTGCAGGACGAAGCCGGGCCCCATTTGAGATTCGTACCGATCGATTCCCGTCGCACCACGCGGAATCGGTTTGTCCAAATAGGCGGTCACGACATCCTCCGCGAGCCTCAGGCCGTCGTTCGACCAGCGATCCTCGGTGGTAATATCGACGAGATCGGCGATGAGATCCACCGCCAACCCGGCGTCCATGGCAGGAACAGGGGTATCATCTGGTAGCGGTTCATCGAGATATGCCTGTGCGATCCGCTTTGCCCGGTCGAGGAGTTCGTCATCCCCGCCGTGTCGCCACGCGCAGGTGAACATCACGCCGATGTACGATGCCGGCCAATCGCCGTACTCGCTTCCCCAGATCTCACAGTCGTGTTGGGTCTCGAGAAGCGCTTCGAAGTACGTATCCGCTCGTGCTCGCATCGTCTCAGCTAGTTCGGGCTCCATCCGGTGTTCATCGAGCAAATCAGCCGCTTCACGGAGGCTGGTGGCCAGTGCGGTTGTCTGTTTGTGGGACGGCTCGTCGTTGTGACCCCTGGATTCCAACGGGAGCATGTCCGATTCGAATCGGCGCTCCCACCAGTAATCCAGCATGTTCCGTATTTGTCTGACGTATTCGGCGTGGGGGTCTCTGGTGTGCGCGAACGTCCAATCGTAGATGTAATGGCCGCCGTGGCGGGGGAAGTCACACGAACGCTCGCCAACCGGATAGCGGCCCCGTTCGCTAATATACGCATGTCGGATGTATTCCGGCGCCTCCGGCCGGTTCCAATGATACCGAATTCCTTCCGCGAATCGGTGCACTGCGGCCGGATCGCGATCGTGGATCGCCTCCCATAGCCAGCGGGGAGTCTTTCGAAGATGGTCGTGCACGGGCTGGTCGCGCTCCGGGTCGTCGATCCGGTAGCTGTTGCCAATGCGTGGTTCATCGAGTCGCCAGTAGGCGTGTTCGCCCCACGGGAACAGCCCGGTCGGGGTGTCTGTACACATATCCACCCAGCGATCGAGGTACCGGTCGGCAACGGTTGTGTAGGCCGGTCGTCGGGAACGGCCGAGACCATACAACGTCCGAAGGAGTGGTTCGTCGTGGACGAGGTTCGTTCCCAAATGCGCCCGGTCGCTGTTGCGTTGGCCCGGGATCGGTTCGGGCAAGGTCTCGAGCATCTCACCTGTGTCCCGGTTGATCAGCGATGGCACCAGGCCGTCGTGGGAGTGACTCGTGGCGATTAATTCGTCAAGGGCATCCTCAACCGCCTCTAGCATCGCGATCGCATCGTCTCGTTTGGATGCGCTCGTCATGATCCGGATCCAAGCCTCGATGGTAAAAAACGATCGAGTCTTACCGGCGGGGGGGGGGGAATCGCCGAATCTTTCCGCACGAACACGACTGACTCTTTGATTCGGTAGCTAGCAGTATCTGCCAACGACGCGGTGAGATCATCAGTCGAGGATATCCCGTGCATCCTTATCGAGGCTTCAATCCCCGAACTTCCGTGCTCACTAGCTTGGAAGGACCGTCATCAGGACGGAACGGTTTGTGGTCATTCCGATCGTGTGAAACGCCCGACGGCCTCGTTGGCGGCACCCAGTGTTCGGGTCGGCGAGGTCTCGGGTTGTCGATAGTCACCAGTGTCCTCGTCGACGAATTCGGGACGGACGATCCGACTGTTGTGATCTTGCTCCCATTCCCCTCGGTACTGCTCGAATGCGTCGACGGCATAGCCTCGACCACTCATATACGCGAGTAGATGGCCCGTCGTCTGCCAGTAGGCGTTTTCATCGAGTTGGAATTTCGCGAGATCCGCGGGATGGACGATGGCATAAATTGCAGCTCCGTGAGGCGTTTCAACGAAAATGTTCTTCCGGAGGTGTACGTCTCCTGGTTGAGTCCCGCGGTCGATGCGCCATACGAGCACGTGGTGACCGACGTCGATCGGTTCCAGATCGTCGTGCTCGAGCTCGTCTCTGGCGGGCCATTCCACCATCTCAACGAGCTCGTCGTCCTCGACCCGCACGGATATCGCGGATCGACGCGGTGGTTCCTCTCCTTGCATGTGAAACCCGCCACCGGACCGGATGCACGTGTTTTGCTCGAAGTAAACCTCCTTGGACGGTTCGCGGCACTCGTAAGCGGCGAGGCCGCAGTCAATAAACAGATTATGGCGAAACGTGATCCGTTCGGGGACGTTGTGCGTCCCGCCGCCTTGATGGGTGACACCGGCGTCATAGATGTTCTCGAACAGGGATCCCTCGACGGTGACGTCCTTTGCGCCATTCCATAGTTCGACTCCGTTTCCGAACCGTACCCGGTGATCGAGACGAAAGACGGCACCACCGATACACCGGAATTCACACCGACGGATGGTCACGTCATGAGCGTTGTGTTCCTGGTACCCATGCACCCCTCCGTTGCGAAAGCTGAGATCTTGAATCCTGACGTGTCGCTGCCCATCTACCAGTTCCCGCTCCTCCCAGAGTGCACATTCAATATCGGAGTACACCGCGGCTGGTTGGTCGGGCGAGTGAAGATAGAGCTCGCCGCCACCGCCGTCCGCGTCGTCCTCCGCTGATGCAGAACCGATTTTGGAGTAGTGCCAGTCACCCGCGTCCCGGAGGTCGTCCACGTGCCACCGAAGCACCCCACAAGCCTCACCATCCTCGAAAATAAGGTTACAGGCCTCGCTGGGTAGGTCGCCCGTGTATCGCCATCGCGAGTTCCGCTCTTCGACCCAATCATCCGGGTCATCGACTGAAACCGATCCAAGGAAGACCGGTCTCGGACCCTCGCCGTATGCTCCATAGGTGACCGGTGTTGCGGGGCTGCCATTTCGTGTACGAAGCTTACCACGAACGATACGTCCTCGTTTGAAAAGAACGGAATCTCCGGGCGAGATGTTTTGGTCCTCGTGGGTCGGGACCGGATGATTCGGTGACATGCCGTCATTCCCGTCCGTTCCCTCGACGGGATCCACGTAAAACGTCCGTCCACTCACCCGGGAAGCACCTCCCGTCGGCGCGTCCCTTGCCATTCGCAATCACCGTGCGAACAACTGCCAACTTTGATCATGTCCATGCGCTCTGGTGGTCCGCTCGGAGACGAAATGAACGTGCCTATTTCCGGCAGGAAGAATACGACACGGAAGGCAAGAACGGCCCCAGCACCCATGCTGAGTGGGCACGGCGGAAGAAATCCCGGCGACAGACCCACTTCCTGCATGCTCTCTCGAAAGACATTGTTGAGCAGTGTGCGAACCGTGATGTTGGGAAGATAGCAGTCGGTCACCCGAAGCACATCCGTGAGGATGAAGACTGGGGGCGGCACGGAAACAAACGCCTACACGACTGGGCGTTTGAAACCATCCTGATTCACATCGAGTACAAGGCTGAAGAGCGTGGGATCGAGGTTGAGCGGGTCGATGAATACGAGCTGGCCACGTCGACCACGTGCTGTGCGTGTGGCATGAAAGCTGTTTCGAACCGTGTTGAACGTGGTTTCTACGTTTGTGAAGAGTGTGGGTTGGTTGCGAATAGCGACTGTAATGCGGCTGAAAACATGCGAACGACGGTAACTCCGAGTCCGTCACAGGATAGGAGTAACGGCTGTCTGGCCCAGCCATCGGTCCGCCTGTTCGACAAATCGACGGGGAGAGTAGCCCCACAAGAACAGGTCCGACCGTAGACCGGCAAATATCCCAACGCTTGCGGTGCGGTTCGGGACGCCTCGTCGTTCACGGCGGGGAGGAGGTCACATTCGCTGCGTCTCGCCTCATTGCAACCGTCGACCGAGCGAGGCGTGCCGTACTTCTCCGGAGCAGACGATTTGTTGCAGGAATCGGATGAGTGATACAGCCTCTTACGGAGTGAGCCATTTGCAGCGATCCCGTGGCGGATAGTCCGCCTGCGTAGCGATCCACGGCATAGATCGGTTGATCCCTTGAGAGACGGTTTGCGGCGGCTGTGGTGCCGGATCGCCGTGTAAGCATTGTGTGTTTACTCGGGTTTTAACAGCGCTTTCCCCGTCCGGGCCCGGTGCTTTTCACACCTCGTTTTGACAAACTCCTTCTCCGTGGGTGAGACTGGGTAATTGCGTTAACGGATGGAGTCCGAGGAAAATGCACCAGCCGCCCGCCTGGTGTTGCAACTTCCATTGAATCGCTGCTGTCAGCCGATCTCGCCACAGTGACCGAATGTCGAAAGAGGGGTGAATTCACCGGTGACGTCGACATTGTCCTCGTCACAGATTAATGCGGGCAACGCCCGGGTCTATCGAGCTGGTTGACTTTCCGTAGTGCTAGACAACGGAACCGTCTCTTACGATAGTTTCACGCAAGAGTGATCCTCGATCGGGCCCAACGCCGTGGCGGTCGGGGCGAGTACCTTTTTGGTCGCACGAAATTTCGATTCGCGCATGTCGGACGATCACATCGGCGTCGGCATCGTTGGTATTGGAGGTCGTGGTGGTACCTTCGACATGCCGGCGGCGTTCGCCGACCGGGCCCGGGTGGCAGCCGTTTGCGACATCGATGAAGAGGCGTTGGCGGCGGCTGCGGCAAAGATGCCGTCAGTGCCAACGTTTGCTGATTACGAAACAATGCTCTCCGAAACCCGACTTGATGCCGTGGTTATCGGGACGCCCATGCCGTATCATGCGCCACAGGCGATCGCTGCGCTTGAACGAGACATCCACGTATTGAGCGAGGTGCCGGCCGGCGTCACCATTGAGGAATGTCGGGCACTCGTCGAGGCCGCCAACTCGTCCGCGGCCGAATACATGATGGCGGAGAACTACATCTACACGAAGCCCAATCAATTGGTCAAGTCGTTGGTGAAAGAGGGCTTATTTGGCGAGGTGTACTACGCCGAGGGTGAGTACCTGCACGAACTCAAAGAACTCAACGAGATCACTCCCTGGCGCCGCGAGTGGCAAACCGGAATCAATGGCGTGACTTATCCGACGCATTCACTGGGTCCGATCCTGACGTGGATGCCCGATGATCGGGTCGCCCGGGTTTGCTGTACCGGCAGCGGCCACCACTATGTCGACCCGAGGGGGGATGAGTATGAACAGGAGGATACCACGGTGATGCTATGCGAAACCGTGAAGGATCGGTTGATCAAGATTCGGCTCGATATGCTATCCGAGCGTCCCCACGCGATGGACAACTACCAATTGCAGGGAACCAACGGGTGCTACGAATCGGCCAGAGCGATCGGGAGCGCGCCGGAATCGGATGGGTTTGACACCCACAATATTTGGCTCGAGGCGTTCGAGGACGCTCCAGACTCTCATGACTACGAATGGCAGGCGCTTTTCGAGTTTGAACAGTTCCTGCCGGAACGCTGGAGAGATCCACCGCCGGAGGCCACCGAATCCGGGCACGGGGGTGGAGACTATTTTATTATGGCCGACTTTCTCGATGCAGTGATAAACGGAACCACACCGCCAATTGACATCCATCGGTCAATGGACATGACGCTACCAGGCCTCGCAAGCCAGGAATCCATCGAACAGGACGGCCGATGGGTGGACGTCCCTGACCCACGCAAGTGGTGAGGGAAGCCGAGCCAACCGGCGGAGCACCTGTGATCGTGCTTCGCTCCTAACCCAACGGCAACATGTCGTCGTCAATTCAACGAGCCTATTCCCGATCCGAACTCCAGAACGACTGACAAACTTACCGTGGTCATGGTCTCGTTGCGAGCGGTTGACTACCAGTCGTGTACCGGGCGTGCATATAGGCGGACTCGCCACGACTTTCAGGACCATCGGCTCCCGTTTCTTCGCAATCCGGTAGAGCACCGGGTCTGGTGTTACAATGTGCTTGCAGGTTCATCGAAGATGCGTGGGAAGCCCTCAACATACCATCAGTCGATTGACAAGTCGTCAAGTGATCGCGACTTTTGTGTCTCGACTGCCAGGTGTAATGGTGCCGTCCAGCTCGTTGGCTTTGGGCATAAGAACACCCAGTCGAGCGGTTACCGGTGGTGGTAACCAGCTGCGGCTGATGCGAGTAAGTGGGATGACTGTTGAGTAGCAGAGGGGGGACGTGATGGCTAGCAGTATCACCCGATTGAGAACTGCCCGATCCCTTTGAGAGTCCGTTCTCGGCACACAAATACATCAATCCCGCCGCGATTATTCGGAGCGGTGGGCTAAACCGTGTGCATCCATGGAGCCGCTGGCTCGAAAAACAACGTGTCGCGGACCTGTAAACAACGACAATTGAGTTGCCACCGATACTCTCGAGTGACATGAATTACCACGATATCTATTGGCTGACACGGTGAAACGAATGTCTATGTTTCACGACGATCGTTTAGTGACATATACTGGATAATCTTTCCTTGGGTTGGTGTATTTGTAGCACAATCACACACACACATACATCTTCAGATATCACTGTTTTCGACATTCGAGGTGGCTCAATTCGCTGACCGCGAGAGAAGACGCCCCGAAAGTCACGCATCGTAGTAACCGTATGCTGAACGGGTCTCCGTTCTCGTTAGCTCCTCCCATCGATCTTGGAGTGCAACTCCAGACGTCCTGGAAGTGATCAGTGGTCTGTCATCAGTTCCATAGATATTGACGAAGTCAATCCCCAGTGAGATGTTTCACCACCTGCTGTCTAACGGCTTCCGTGCCCATCGTCCTCTTAGCGTGCCTCCCCTTTGCGCTCGAGAAGGCCAGCGAACTGCTCAGCGCGGGATACACGAGATGGTTCATCGATTCGGTCGCCGGTCTACTGGTTACGAACTACTTGCTTGCGGGTTTGCTTAGCAGAGATCCGGCTGCCTGGCCATCTCTAGCCGCGGTTCGTAGCACCCGTGACTGGAAAACGGTTGTATCACTGCAATTAACAGTTGTTCCTTGCTTGCTCCCTCGCAGCACTTCTTGGCCTTCTGAACGATGATTCGAACACTGTACCGACAGTAGAATGGCGCGAGCTGTGCATGGCCAACCGGACAATGGACCAACGGATGCTGCTTTCACGGGTCCTGACGGAGCAAAGGTCCAAAGCGCTACCGGCACAGTAGTTCCCCATCTGCAGCCTCCAAAACGGCTGAAACGTCACGATGGAGACTCCCATACAGTCCAATACTTCGCGATTGTAGCCGGGTTCACGCTCATCGGAGATGGATCATCTACTCGGCCGATATTAGCCGTTGGCGGCGTAACGGTCAGATGTGACTCGTGCTTGTTAGCGGTTCAAAGTGCAGGAGGTTCCAGATATTCTTGGCGTTTAGTATTTGATGACTCCCGCCCATCATCGATTGAACGAATCCGTTCTCCTCCAGAAAGGTCCGCAAATCTCCCATTTCCTCATCCGTCAAAGAATGATAGGGTGATCGACGATACCGGTCAGCCAGACCGACAATTTCGAGAGCACCGTGAATGCCGGCGTCAAACCCCCCGGGGTAGGTCATTATTTTGTCGAAAAACGGTGCGTCGTATTCTTCGATTATTTTCGTTCCGGTCCGAATATCCCCGGATGCAATCGCGTCCCAGTAGTCATGAGTGATCTCTGGAGAGATCGTGAGAAGTGTCGATAAATACCCGACGCATCCGTAGGGATGGATCTCCATATGGTTTTGTTTCTGCCCGCCGGCAATGATTGCACACTCGTCGTGTAATGCCATACACAGTCGCCGGGCAAACTCCCCGGTAATATCGTCCTTGATCGCCACAATATCATCTGTTTGCTCCCGGGCTTCCTGAATCGTCTCGATCGCAAACTCCGCACCTTGTCCAGAAAATACGTTTGTTACGACCATCACTGGAAGATGCTTAGCTACCGTTGCATAATGGACGGCTAAGCTCTCAGAAGTGCACGACGCTGCCCAATTGGTTGGCTGACACATCACGATATCAGCGCCGACATCCTTCGCGAATTTGGCGTATTCGACCGCTCGTTTCGTGTCGTACCGGCGATCGGCGGCCACGACCATCGCTCGGTTGGAGGTGTATGTTGCGCTGACTCGCGTCACGTCTCGGATCTCCTCGTCAGAGAGGCACATGTAGTGGCTATCACCGGGAGTGAGCATGATCGTCTTTGCCCCGGCGTCAATGTTCGCGTCGATGATCTTTCGTAACCCAGAGAAATCCACGCTCCCGTCTTCGTTGAACGGCGTTCGAATCGACGGTACTGGACCGGTTAACCGCTCCCGGATCGTTCCATGATCCATTACATCGGGCGCCGTGCTTCTTGATAAATAACGCTACCTATGCCTTTACGGGCGGTGCTCACTCACCTGGATCGTACTCCCCGGGCGAAAGCGCTGGGAGATGCCTCGTAATGGCAACGGCGGAGTTTTGAGACTCACCCGTCGAACGCCCGTCCGGTTCGCTAACCTCTCGGTGCCGGTTAATAACGTGACCGCTAACCGTCCTCGCTTGGAACCGTGAGATCGATCCCCCGTGCTGCGGTTGATCTTACCGCCAATGGGAACTACCGTTCTGGATTTCGCGGTGTTTGTAGAATCGCCCACTCTTTGGGTATTCGATGTCGGAGACCGAATGAATAGCCACGTTCACTGGATTCGAAGAGCAACCGCTACCCCGGAAACCGACTTCACAGAACTACTGTTCGCCTCCCGATTCTTCCTTCCGTGTTGGTTCATGGCGATAATCGTCAGTGAAGGAACCCAGATCGGCATTTACGAGTACCCGGTTCGCAGGACGCCACAGCCCAAGACTGGACCGTGCGAAGCGTCACCGGTTGGTTCCTCACAGTTACCGCACCCCCCGTTTGGGGGGTTGACGCCATCGATACCCATCTGCTGATTAGCGCCTGTTGCAACACCGCAGCAGGCAGATCGGCAGTGGCGGGACGTTATAATCGAACATTCGTCAAAACCTGTCCATCACGTGCCCACACGAACGTCGCTACGAAATTCGGCCCGTCCGCGGACCTCTGGTTCGAGTTTGAAGAGCGCGCCGGCTCCCGATCCTTCAACTTCCCGATCGTTACCACCGGTAGCGGTGGTGACGTACAGGTGACGATATTCCGGCCCGCCGAACGCCACGCTGGAAACTTTTTTCGCCGGAAACTCGATGGATTCGAGGACATTCCCCGACGTGTCGAATCGTACGACACGATTACCGTTCCACTGCGCAGACCAAATGCAGCCCTCTGCGTCAACTGTCATGCCGTCGGGTAATCCGGGAATGTCGGTTGCTTCGATGATCACTTCCTGATTGGTGATCTCGCCAGTGTCGGAGTCGAAATCGAATGCATAAATGAGGCCATCGTGTTCCTCGTCGAAGAAGCAGGTGTCGGTAAAATAAAATCGGTCGTTGTTCGGTGAAAATCCCATCCCGTTGGGCAAATCGACGTCATCGAGGATGAGTGAGAACTCACCATCGGTGCCCAGGCGATAGAGTTGCCCAGGTGAATTTTCCGTCGGCATCGTCCCACAAAACACCCCGCCCGCCGGATCAGCGATCACGTCGTTGAACCGCGTCTCGGTCATGTTCGAATGATAATCGGTTATCACGTTTGTGGATCCGTGATCCCACACTTCGACGCTACCCGCCGCCTTGAACAGCAACAGTGCCCCATCCCGCTGGATGGTAAACCCACCAATCACGTCGGTTCGATAAACCGGTTCATACGTGCCAGTTGCCGGGTCGTATGCCAACAAGATCCCATTCGGGATGTCGACCCAGTAGAGGAGTTCTTCCTCGGGATGCCACACCGGACCTTCACCAGTTTCCGATGTCGTGTCTGCAACCACGGTAGGTTGATTCATATGATGAGAACTGTGTCGTTGTTCTTAGTTGTGTTGCAGTTCCTACTCGTCATGCGGAGGGCATTCAACCGGTTGTACCGATCGAATCGGGCGAACGGATCGAAATCCGGCACATCGAATCTTTCGATCAGCTCACGATCAACAACACGAGCCACGCGAGTGAATATCTCCTTTCTCAATAAATCGGTCACTTCCGAATTCGCGAGAGGTATCGTGATGTAGTGGCTTGCAGTTGACGTCTAGCACCCACCAATCTAACACCATTCCGACTCATCCCAACACTGGATAGCGCTCACGGAACTCACGAATGGATACAGCAGCGCCGCCGCGTATCACTTCGTCCGATACCTCTCCAAGTTGAGTCGCTTCGAGACGAATGCCTCCTCGCAAAACTTGTATTCTCATGGATCGCCATGGAAAACCGTCTCTGATTTCCGGTGAATGGGACCTTCCACAGCCGTGGACGACTGGTTCCGTCGAACCCGACCGGACTTTACGATTTCAGTTATGTGTCAGGATAACCGACTCTACGTCGATACGGCCCTCGGGCGTCAGCACTCACAAACCGAACCTGTGGGTTTCATCCACCCCCCATCATTTGCTCCGTCACGATTGCTACAGCATATGTGCCGAGTCTGAGACGCTCACTGGCAAGTTCACCGTACAGTGCGCCGTTTACCACTCGCGCGAGTCCGGAACCGGTACCCATTCGCCATCGTTCCGCATTGATTCGAGTGTAGCGAGCCCGGGAAGCGTCATATCCATGGCCTCGTGTATACCGATCGGCGGCTTCTCACCCGCAATAATGCTGTCGAGGAAGGTCTTTACAACAAAGAAATCACCCCCGCCATGACCGGCTTCGTGCGCCGAATCGAGGGCATCTCCCCATGGTTCGATTCCGTAGTTCGTGGTCACGTCGCCGAGGTCGTGCCACTCGTAATCGTGGGACCGGTCCGCGGTTTCCATGTCCGAAAGCCAGATTCGATCGGGTTCGTCCCGCGATCGGGCACTTTCATACGCACCCTCCGTGCCTTGCATCTGGTAGTTGTCCATGGCGTGGGGTCGATCCGAAAGTGTATCAAATCGAATTTTGATAAGTCGATCGCGTTCCGTCTCGGCCAGCATCACGCAACCGTCCTCCATGCCGTATTTCTCGCCCCTCGGATCTCGATGGTGATATCCACTCCCCGCACACGTTACACGTTCAACCCGGTCATCTTGCCACCATTGAAGGATCGGTCCGAGGCTGTGGGTCGGATACGTGATGCCGTTTCGATCGGATCCCCACACCCGACGCCATGGGGTCCGCTCATGAAGGTCTTTGAGTTCGTGCAGGTATTCTCCTTCCGCGTAATACGGTTCACCGAACAACCCTCGGTCGACGAGCTCTTGGACGGCCTGATTAGACCACATGTAGACGTAATTCTCCGCCATCATGTACGTCGCATCGGAATTTTCCACAGCCCGAACGAGGTCCCGACTTTCGCCGATGCCGACACTCGTGGGCACCTCGCTGAGCACGTGGATGTCGCGGTCCAAGGCACCGATCGCCTGGGTAACGTGGTGCTGAACCGGCGTCCCGATCAGTACCGCATCGAGATCATGCTGGACGAGCATCGCGTTGTAGTCCCGATACGTCTCCGTGGCGCCAAGTGCCGCTGCTGCCTCTTCGATATCGTCATCATAGAGGTTGATATCACAGACGGCAGACACCCTGACGTCGTTATATGCGTCGAGCGCCATTTGGAAGGAACCGCCACGCCCGCTGGCGCCAACGATCCCCAGGTCAATGGTCGGCATGTCGCGGCGGTTCCGTATCTGTCGGATTAAGCATTCTGTTCACACCGGATCGATCGGCCCTGCTCCCGTCTCTTCTGGCGTCCCGAACACACCACCTCACCACGTGCCTGGGAGGGGCAGGCCTCATAATGACCCTGGCGTCCGACTGGTTTTTATGACAAGTCGGGATAGTGCCAGGCCAAAGCCACATGCTTGGCCAATTTGGGTCCCTTCTCATACGATCCTACCGATGAACGGTAGCACTGCTGCTCGGCGTGGCCCATAACGGCGGATCTTACAGATCGTATATCCTGACGGGTATACCAGCACAGTGGTAACCCTCCTGTAAGGAGTTCCCGATGGTGCGTCGACCGTTCCTATTTTCAGTACCTATCAGTCGCACACCGTAGGAATTGGGTACACTGCTGGACGGCTGGGCCACGTCCATCGCTACCATCCGCATTCGACTCCGGCAGGGCGACAGCGGGTGCGATGACAGCCGACCCACCACCAGCGGTCG
>SKQO01000079.1 GCA_007118975.1 Halobacteriales archaeon | reverse complement strand
CGCATTCGGATCCGGAGGAACTTGCCGATCAGATCCGGGCAGCGCGCCGGCGGGGTGAAATCAGCGAGATGGTCAACGTCTCGGTGAAGGACCGGACCAGCGAGGTCCTCGTCAACGCCGACGGTGGCCGTGCCCGCCGACCGTTGCTCGTCGTCGAGGATGGAGATGTGTTAATCGGGGACGAGGAAATCGAAGCGCTCGAACGCGACGAGATCGATTTCCAGGATCTCGTTCGTGCGGGCTACATCGAATTTATCGACGCCGAGGAAGAGGGGGACATCTACGTCGCCGTCGACGAGGCGGATCTCACCGAAAAGCACACGCACCTCGAACTCGATCCCCAGCTCATCTTCGGGATCGGTGCGGGAATGATCCCATACCCGGAACACAACGCCTCGCCCCGGATTACGATGGGGTCGGGGATGATCAAACAGTCACTCGGTCTCCCGTCCGCGAACTATCGGATTCGACCGGATACGCGACAGCATTTGCTTCACTATCCGCAGTTGTCGATGGTGAAGACGCAAACGACCGAACAGATCGGCTATGACGACCGCCCGGCTGCGCAGAACTTCGTCGTCGCCGTGATGAGTTACGAGGGCTTCAACATCGAAGACGCGCTCGTCATGAATCAGGGGTCAGTCGATCGTGCCCTGGCGCGATCTCACTTTTTCCGAACCTACGAGGGCGAAGAACGCCGCTATCCGGGTGGCCAGGAGGACCACTTCGAGATCCCATCCGAGGACGTCCGCGGCGCCAGGGGCGAAGAAGCCTACCGCCATCTCGACGATGACGGCCTCGTCAATCCGGAGACACAAGTGGACGAAAACAGCGTTCTCCTCGGAAAAACGAGCCCGCCACGGTTCCTCGAGGAACCGGACGACATGGGCGGCCTCTCGACGCAAAAACGTCGCGAGACCAGTGTTACCATGCGGTCGGGAGAAAGCGGAATCGTTGATACGGTAACCCTGATGGAGGGTGAGGACGGCTCGAAGCTCTCGAAGGTATCCGTTCGTGACGAACGCATTCCGGAGCTGGGTGACAAGTTCGCGTCGCGCCACGGCCAGAAAGGTGTCATCGGTCACATTGCCCCACAAGAGGACATGCCCTTCACCGGGCAGGGCGTAGTCCCGGACCTCGTCCTCAATCCGCATGCGCTCCCGTCACGGATGACCGTCGGTCACGTTCTCGAGATGATCGGCGGAAAAGTCGGTTCACTCGAAGGGCGTCGTGTGGATGGGACGGCATTTTCAGGAGAGTCCGAGGCGGAACTTCGAGATGCGCTCGTCGAACACGGATTCAAATCGAGCGGCAAGGAGATCATGTATTCGGGGATTACCGGCGAGAAAATCGAGGCGGAAATTTTCGTCGGAACGATCTTCTATCAGAAGCTCTACCACATGGTCTCGAACAAGCTCCACGCGCGCTCCCGCGGGCCAGTGCAAGTGTTAACCCGACAACCGACCGAGGGTCGTGCCCGCGAGGGTGGGCTTCGGGTCGGGGAGATGGAACGCGAAGTCCTGATCGGCCACGGCGCTTCGATGGCGCTCAAAGAACGGCTGCTCGATTCGTCGGATCGGGAGTTCATCTACATCTGCGACGAGTGCGGAATGGCCGCGGTCGAGGACAATCAACAAAATCGGGTGTACTGTCCAAACTGTGGCGAGGAAACGGACCTCCACCTCATCGAGATGAGTTACGCGTTTAACCTCCTTCTCGACGAGATGAAGGCGCTCGGAATCGCGCCACGGCTCACCCTGGAGGACGCGGTCTAACATGTACACGGATACGCCAAAGGAGATCGGTTCGGTCCAATTCGGCTTGATGGACCCCGAGGAGTATCGTGATATGAGTGCGACCAAGGTCATCACGGCCGATACCTACGACGATGACGGGTTTCCCATCGACATGGGTTTGATGGACCCCCGGCTGGGCGTGATCGACCCGGGTCTCGAGTGTCGAACCTGCGGAAAACACTCGGGATCCTGTAACGGACACTTCGGTCACATCGAGCTGGCAGCGCCGGTGATCCACGTCGGATTTACCAAACTGATTCGACGCCTGTTGCGCGGCACCTGCCGAAATTGCTCGCGGCTGTTGCTGACGGCGGGCGAAGCCGAGGATGTCAGAGCAGAACTCGACCGGACGAGGGAGCTCGATAAAGATGTTACCGAGGTTACGAAGTCGGCCATCAGACAGGCCCGCAAAGCCGATATTTGTCCTCACTGCGGTGAAGAGCAGTACGAGATCACCCACGAGAAACCCACGACCTATTACGAGGTCCAGGAAGTCCTCACTGGTGATTATCCCGAACGGATTGCTGCGGCCATGCAGCCGGATCCGGACGACGAGGACGACACGGGCATTGCCCCGCCGGCCCTGGCCGAAGAAACCGGTCTCGAACTCACACGAATCAATCAGATCCTTTCGGGGGAATATCGACCGCGAGAGGAACAACGGAAAGCCATCGAATCGACGCTCGATATCGATCTGACCGACGAGGATCTCAACAAGCTGATGCCGTCGGATATCCGGGACTGGTTCGAGGACATCCCGGAGGAGGACGTCTCAGTTCTCGGAATAAACGCAGAACGGTCGCGCCCGGAGTGGATGATTCTTACCGTCCTTCCGGTTCCCCCAGTAACCGCACGGCCATCGATCACGCTCGATAATGGCCAACGCTCCGAAGACGACCTCACCCACAAGCTGGTCGACATTATCCGGATCAATCAGCGGTTCATGGAGAATCGAGAAGCTGGTGCACCCCAGCTCATCATCGAGGACCTCTGGGAACTGTTGCAGTACCATGTCACGACCTTCATGGACAACGAGATCAGCGGAACACCACCAGCGCGCCACCGCTCTGGTCGACCGCTCAAGACCCTCAGCCAGCGGCTAAAAGGAAAGGAAGGCCGCTTCCGCGGGAGTCTGTCGGGCAAGCGGGTGAACTTCTCCTCGCGGACGG
>SKQO01000063.1 GCA_007118975.1 Halobacteriales archaeon | reverse complement strand
GGGGTGATCCTCGGGATGTTCGGCTATTTCATCCTGCTGGAAGGCCTGTTCGGGCAAACGATCGGCAAATGGTTGTTCGGCCTGATCGTCGTCAGCTGTGACGGGAGTCCGATCTCCTTCGGACAGTCGATCATTCGCAACCTACTGCGATTTGTCGATGGCATCCTCAACTACGGGCTCGCACTCGTGGTGATTCTCCTGAGTCAAGATTACCAACGCATCGGCGATCACGCGGCAGACACGATCGTGGTACGGGCGCGCCGCTAACCAGCGTTCTCCAGGTGCGTTCTGACATTTAATTCACCAGTTGAATTCCAGCACTCGGGAGGGCGCCTGGAGTAGCCGAACGATCCCGAATCCTGCTTCGATGACACATATGAACCGGGATCAGACACGACAAGATCGAATTCAAGGTATTTGAATCGTACCCGATTGGGGGAGGGGTGTCTGCTATCCGACACACAAACGCTCGGGCGCGCCTGGATCAGCGAAGAGCATCACAGTTGGTAAGTGGTAGTGATCGGAGTCCATTGCTTCAGAGACTGTCTCCACAACTAGACCCCACTCGCTCGGTTCGCCAGCGCCCACAGCGACGGGTACTGGTCCGGGATCAGCAAGTTGGACACAATCATCCGAATGGCGGGGACACGCTCGAGATAACCCCATTCGGTGCGGTAGATGTTGTCTCTCGGTTGTGAAAATCATGCGATTGATCTGTCTCGAATCATTGACAATTCATGCTAAGCAATTCCAGGGCACAGATTCGTGGGAGCCGTGAATCATGCACGAATTACGATTATTCACATGTTTCAACCCGTCTATTTACTGAACACCAATCCCGACGCACCGTCGTCGCCTCCATTTAGGGCGTCCTAAAACATTTTCATTAATTGACAATACTTATGGTGCTACCGCCGGTACGATTGTCAATGGCGAAGCCGTCGACGTCCACGAGTGGATCTGCCGCTTCGGAGCCGGAGCACGCCGGTTCGGCCCGCCATCGCATTGGGCGGTCGACGGATATCTGGACCGGGGGGCTCCGGATACAGGCGGCGTTCGTCGTGCTCACGTTCGTCGGCATGATCGGCGGTCTCCTTGCGAGTTGGACGGGGGTGTCGACGACAATCGTCTGGGCACTCTACGGATTGGCCTACGTATGTGGTGGCTGGTACGGTCTGCTCGAAAGCATCGAGGCCCTCCAGGAACCGGCCGTCGAGATCGACCTCCTGATGGTTCTTGCGGCGCTCGGCGCCGCATTCATCGGAGCCCCATTCGAGGGGGCCATGTTGTTGTTCCTGTTCTCCTTAGCCACCGTGCTCGAAGAATATGCGACGAATCGCTCGCGTACGGCAATTGCCGCGTTGATGGAGATGCGGCCGGACACCGCCCGAATCAAGCGGGGACAGACCGTCGAACGGACGCCCATCGACGACGTGGCGATCGGGGACGTCTACGTCGTGCGACCCGGAGAGCGGCTGCCGCTCGACGGGGCGGTCGTGGCAGGCGAAAGCACCATCGATCAGTCCTCACTGACGGGCGAATCCGTCCCGATGCCGAAAGCACCCGGTGACGAGGTGTTCGGGGGGACGATGAACGAAACGGGCAGCATCGAGGTCGAGGTGACTCGGTTGGCCCACGAATCGGCCATCACTCGCCTCATTCGACTGGTCGAGGAGGCCCAACGCAAGCGGGCGCCGACCCAACAGCTCATCGATCGATTCGAGCAACCGTACGTGCTCGCCGTATTCGGCATGACCCTCCTTGCCATCGCCCTCCCGCTTACGGTCTGGGGATCACCGGTCGACGCAACCGTCTATCGGGCGATGACGCTGATGGTTGCGGCCTCACCGTGTGCGGTCATCATCTCCACCCCGGCGGCCGTGCTCTCGGCGATTTCGGCTGGGGGTCGGCAGGGCGTGCTCTTCAAAGGTGGCGAGCACATCGAAACGGCGGGTGACGTGGACGCGATCGCCTTCGATAAGACGGGCACGCTGACCGAGGGGAACATCCAATTGACGGACATCGTTCCCCGACCGGGAGCCAGTTCGATTACGGACGGAGAATTATTGGCGATTGCCGCGGCCGTCCAGTCCCGGTCAGAGCATCACCTTGCCGAAGCGACTGTTGAGACTGCCACCGAGCGGGACCTGACCATTCCGGCGGTGACCGGATTCGAGGCGGTCGTGGGTAAGGGAGTTCGGGGCACCGTCGACGGCCAGGTGATTCACATTGGCAATCCGCGATACGTCGAGACGGAACTCGCCGACCGGGCGATCGACGGGGTGGAATCAGGTCTGGCCGCCGTTGGTGAATTAGAATCCCGCGGGAAAACTAGCGTCCTCGTGATCAGCGAAACCGACGACCAGCTGGCGGTTCGTGGGTGGCTCGGATTCAGTGATACGATTCGGGCGGACGCAGCCGCCACGATCGAGGCGCTTCGCGAACGCGGGGTCGAACGGCTGATCATGCTCACCGGCGATAACGAGCGTGTCGCTGCGGCGATTGCAGCCGAATTGGGGATCGACGAGTACTACGCCGAGTTGCTCCCGGAAGAGAAAGTCACGCATATCGAACAGCTCCAGGAACGATACGCTGCGGTCGCGATGGTCGGCGATGGAGTCAACGATGCACCTGCGCTTGCGACTGCGGATATCAGTATCGGCATGGGCGGTGCCGGGACGGACGTCGCCCTCGACACGGCCGACATCGTCTTGATGTCCGATCGGCTCAGCCAGCTCCCCTATGCGTTTGCCCTCAGTCGCGAGACCCGAAAGACGCTGTACATCAATTTTTCCATCGCATTCGGTGCCATTGCCCTCATGATCGTGGCTATTCTCACGGCTGGCATCCCGCTCCCGGTGGCTGTCATTGGGCACGAAGGCTCGACAGTGCTGGTCAGTCTGATCGGGTTGCGGTTGCTCCGATTCGACGGCTGAATCGAGCATCCAGGATCGTGACGACCGCCAACGAACACAATAGCGGGATTCGACACATG
>SKQO01000112.1 GCA_007118975.1 Halobacteriales archaeon | reverse complement strand
GACATCGTGTGGTGGTGCGAGTCGATGCATCGCTGTCGTGGCGGTCATCTCGGTCGCCACCGTCGTCTCCCCCATCGCGATTATCTCTGCCGACCGCGTCATCGGTTTCGCCACCTCCGTCGGGGTCATCACGCCCATCCGGGCGCCGAGCATCCTGAGCCGCGCTCGATTCCTCTCCATCATTCGAGTCGTCACCGGCCAGCAGATCGTCGGCGACGTCGTCACCGTACCGATCTCGCAGGACAGCGGCGATCCGGTCGCGGTCTTCGCCGATCGCCCAGTACGGCTCGCGATGGCGCACGAGCCCTCGATCCTTCAACCGGGTCAGGTTCGTCCCGACGGTCTCCGTCTCGGCACCTATTGCGTCGGCGATCTCTCGGCGGGTGTACGCCCGATCGTCGTGTTCGAGGAGAAACCGGACGACGCGCTCGCTCGTCGGCCGTCCGTCGAGCGCACGGGGATCCTCGAAGCGATCGAGGTCGATGGGCACAGGCTGTAATCGTCGTTCGTCTGTAATAGATGTTCTTATTGTAATCACCGGGACGATTCGGCGGTCGGGCCTCCCGTGTCCCCGTGTCAATGTTCGGGAGCGAAACTCGTCTGGGACAATCGGCAGGCTGCTTCCACCGTGGTGTTCACGTTTTTCCCCACTCACCTGCTGTGCTCCCGTCTCCCAGGCGCGCTATCCGATTCGTGTATCTGGAATCTTTTTTCTCAGAACCTCTTGTTGGAGCGGACGGACCGTCCTGTCCCTCGATAGAATAGTATCGCAACTCATAGTTTTGCTTCATTTCTCTCAAGTAGTTGAGAGATGGGAATTGCTGCATATAACGCGCATGTGCATCAATCGACGGTGACGGTTGATTCTTTCTTGTAATCGGTCACTATAGGGCGTACACTTATCGGAACGACCGCTTGTATCTATGAGATTCATCAACGAATTATCTCGTTCGCCTTAGCTTGGGATCTGCTTTTCTGAATCCAATGAAAAGAAGGAAGCTAAACAGGTCAGTCGAATATTGCGAACCACCACATACTCGGACCACCGGCGGGCGTCTGGATTTGTTCGGGCATAATCTCGGGATTGAGGCCGCCGTGGGGCGCGACGGCGAGATGGACCTCAACATCTAGCGGGTTCTCCATCGGGAACCCGGCGACCGGTTCATGGCTGGTTGATGCGTTGCCACTCAAGGTGAGATTCGATCCGCCGACCATATGCCCGGCGCCGAAGAACACGGTTGACCAGGGGTTACCATCGTATCCTCCCTGTTCGTCGTCGAAGACGAACACCCAAAGAGTGAATCCCTCTGGGTGCCCCGGCGGGGCCGCGGTGGGGTGCTCGTCTGGATTCGGATAGTCGTACGTCTCCGGCTCCGGCGTCGGCATCTTGATCTTTGTTTGAATGCCATTGTTCCTGCGCCTGAGCGTTCCGCCGTCTTCAGCCACGGTAGGACCGTCTGGCCCTTGTCCAACAACATCCACCGTCTCCCTCGTCGCCCCTCCGCCCTGGGCAGACACAACTCCAGCCATACTCGTTCCGCCAACCGCTACCGCACCGGTTTGTAATACTCGTCTCCGTGATACGCCGATCGTTTGTTGGTCGAAAGTCATGGTTTCGCCATCAGCCACCACACGGTCGTAAACGACTGGCTACTCTTCCGAACGGGGTAACGTCTACTTCCTGTGTGGCGAGGGGACGATACAACATTATTTTACATGAACATTCCCCGGTGATGTACGCCTTCTGCAACAACGGTTTCATCGATCAGTTTGAAATCCGAGGCAGCGGATGATTCGGTGAGGAAAGCGAAAATAACCGGGAGAGAGTGCTACAAACCCACTCTAAGTCTTGCACGCCGATTTAAACATATCCGTGATCTGCCACATGGAACGTATGAGGATCTACGCTCATCCCTGGAGATCCGGACCGCAGGCGCACAACCACTCGACACCTCCCTCTCTTTCGGTACCCCATTCCCCCACTCGAATCCGCCAAGCGGGGATTCTCCCCATTCCGATGCCCCTCATCCTTCGTAGTTGTTGGAGTCGTCGACAGGGGGGGCGCCGATCCCGATCACGCGGGCGCTCCCTGGGGAGTCGGCGTCGTTGTACGCCCGATGCGGGCTCCCGGGTTCGGCGACGAAGAACTGCCCTGACGGAACTCGATAGACCCGCTCTGGCGTCTCGACGCTGAGCTCGCCGTCGACGACGAAGAATGACTCCTCCTGTTCGTCGTGGTAATGGAGTCCCGAGACCGGGATCTCCTCTCCAGGCTCGACGTGGTACATCCGCATGCCGAGGTTCTCCATGCCGACCGCCTCGCTAACGTACCGCATCTCGGACGGGCGGTCCGGTTCCGGCTCGAGATCCGCTGGGTCGACGACGTGGTATCCCATGGCCAGGAATTCGTGGGCGACTGGGTAAACACCACCGCCGCCTGAGCACCTTGCAAGGATCACTTCACGCATCTCGGGAAATCGACATCCCCTAAGCACCTGCGTCTCGACGGCACCTGCAGGTATAGGGAGGTCGGCGATGTCATCGGGCATTCCGTTCCACCGCTGCTCGATTCCTGTTCGAACCCGTCGCGGTGGATCCCGTCGTCCTTCAGGCCGACCCGACGGTCGTTCGTGACGACAGGGCTGCCGGCTTCGTTCTGCAACGACGGTCAGGGCTTCCCGGGGAAGTTGACGTACCGGTCGAGCTTGGCCAACGCGTCCTCCAGCACGGAGGTCCCGTGGTAGACGAGCCCGACGTGGAACTCGTACTCGAGGAGCCGTTCGAGGTTCTCCTCGGCCTCGTTCAGGTCCTTGGAGTAGACGGCGGGCGGGAGGTGGAAGTACCCAGCAGGTAATCCCCGCTGGTCGGCCCCCGAGACCGCGTCGCCCATGACGGCGATCCCGGCGGCCTCGTCGATCAGCGCGTGGTTGTCCGGCTCGTGGCCGGGGACGTGGACCGCGGTGAACCGCCCGATCCGATCGCCGTGGCCGTAGCGGTGATCCGGCTCG
>SKQO01000014.1 GCA_007118975.1 Halobacteriales archaeon | reverse complement strand
GCGCGGACGCCCGGCGGCGTGGCACGGGATGACGTCCATGTGACGATCGTTGCTGTTCGATCGCTCAGATCGATTCGTTCGACCGGGTCCCCGCCCTCGCGTCCGACGCCATGTTCCGGATAGCTGATGGTGCCATCATCGTATCGGACCGCCTCGAACGATGGTTTTCCACCCATTTAGACCGCCTCCACGATCGTCGACGTCACACAGTTTCCGAACCCACCCACGTTGCAGGCCAACCCGACCTCGGCATCCACTTGACGTGGACCTGCAGTCCCGGTCACTTGTCTGTGGAGCTCATCGACCTGCGCGACGCCACTGGCACCCAGCGGGTGGCCTTTGGATTTTAACCCCCCAGAGGTGTTAATCGGCAAGGCTCCGTCGCGCTCGGTACGACCCTCGAGCACGTCTTCCCAGGCGCAGCCGTGTTCGGCGAACCCGAGCCCCTCCATCTGGAGGAATTCGAGGATGGTGAACATGTCGTGAAGCTCCGCCACATCGATTTCCTCTGGCTCGCGGTCGGCCATGCCATAAGCACCGGCGCTGGATTTCTCGACGCCACCCATACGTGTCGGGTCCGATCGTTCGTGGACGACGTGAGTATCCGTGGCTCCGTCGATTCCCGTGATCACCGAATAGGTATCAGCATAGGAGCTCGCGAGCGATTCGGGACAGAGCAATAGCGCCGCACTGCCGTCGGAGATGGGGCAGAAGTCGTACAGCCTGAGTGGATCCGCGACGATCGGCGAGTCGAGGACAGTTTCTATGTCGACGACTTTTCGGAAATGGGCGTGTGGATTATCCACGCCGTTGGCGTGGTTCTTCACGGCCACTCGGGCGAGGCTCTCGCGTGGAGCGTCGAACGCATGGAGATAGGCCCGAGCGGTGAGTCCCGCGAAACTCGGCAAGGTCACGCCATGTTTGTACTCGACCGGGTGCGTAAGCGATGCGATGATGTCGGTCGCAAAGGCGGTGTTGTCCACTCCATCGGGGGCAGTCGCTGTCATTTTCTCGGCACCGACGAGTAACGTCAACTCACTCGCTCCGCTAGCAACGGATTGCCAGGCGGCGAACAATCCACCCCCGCCGCTCGCACTCGTTTGGTCGACGCGTTGTGTGTACGCCGGTACGGCCCCGATGTCATGGGCGAGCATGTTCGGGATTCCCCCCTGACCTTCGAACTCCCCGCTTGCCATGTTAGACACGTAGAGATGCTCGAGTTGCCCGGGCTCGACGCCGGCGTCATCCAGACAGGCGAGTGCTGCCTCCTGTTGCAACCCTCGTACCCACGCTTCCCGATCGCCAAAATCAGTCATGGAGCTCTCGATGATCGCAACGCGGTCCATGACCGCGTAGTGGTGCCGGGGACGTTAAAATGGGGCTGGTCCGTCCGGGATCACCATGCCATTCCGCCGTTTACCCCGATTACTTGCCCGGTCATGTAGCCGGCTTCCTCGCTTGCCAGAAAGCCGACCACGCAGGCGACGTCCTCTACCTCCGCGAACCGTTCAAGGGGGATCCGCTCGAGGATTTTCTGCTGTACCCGCTCCGGTACCTTCTCCAGCATCGGCGTGCGAGTAAATCCAGGTGTCACACAGTTGGCAGTCGAACCGGTTCCGGCGAGTTCGAGGGCGATCGTCCTCGTGAAGCCGAACATACCACTTTTTGTCGTCGCATAGTTGGCCTGGCCGTAATTGCCTTGTTCGCCGACGACGCTCGAAATATTGATGAGTCGACCGTGCTCGGCAGCCGTGATCTCGTCGTAGAAGGCCTTCGTGCAGTTGAACATGCCACCGAGGTTGACGTCGACGACTCGATCCCAGTCTTGACGCTCCATCTCACGGAAGGTTTTGTCGATCGTGATGCCAGCGTTGTTGACCAGGACGTCCACGGTCTCGAAGTCCTCAACGACGGAATCGGCCATCTGCGCGACCGCTTCCCGGTCGGTGACATCGGCCTGTAGTGGGCGGGCGTCGACCCCTTCCTCGCGCAGCTCCGATGCGACATCCCGGGCGCGATCCGTTGCCGTCCGATAATTGACGACAACGTTGAAACCCGCTGCGGCGAGTTCCCGTGCGATACCGGCCCCGATCCCGCGGGATGCTCCCGTCACAACCGCTGTACGCCTCGGGTCCCTCATGGCACGGGCTGCTCCATGAACCCCTAAAAACCTGCGCCCGGACTCAGTCTCTGGCTTCGTCGATCCACAATGTCGCCCGCTTCTCGCTGACGTCAGCGATCTCGGCCACCTCGCCCGGCTCCGCCCCTGCCAGGTCCTCGATCGATTCGATGCCCCTCGTCACGAGCCGATCGGCGTATGTCGGTCCGATCCCGTGAATGTGTTCGAGGGCTCCACTATCCATTGAACGTTCCTCGAACCAGCTGGCCACCTCCGGCCACATTTCTCTGTGTGATCGAGAAGAGACCGACAGACCGATGTGGCCGGTCGAGGCCTCGATAGTGGTCACGTCGTCGCTCCCCACTACGTCGTTGAATGGTCGGGACGCCTCCGGGGGAATCAGGTGGTCGTATTCCGCGAGGATCTGGAGGACGGGCATCTCTATGTTCTCGATGTCGACGTGTCGGTCGCCGAGGGAGAGGTCGTTGCGATACAGGCTGTTTTCCTGATAGATGTCTTGGATGAATTCCTCGAACGTGGCGCCCGCGACATCAATGCCATCGGCAAGCCAGCGTTCCATACGGGCGAAGTTCTCGACGAAATCTTCGTCCTCGAGGTTGTCGTAGAGCTGTAAATATTTGCCCAGGTAGTTGCTGGCGGGATCCATCAGCGCGAACCCGACGTCTAGAAAGTCGGCTGGGACGTTCCCGTACACGTCGGTCACTCGCTCCGGATCGAAGTATGTCTCGTCACCCCAACGCTCGAGCACGCCACCCGATCGATCGAAACACAGTCCCGCAGCCATCAAGCCGAGATTCCGGACCTTCTCCGGAAAGAGTGCACTGTACATTGCCGCCATCGTTCCGCCCATGCAATAACCGAGCAGGTTGATGGCCTGTTGGTCGCTCCCCTCGCGTACGGCATCGACGCAGTTGTCGATATATCTGGTGACGTAGTCTTCCAGGGTTAATCCCGTATCGAGGGCTGACGGTTCGCCCCAGTCGATGAGGTAGACGTCGAACCCGTGTTCGAGCAATCGGCGCACGACGCTCCGGTTTGGCTGCAGGTCAAGGATGTACGGGCGATTGATCAGCGCATAGATGATGAGAATCGGGACATCGTGTTGGGTCTCTGTCAGGGATTCATACCGATGCAACGCCAGCTTGTTCTCCCGGTAGACGACGTCGCTTGGGGTCTGTCCGACTGCCACCTCTTGCATCCGTTCGATCCGATCTCCGAAGACACGTGACCGGTCGAGACCATCCGTAACACTGGAGAGGGCCGCCCGCTGGAAGTCGAGAGGATTCATGTCGCGCACCTACTCGTCTTCGAGGGTCGATTCGAGCTCGTGTAATCGTCGTTCGATCTCGAGGAGCCGATCCCCCACTTCCCTGACGTCTCGTCTGGTCGCGAAACCGAGTGATTCGAGCGACTCCGCTGCGGTTTGCTGGGATTCCTCCTGTGCATCCAGGGCGGCGGCGATCGCCTGTCCCTGCAGCGCCGCGAAGGCGTCAGTGGTCATGAGTTCCTTGAATGACTCGTTGGCGGCGGCGACCCACCCGTCACGAAGTCGCTCGAGGTCTACCTCACCATCCTCCATATCTTCAAGGAGGAGATCATACTGTTCGACCATCGCATCAATCCACGTCTCGTAAGCCTGTGTATAGCCCACAAACCAGTCAGCTGGCCATTCCGCCGGTGGACGGCTATCTTCCAGGGCGTCGAACCACTGGTCGACGAGCGCGGTTTGGGTTTCCACCTGTCGCTCGGTCGCCTCGAGCATTGACTCGTTTGCCTCTTCGATAAGCCGCGCCCATTCGGTTATATCGAAACCCTCCGCCGGCCGGTGGCTCATGTGTCCCGCCCTCCGAGACTGATCGCGATCACTCCGTATCACTCCGGTTCCCGAGCGGGATTACGATCGTCTGCACGATATCGCCTTCTTGAATATCCAGTGCGTCTCGTTCGGCGTCGGGGATGCTGATCCGTCCCCCGCTCTGTACCCGAGTCTTGAAGGTGGCCGCACCAGTGCCAAACTGACTCAGCTGCGACAGGCCGTCGAGTTTCGGACCGCTCGAGGGGGAAAGTAACTGTTGGAACATCTCAAGTTGTCGTTCCATCGCCTGATCGCTTGCTTGCTGCCACTGTTCCATCATTGCCGCGGGCAACCAGGGCGGCGTTTCGCTTGACTGGTCTGTCATTGATACAACAGTGTATGGTGAGGACCCGGATAAACTTTGGCTATCGAACCATTCATATCCATTTGGCACCAATTGAACCCACCAAGAACCCATTAATGGTTAAACGGCCGAAACGCACCGAGTGCTTCGGAATGGCTATATACCGGCATCGTCGTCAGGCAACTCGAAGTTACAACTTGTATGACAAAAGCACCCGAACAGCGTTGGACATTGGCGGATGAGGTGAATCGGTTCAGCGAGGCCTGGCGGGAGGCGTCCGAGCAAACCTACCGGAGCTTGCTCGCGGCCAATCGCGCGACCCTGGCCGCGTCTGGTTTGAGCACCCGATCGCAGCCAGCCGTGGATTCGTTGTCATTCGTCGAAGAGGATTGGGAGACCGAGCGCGTGATTCGCGAACCCGGAAGGGTGTCTGTCGGCGATCGTGTGACCTTCGGCAAACCCATTACCGATCGAGACCTTGACCGCTTCGCCCTGGCGAGCGGCGATACGAATCGGCTCCATTTGGATAAAATGTTCGCTGAGGAGTCCCGATTCGGTGGTCGCATCGCGCACGGGACACTGGTGGCTGGACTGATTAGTGCTGCACTGGCACGTTTTCCGGGACTGACAGTCTATCTATCGCAGGATCTCACGTTCCTCAACCCGGTCGAGATCGGGGAGCGACTGACCGCCGAGTGCGAAGTGGTCGAGGACTTGGGTGAACGGCGATATCGACTGATGACGACCGTAACCGACCCGGACGGTGGGACCGTGATTGACGGGGAGGCAGTGGTGTTAATCGACGAACTGCCCGACGTCTCCGCCGAAACCTAAACGGGATGGGAACAACTTTCGCTACGGGACGGTCAACACTTCTTCATGGACGTCGAATCGCTGTCGGACCTCGGCACGGCTCGACGACGGGCGTTGTTAGATCGCGAGACGGATCTTGCTGCGGTGCGGGCGGACGCCGAGCAAATCATCGATCGGGTCCGGACCGAGGGCGACGTTGCGGTTCGGGAGTTTAACAGCGAGTTCGATGGCGTATCGGTCGGAAACCTCGACGTATCCGATCTAGCTGAACGTGCCATCGGAGACGTGGATCCCGACATTGTCGCCGCCATCGAGACCGCGGCGTCGAACATCAGACGGTTCCACGAGCGGCAGCGCCGGTCGGACTGGGATATGGAGGTCGATGGTGGTACACTCGGCCGTCGATTCCACCCGCTGGAGCGAGTGGGTGCATACGTCCCGGGAGGAACGGCCGCGTATCCTTCGAGTGCCCTGATGACTGTAATCCCGGCAAAGGTCGCAGGAGTAGAACAGGTGGCCGTGACGACGCCACCGGGGGATCCCATCAATCCAATCACGCTCGCGGCACTCGAGATTGTTGGTGTCGACGAAATTTACCGGATCGGCGGCGCCCAGGCCATCGGAGCGCTTGCCTACGGTACCGAAACCGTTCCCGCGGTCGACAAGATCGTCGGGCCGGGGAATCAGTGGGTGACCGCCGGGAAGGCGACAGTCCACGGTGACGTCGAGATCGACATGCTCGCGGGACCGAGCGAGATCCTCGTGATTGCGGACGAAACGGCACGCCCGGAATGGGTCGCGAGTGACCTGGTCGCACAGGCAGAACACGGACCGACGTCTGTGTGCGTCGCGATTAGTCCGGATCGTGCGTTCATGGAAGCCCTCTCGGCTGAAGTCGCGGATCGCGCGCCCGAAACAGCGCGGGCGGAGATTGTCGAGCAGGCCCTTTCTTCCAATGCGAGCGCACTGTTGACAACCCGGTCGATGAGCGAGGCAATCGCGTTTGCCAGCGAATTTGCGCCGGAGCATTTGTCGGTGCAAACGGCCGAGCCGGCAACCATCGCGGACAGAATATCGACCGCTGGGAGCGTGTTTCTCGGTCATTCTACACCAGTGGCACTCGGTGACTACGCGAGTGGGACGAATCACGTTCTCCCGACCCACGGGCTTACGAAGCGCACGTCGGGGCTGTCAGTGGATGATTTCGTCCGCTCGAGTACCGTGCAGTCGTTCACGCCCGCCGGACTGGATCGGCTGGCCGAAACGGTGCGGACACTCGCACACGCCGAGGGGCTCGACGCACACGCAGAGAGCATCACTGCGCGCCAAGACGACGGTTGACGACGGGCGTCAGGTTTACCATGTCCCGCACGAAAGCACTATCCATGAGTACTCAGACCGCGTCCGATGTCGACGCGGAGGACGGGCTGACGGTAACGGAGGAGGCCGCCGATCGGGCCATCGCGTTACTCGAGGAGGAGGGGTTGGACACCGATATCGCGGGACTCCGACTGTTCGTCCAACAGGGCGGGTGTGCCGGCCTCTCCTACGGGATGCGATTCGATACGGAGCCCGAGGCCGATGACTCCGTCGTGGAGCATCACGAGTTACGGGTTTTTGTCGACCCCGCGAGCCTGAAATACATCGAGGGGAGCGTGCTCGATTTCGAGGGTGGTCTACAGGGTGCCGGTTTTCACGTGGAGAACCCGAACGTCGTCTCGGAATGCGGTTGTGGCGAGAGCTTCCGTACCTGAGACTGTACGCACCGGCTTGTAACGAATGGCTGGTCCCGTCGGGCTCTGGCCCAGCCCAATGGATGAAGTCGAGTCACGGATGAAGGCTGTGCAACACACCTCACGCGGAGCGTCGGAGCAATCCGAGCGATCGGCGATTCCGTGAGGAAGGTATACGCCCCGATTGATCTGCGGTCCACTGACGCACGTGACACGTGGACGCGCTCAAACCCCGTCAGGGAGAGGACTTTTCTCCGATGACAGCGATACGAGGTGTTTGCTTCGTCAGTCCGTAGGAGCGTGCAGAGATGATCCGTCGCACGGAATGGCCCCGAATACGGGCGATGGGTCACATTTGCGAATGACGTACGCCAGCGAGGCCCTCGAGTGTCGTTGTAAGTGGTCCTCAGTCTGCTGTACGATTGGTGAACCGGTGGAGCGACGTCCCGACGTCCGTCAGGTACCCGCGTTCGACGATTTCGATCCCAATCCGGGCGCTCACAAGGGCGAGCCCGATCCCAGCGATGACATCGATGAGCCAGTGGATCGCCAGAAACATCGTGGCGATCATGATGCTCACGCCGAGGAACATCGCGATCGGCGTCCATCGGGGGATTTCAGTACGCGTTCGCCAGGCGAATAGAATCACTGTGGCCGAAAGCGACGTGTGCAAGGAGGGGAAGACGTTCGTGTTTTCATTCACGACGCTTGTCAGCAGCTTAAACTGGGGGAACTCCGTGTATAATGGGGTTGCAACGATCTCAGGAATGGCGTTGCGTGGACCGTACGCGATAAAGGCGATGTAACACACGATCCCGATCGCGTAATTCGCTGCGTACGCGATCGTTACCTCCTGAAACACGTCCATCCGATCGAGCGTAAAGTACGCCACCAAAGGAAAGACCAGAAGGAACACGTACCCGTGGATGTAAATAATCGAAAAAAAGGGGACCGTGACGATCTCGAGCCACTCATGGAGCAGTACTTGCTGAATGGTGGGGACAACTGGCTCCTCGATGCCACGGATCCACGCAGTGATTCGCACCCCGATCGTCTGGGACCAATCCTCCGCCCGAGTACGAAATCGTGCGTTGATGAGCAAAATTCCCCCGAGGAGCCCAGCGCCGGGGAGGCCAATCAGGAGTCTGGAGCGAAATTCTCGCCTCGCCCGACGAAGATCGTCCTCGTCGAGGACGAATACCGCAGCGAGTACCAGCGAGAGGACGGTGACGGCCACGAGCTGGATTAGAATTGACAGGAGGCCCATGGGTTTTGGTGTTCACCGATCTTCGACCGCATTCTGCACGTCCTTATACTAGCTCATACAACTACTTTGCTCCGTCGGTCGGGGATACCGCGGGCGAAGGATCACCGTTGTGCGAGGAGTTCGCCGCCTTCGGAGTACGAAAATCCCGCCTCCCGGAATAGTTCACGGGCGGCTTCCGCGTCGATCTCGCCTTCACCTGCCTCGCCAACGAACCCCACATCGCGGTCAGTTGGCCATCGATACTCCTCCGATACGTAGTCCGTGTTTACCAAGGGGCTGGCCGTCAGCATTGCACTTCCCTCGAAGACTTCTTTTTGAAGGTATTCACGATCGAGCATCCCGCCGATGCCCCGACGAAAGCGGTGGCTCGTGAACGGTGACGTGCGGAGGTTGAACCCGACATGAAAGAGTCGGGTCGTTTGTGTTCGATACTGGCTCAAGGGGGCCGCATTGGTCGTCATCTCGTTGACGAGATCGGCACCGAGATTCGTCATGCACCCGTCGAGTTCACCTTCGCGAATCGATTCGGCTACATTCCGCACGGATGGACGGAGCTCGATCTCAATCACATCGAACTCACCGAGATACAGGTCGCGCCCGAAGGTGTCGTTGTCCGCCGGTTCCCCTACGAAATGGTCGTTGTTTCGCACCAGTCGGATGCGAACGTCCTCAGTCACTTCTTCTACCTCGTACAGCCCGCTCCCCACTGGGTCGGTATTATCGATGATCATCGCGTCGGTTGTTTGACCGGCGATCTCGATCCCGGCGATCTCCGCCAGGTCCGTGTACTCCTTCCAGACGTGGCGTGGGAGGATGGGCACCGTCAATGCGCGTTGGGCCACCTGTCGGCTCGTTTCAATGAACTGCATCCGTACCTTGCGGTCGTTTACCGCTTCGGTCGATTCGACGAGGGACGAGCGGCCCCGAAATCGCGGCGCCGGCAGCGTGGGATCGTCGTCTGTGACAGTCGTGTCTGCGTACAGGGCCATCGTGAACGTCACGTCGGCTGCGGTTATCGGTTCACCGTCGTGCCATTGCGCCCCTTCACGGAGTGTTACCTCGATGGAGGGTGCTTGGGCATCTTCTCGCGAGACCCACTCGGATTTTACGGCCAGCCACGGGTGAAACTCGGACCCAACTCGCTGGAACAATGGATCGTAGATGAGTTCAGTGAGGTGATCCGGCCCCCGGTAGTCGACGGAGATCGGATTGAGGTTGCGGGTCGCCCGGAGATCGATCATGCCTAATCGGACCTCGAGTTCTTCCCCCTCTTCTTCCGGAAGTTCGAGGGGCCGGAGGCTCGCCGGCCAGAGCGGATTCGTAATTGCGATATCCTCATTCGTTTCGATCCGATCTCGACGGAGGAGCCGGTTTTCGGCCTCGAAGGCGATTGGAATGAAAGGATACTCCTCGAAGAAGGCTTCGTGAAACTCCTCGATCACCGCCTTGCGGCCGTTGGGTGCACGTCGTTGCTCATCGACCAGTTCGTCGACAGTCACGCTCGAATACCCGAACGGATTTTGCCACCCCGGCTCCTCCGAGAACCGCGAATGCAACAATGGCCTGAGCGTATCGGGGTCGAACTGGCCAGGGTGTCTCCAGACGTACATGTCAAAATCACGATTGATTAGGACGTCACGAAGCAGCGTCTGCATCCGGGTAGGTTGTACGTGAACGGCCATCCCCGCATCTTCCATGTTCCCCGCTAGGTGGTTCGCAATTCGCAGGGCGTGTGGATCTGCGTCCTCTGGCACCGTGAGAACCTCGATAGAGACCTGTTCCAGCTCGTCCCGTTCTGCAGCACGTTGGAATCGTCCCACACATCCCGCCGTCCCTGCCATCCCGGTGGCGATCCCCGCCAACCACGCCCGACGGGGGAGATCAGCCCTGCGATCCCTCACTGTACCATATCTTAGCGGCGCGAGGGTATGATTGTTCCGTCATGCGTCAGTTTCTTTCGTCATCGTCCTCGGTGCGCCGACCGATTGATTGTGACTAACCGGGTAGTGTTACCCTGGATGAAATCGGCCGTCGTCGGTCACGACCGAGTCAACGAGATCGAGTGGCGTGGCGTCATATGCTGGATTGCTGATATGGAACGCTTCAGTTGGTTCTCGCATCACTTCGACTGCCGATCTAAAATCGTTCTCGAACACGAACTCCCCGTCGATTACCTTCGTCGCGGCTCCGACAACGGTGAACGGGACGTTTCGTTGATTCGCACACGCGGCAAGCCCGAACGTGCCGACTCGGTTGTAGAGGATATCACCCGCGATCGAGGTCATACCGACGAGGACACGATCACAACCCGAAAGAAAGTGTCCAGCAGCGCTGTCGACGATCAACGTCGCATCCATGTGTTCGATGCCGGCCACGTGACGTGCCATCCGTCGACCCATATATCGCGGCCTTGCTTCGGTAACGTACACCGACAGAGAGAGTTCCCGATCGCTCGCTTCCTCCAACGCGGCGAGCACAGTGGTCGAATAATCGTGGGTGAGAACCACGTCTCCATCCGTCAAGAGCTCAACAGCCTGCACTGCAGCTCGACGCTGGGCGCCCTGGATCGAAGCGACCGTGTCTTCGACCGCATTCTCCAAGGTGTCTTTTGCGGCCTGCACGTCGGACGGGTCCGCATCGCGGAGTATGTCCACAATACGATGTTGGGTGTTTTGCAGCGATGCGTGAGAGGGGTTCGCCTGGCGGAGTTGCGTACTGTTCCGTTCGACGTCCCGGGTGAATTCCTCGAGGCTCGGGTACTCCCGTTCGACCAACCCCAGTAGCGCTCCCGCGGCAGTGATGGCCACCGAGGAGGAGCTGTGGGTCCGCATATCGCGGATCTGTCGCGCGGTCTCGTCGATCATGTGCTACTGTCCACCGGCGCTCCCAAACCTTTTTCGTCGGAACCAAGCGAGGACGCCGGCAGCAACGCGCCGTTTAGCCCTTGATATTGCACACCGGGAACGTCCGCGCCACCCGGTCGCCGATTCCCAATTCGTTCGAGACCCTGACGACCTCGTCGACGTCCTTGTACACCCCGGGCGCCTCCTCAGCCACGGTTGCACCGCTTTGGGCCTTTACATAGATCTGCTGTTGGTCCCGCAAGCTGTCCTGTACGTCCCCACCCCAGAATTCCCGTTTTGCCTGTGTCCGGCTCATGAGTCGACCGGCCCCGTGCGCGGTGGAGCCAAAGGTCAGGGACATAGATCGTTCGCCTCCGCAGAGAACGTAGCTTCCCGAACCCATGCTTCCGGGGATGATAACCGGTTGACCGACGTTACGATATGTCTCGGGAACCTCCGGTCGGCCGGCCGGAAACGCGCGCGTGGCCCCTTTCCGGTGGACGTAGAATTCGCGATCTTTACCGTCCACCTCGTGGGTTTCTTTTTTGCCGATGTTGTGGGCCACGTCGTAGAGGAGCTCCATCTCGAGTTCTTGCCACGGTCGTTCGAAGACCTCCTCGAACACCTGGCGGGTCCGGTGCATGATCAATTGGCGATTGGTCCAGGCGTAGTTGATGGCGGCGCCCATCGCCTGGTAGTACTCCGCCGCGAGCTCACTCCCCGCCGGCGCCGCCGCCAGCTCTTTGTCCGGTAATCGATTCAGCAGGTCGGTGTGACGCTCTTCGATCTTCCGGAGATAGTCGGTACACACCTGATGGCCGAGGCCACGGCTACCACAGTGGATGAGGACGACGATCTGTTCCTCCGTTAGCCCGTACGAGCTGGCAATGGTGTCGTCGTACACGTCGGTGACGCGCTGGACTTCGAGGAAATGATTCCCGCTCCCCAGGCTGCCCACCTGGTTTTTACCCCGCCCTTTCGCTCGATCGCTGACCATTCCGGGATCCGCCTCTGGACGGGATCCTTCATCCTCGCAGCGGGCAAGATCATCGGCTATCCCCCAGCCGTTATCCACGGCCCACTCAACGCCACGAGAGAGGATCTCCTCGAGCGTCGCTTCATCGGTTTCGACGATCCCGCCACCGCCGAGGCCCGACGGGATGTTCGCGAACAGCGCGTTGACGAGCTCTTCCTCCCTGCCGCGGAGCTCGTCATATCGCAGGTTTGTTTTTACGAGCCGGACGCCACAGTTGATGTCGTAGCCGATCGCGCCGGGACTGATGCACCCGTTCTCGGCGTCCATCGCGCCGACGCCACCGACCGGAAACCCGTACCCCTGGTGCCCGTCTGGCATGCAAATGGCGTATTTTGTAATTCCCGGGAGTTCCGCACTGTTTTGCAGCTGCTGGAGCGTTTTGTCCTGGCTGATCTCTTCAAGCAGCGCTTCCGAGGCGAACACACGGCCCGGGACGCGCATCTCACCGGTCTGGGGCAACTCCCAGATGTACTCGTCCACCCGGTTCAACGTGATGTTCCCCGCCTCGAACGTTTCCATGGGAGATCCTGCCGCCAAACGCGGGAATACCTTACGGGGGCTATTCGATCCCCGACCGGTCAGACGTCGAACACGACGTACGCGTACCAGTGATCTCCCCGTTCTTCGAGGATCATCTCCGAATACGTCACGGCCTTGATCTCACGAGCGCTGATGAGGGAGGTGGGAACGCCACGAGCATGTCCCTCGACCTGCCACCGGCCGTCGTCGCAAGCGACCGTGACCGCATTATCCACTGGCAAGACGTCTAGAACGTCTCGTTGGTAGATGAGTTCATCGAGGTAATCGAACAGCAGGGCATCCTTATTGGCGGCTTCGGCGTGTACTTTGAATCGATCGCCGTCCGCAGGCCATTCATCACACATCGTCGCCGCGAGCCCGTCCGCCATCGCCCCGAACACGTCATCGATGGTGTCCCCACGTGCGGCAACGGCCACGTCGGCAGTATGTTCACGAATTTCGAACGTTCCAGTCATTGATGATCGACCGAGGGCCCCGGGCGTGCCGGAGCTATTATGGCTGTGAACTTACAACCGTCGGCCGTGAGTGTCCCGGTCGAAACGTCAGTGGTGCCCTCACGGGATGACCGGTACGTGGAGGAGGCCTGGGAACTCAAGGAGCGCATCCGGCAGGAGGAGGGCGTGCTCAAACAGCGGCGGCCATTTTTTGTCGAAGCGTACCGGCGGGGCACGTGTCACCTCATCATCGACCCGATCGAAGAGAAGCTCGTGGGTTTTGCGACGACGCGTAGCGGTGGGTATCTTCTGTTTCTCGCCGTATCCCCGGAGTATCGCGGGCAGGGGTTCGGTCGCGAGCTCGTTAGCGCCGTCGCCGAGGAGTACGGCACGATTACCTGTCATGCACGAGTGACGAACGAGACCGCCCTGGATTTTTACGATCACTTGGGTTTCGAGATCGTTCGACGGATCGAGAGTTACTACGAGGACGGGGGAGACGCGTACTACCTTAGGCTCGGCGAGCGTCAAGGGATTACCTCCCGACTGTTTGGGCTATTTAGAACGGATGACTGACTCCTGGAGAGCCGTTCCGACCGTGAGCGGGCCGCCACGCGGAGGTGCGCCGTCGTGAACGAGCGAACCAGGAACTATCTCCGGGGGAGATTTGGCGATCACTACCGCCGAAGTGAGCTCCCCGTCCCGCCGGCGCTCGCGGATCGTGAGTGGGGGTACATCCCGTGGACGGCGGGCCCGGAGACGACGATGGTCCGCCACCAGGCACTGGCGACACCACGTGACCTGGAGATCATGCTGGACAACGAACGGCCCCGGCACGTGTATCATTCGGCCGCGACGTATGCAGAACCCGGGGCGGGGGTGATGGGGGCGAAGGGGTGGCGGGGGGCAGATCTGGTCTTTGATCTCGACGCCGATCACCTCCCCGGCATCGACCCGGAGACCGAACCGTATGCACGCATGCTCGAAGCCTGTAAGGAAGAGCTGCAGTCACTCCTCGATTTTCTCTGTGCGGATTTTGGTTTCGAAGAGCCGATGATCGTGTTTTCGGGGGGCCGCGGGTATCACGTGCACGTCCGTCGCGAGGACGTCCGAAAGCTCGAGCGGGACGCACGGCGAGACGTTGTCGATTATATCAAAGGCCACGGAGTCGATCTCGATACGGTACTCTCCCGGGAGTACGTCGCCGGAAGCGGGCGAACGACGCCCGCGGACAAACGAACCCTGGACACCACGGGCGGTTGGTCCCGGCGAGTACACCAGACACTCATGGCGTTTATCGAGGAGCTCAACGAGGGTGGCCCCGACGCGGCAGAGCAACGGCTTCTCGAGATCGAGGGGATTGGCAGCCAGCGGGCGGCGCGGCTCAGCGAACTCGCAACGACGCACTACGACGAGCTGGCTGCCGGGAACATCGACGTCCACCCGGCGATGATGACGCTCCTCGATGTCGTTATCGACCAGGCGGTCGAGCATCATCAAGCCGCGATCGATGAACCGGTGACGACGGACGTCCACCGATTGATTCGCCTGCCCGGTAGCCTCCACGGTGGGACCGGGCTCGTCGTCACGCCCGTGAGAATCGACGAACTCGCTGGCTTTGACCCACTGGTGGACGCGATCCCTTCGAGTTTCACGGACCAGCGTATCACGGTCGAAATCACCGAATCCGGCCCGGTGGAAGTCGGAGAAACCCCGCGGATGGTGGAGGCGGGCGTCACGACCGTCCCGGAATACGTTGGGATCTTTCTGATGTGTCGAGGCCGGGCGGAAAAAACCCGGGAACCCGCAGCCTCGCGTGGGTAATCCCACCGGGATACAAGCTTTATGCGTCTCGCGGTATATCAGCGTGATAACGCCGCGAGGCGTCCGAAATGCAGCTTCAAGAACTGCAGCGCGTCCGCGAGCAGGAACGGGAGACCGATAGCCTGCAGCATCTCCGCGACCAGTTTTATCTGGAGGTCGCGACGTATCTCGAGAACCTCCGAGAAGAGCGGGACGCGCGGGCGGCCGCTGCGGACGACCCGTTTGCGGATCCCGACGTCCGCGATGTCGCCGACGAACTCAAAACGGCGACGAGGATCGTCGAATCGCTCTACGAGCGGCGAGTCGGCAAGATCGTGAAGCTCGCGAGCTTCGAGGCGGCGGACATGCAGACCGAGACCGACGGCTTGACCGCGGAGGAACGGGTCCTCTTCGACTCGATCGTCGAAAACATCCGCGAAAATCGGGAAGACGTTCTCGCACTCATCCGAGACGAAACAACACAACTCGATTCCACGACGCAGGTCAGCGATCCCACACCGGCGGAATTCGAGCGTGGCGAACCGCCGGATGAACGGGCGGAGCCGTCAGAGTCCGTTGAATCGACGGAAAACGAACCAGCGGACGATGACGACATCCAGCGTACCCGCGTCCGTATCCGTGAGGATATCGGCGAAATCGTGGGCGTGGATGCACAGCCGTATGCCCTTGCCGTCGACGACGTCATCGACCTGCCGGTGGAAAACGCCCAACCACTGCTCGAACGCGGGGTCGCAGACGAACTCGAGTAAACCTGCAGAACGCGTCCGCCTTTCATTATGAAGGGTGGGTAGTCCGTCACCGGATCGAGCGACATCGGGGATCGGTAATCGCCACGGCCCGGCGAGCAAGCTTGGACGGTACGACCCGATGTTCGGAGGACGTCAAGCCGAGAAATATCGAGGAGGCTTTTCCAGTAACCGGCTACTGGAACGTGCGGCTGACTTCCGCAGCCGGCTCTTCCGGCTCCGCACGCGAGAGTTCCTGTTCGAGCTCCTCGTATCGTTCGCGTGCCTCTTGGTCCACGCTGGGGGTCACTTCTTCGAGTGCGTATTCGAAGTGTTCCGGACCGATGAGAACGTTGCCAACGCTCTCGGCGATCTCCTCCGGCTCGACGCTGTGGATGAACTCCCTACTCGCTGCCATTGCCGCTTCGCGACAGACAGCCTCGATGTCGGCCCCGACGTAGCCCTCGGTTTTGGCAGCCAGGTCCTCGATATCGACCGTTTCTGCGAGAGGTTTCTCACGCGTGTGGACTTCGAAGATCGCCCTGCGTGCGTCCTCGTCGGGTACCGGCACGTGGACGTGTCGATCCAGCCTCCCGGGGCGGAGGAGCGCTGCGTCGATGAGGTCCGGCCGGTTTGTCGTCGCGACCACCACGACATCCTCGAGCTCCTCGAGACCGTCGAGTTCCGTCAGCAGCTGGGAGACCACACGCTCGGAGACGCCCGAATCACCGGTTCGATGTCCGCGCTCGCCCGCGATCGAGTCGATCTCGTCGAAGAAGATCACCGTTGGCGCGTTCTCCCGAGCCTTGCTGAACACGCTTCGGACGCCCTTTTCGGACTCGCCGACCCACTTCGAGAGCAGTTCGGGACCTTTGATCGAAATGAAGTTGCTGTCAGACTCGTTTGCGACAGCTTTTGCCAGCAGCGTCTTCCCCGTCCCCGGGGGCCCGTACAGCAAGACGCCCTTGGCGGCATCGAGGTCCATGGCGCGAAAGACGTCCTCGTAGAGCAACGGCCACTGTATCGTCTCCTGGAGCCGTTCTTTGGTGTCTTCTAAGCCACCCACGTCGGCCCAGGTCACGTCGGGAACCTCGACGAATACCTCGCGAAGTGCCGAGGGTTCGATGCCTTTGAGGGCGCCCCGGAAGTCGGCTTCGGTGACTCTGAGCGCCTCGAGAACCTCCGCGTCGATCTCTTCCTCGTCGAGGTCTAGTTCCGGTCGAATGCGTCGGAGTGCGTTCATCGCGGCCTCTTTCGTCAGGCTGGCGAGGTCGGCACCGACGAATCCGTGGGTGTTGTCCGCAAATACGTCGAGATCGACGGCATCCGACAGCGGCATCCCGCGGGTGTGCACCTGGAGGATTTCCTTCCGTCCATCACGGTCGGGAACGCCGATCTCGATCTCTCGATCGAATCGTCCGCCACGTCGGAGCGCGGGGTCGAGTGCGTCGACCCGGTTGGTCGCGCCGATGACGATCAGCTGTTCTCGCTCTTCGAGACCGTCCATCAGCGACAGGAGCTGGGCGACCACTCGCCGTTCGACGTCGCCACTCGTTTCGCCGCGTTTCGGGGCGATCGAGTCGATTTCGTCGATGAACACGATTGCGGGGGCGTTCTCCTGGGCCTCGTCGAAGATATCGCGGAGTTGCTCTTCGCTCTCGCCGTAGTACTTCGACATGATCTCCGGCCCCGAAATCGTCGTAAAGTAAGCGTCGATCTCGTTGGCGACGGCCTTGGCCATCAGGGTTTTTCCGGTACCCGGCGGCCCGTGGAGCAAGACACCTTTGGGCGGCTCGATCCCGAGCTGCTGGAACAGTTCCGGATGACGCATCGGGAGCTCGATCATCTCCCGGACCTGCTCGAGTTCCTCGTCGAGGCCGCCGATGTCTTCGTACGTGACGCTGGGCGTCCCCGCTCGATCTTCGTCCGTGATTTGCTCGGCGGGCTGTTCGCTTATGGTAATCTCGGTCGAATCGGTGACGACGACGGTCCCGCTGGGGTCGGTATCCGCGATGCGCAGGGGTATCTCGCGACCGCCACCCGACATCGGGCCGATCCCGAAGCCAACGTTGATGGTTTGCCCTTTCGTGACTGCTTGCCCGCTCAATCGATCGCGGACCAAGGGCGCCACGTTCCCCTGAATACGGAGGTTCTGCGGGGTCGCAATGGAGATCGAACGTGCGGGTTTGACTTCCGCCTTCTCGACGGTGACGCGCTCGTCGATGCCGACCGATGATTCTTGTCTAATCCGCCCGTCAACGCGAATGACCCCCCGACCTTCGTCCTCGGGGTATCCGGGCCAGACCCTGGCGACGGCGCGTCCACCATCGGAACCGGTGATGACGATGTAATCGCCGTTCTCCAGATCCAGTGTTTCCATGGCGACGCGGTCGATCGCGGCAAGCCCGCGGCCCGCGTCCTTCTGTTTCAACGGTTTGACAGTCAGCTTCATTGCTCTACTTCGATAGTCAGCACGCCGTTTTTAATAAACGTGCGCGCCTCGCCTTCGGGAATCTCGAATTCCATCTCCCGCACCTCGTCCTGTTCGTGGACGACGATGACGGTGTCGTCGACGACATCGGTGTGTAACTCGCCGCCGACGTCACCCAAGTCTAGTACGAACTCGGTGACGTTGTCGGATCGATCGATGCGACGGACCGGCAGGTCCGTTTCGGGCGAGGGCTGTTTGAGGTCGATTATCATATTTACCTCATGTTAGTGATAGTAGTATATAAACTTTTCTCTGGGCATCCTTCTTCCCACGATCGACGCCCGGCCGCCTCAGGCACCGATAGGTTCCAGCCGTCGGGGTCAGGTGCACCGCCACCCCCGGTCGGGTCGGTCAGTAGGCGTTAACTACCCGCACCGACGATGAGCAGGTGTGCCGGAACCGGTCGAGCGATACGATCCACCGGGGATCGATTACGCCTGGATCATGCAGATGACCTTCGTCCTGACGATCCTCCTCGGTGCCCCGGTGGTCGGACTCGCGAGCTGGTCTGTCTCACTGCCGAGCTGGGAGGCCCGAGCCCGTTTCGCTGTCGGCCTGGGCGCCGTCATTTGGTTCATGCTTGCGATCGGGCTGTTTCTCTACCAGCGACGGCTTCATGGCCGGTGACGCGGCAAGGATCACTCGAATTGCTACAGTGTATCAACGATCTCCGTGACGCTCCGGAAGGGGACGTCGGCCCGGGCAGCCGAGACTGCATCGCTTTCGGAATCCCCGATAAATACCCCCGCCTCGGGCGGGACCCCGATCTCGTCGAGAGCCGTCAGCAGTGGCTCCGGTGCCGGTTTGCGGGTCGGGACAGAGTCCCGCCCGATCACAGCGTCGACGTGACTCGCGAGATCGTGAGTCTCGAGCGCCCGACGACAGGCGGCCTCGCAATTGAGCGAGCACACCCCGACCGGATGCTCCAGCTCGACAAGCGCATCTGCCAGCGGCAGGCGATCCGAGGTCGATGCGCCGCCGAGTTCGTGGGTAGAAAGCACAGATTCAATGTCCGCTTCGTGTCCGGCTGCCACCCCTCGATCCAGTAGTTCCCACGTATCCTCGCTGCTGCTGTCGATTCCGTGGTTCTCGAGGACTCCCCTGATGTCATCACGGACCCGCTCCCAGTCTACGGCGAGCTCGACCAACGTCCCGTCGAGATCGAACACCACCCCATCGACGTCCTCGAACATGCCTTCCCTACGAGCTCCTCGGGAAAAATCACACCGATTCGAGCTCGACGTCACGCCTCCTCGGTGATCGAGACGTCTAATGCCTCCTCGAGCGCCGTCACTACTGACCCGCCGACACCAGCTCTGGCAGCACGCCCCTGCTCGACTGCCTCGATTTCGCTTACTCGACTATCGATCTCGTCGGCGAGTTCCTCGATCGTAAGCCCGGCCGCCTGTCGGGCCGATTCAACGGTTTCACCGTATCCGGAGACGAGGTACGGCAAGGGATCCGATTCGTAATTGGTCCCCTCCTCGATCCAGTAGGTCGGATCGCCTTTCCCGGAGTCGGCCAGTTGTGCCGTCTGTTGGGCGGCACGACGGCGTCGCTCGCCTTCATCTCGCTGGCCCCCGTCCTCTTGGTTTTTCGGGCCGCGATCGTCGTGTGGGGCGCAGTTGTCACAGACCGAGAGCACCGCACCCGCGATACTGGCTTCGCTGAGGCTCTCGCTCTCGCGTCCGCATAGTTCGCAACTCCCCTCCGAGCCGCCCCCGGAGGAGCGTCCCGTCGAGTATTTGGCCATACCTGGGGACTATGGACAGGAACCTTTTCAATCGATCGACGGAATGTGGGCCGGCGTGGCACGGGTTGACCGGTGGGTGTCGTGGCGTGCTTTCGATTCAACAGTGCTTCGTCCCGTGCGCATTCGGCGGTCGACAGGATCTGTCGAGCCGTTCGGAACCGACCCCGCGACTCTCATCAAGCGAGCCTGGAGACCGTGAAACCTATAAGAAGGAACAACCGACACTTGAGCACTGACACCGACATCGCAGGTGTTAGTGTCTTGACGCGTGGGTAGCCAAGCCAGGCCAACGGCGCAGCGTTGAGGGCGCTGTCTCGTAGGAGTCCGCCGGTTCAAATCCGGTCCCACGCACTATACCAACGGTTCAAAGCTCGAGGCTTGAGTATTCGCCATTTTCCAGAAAACGCTCCCTTGAAACGAACAACGTTGTTCGTTGGTATCAATCTATCGGCGGGATCCATCGAACGATGCTCGCTGAACCGGCCGATTCGAACGTCGGAATGCGGTTCACTCCGGCGATTACCCGGGTTAGAACCGTGAGGATCCCCCTCCGCGAGCCGGTAAACGCCCAACGTTATTCGCTCCCGCGCGGATCGAACGGCAATGATTCAGCGAATCAAGGAGTATCGGAACGAGTTTGTGAGATCGCTTATGCGCTCCTCAAATCTAACCGCAAAAATTAAACGAGAATTTTATTCAACATTCCAGACAACTTTTAATATCGATTGAGTAGTCGTTTTCGCATGGAAACAACCCTATTAAGCGAGGAAAAGCAAACCGAGTTTCTTGATAAGAGGGATACTCCGCTCACCAAGAAACAACGGAATGAGTTGAGGAAAATCGAAACCGCAGGTGTTCAACTTCGATATCAATTGAAAGTCTTAGAGGATCACGGCGGGGTGGATCCGTATATCGAGGAGATGGCTGAGGAACGTTTTCGGAATCTCCGCTCGATGCAACGAGAAATTCTAACCAACGAAGGCAAATCCCTCCTCGATCGGATCTCCTCAATTCAAGTGAAAATCAAGGATTGGGGAGTCGGCATATTCCTCAATTGATCAACGCTTGATACTCGTTCTGCGCTTCGAAAAACTCGGTCCCATTTTCCAGATATTCTCGCGTCCCGAATGCATCGGTTTCTATTGACCAATTCGAACAGATATCGGCGAGTTCTGAATACGCCGAAATAACATCGTTATCAAGCCCTCGATCCTCCCCGATCAATGCGAGTTCCCGGTAAATCTCGGCGGCGGATTCGATTTGGAGAACAACCTTTCGCTTTCGGGATTTATGCAAGAACGAGGATCGTACGTTCTCGTAATCGATCTCCGATTTACGCCCGATATACAACCCGATCTCCGCCCAATCGCTCTCGGATAACTCATCCCCTCGATTTTTCAACCACTCGATCAACTCGCCTCCTAACACTTTTAGTCCGGCCGCCGCCAACGCTGTTTCTAATCCGCTCATGCTCATGGGAGGGATGGGATTGTTATAGAATCCCTCGATGGGAAATCTCTTGATCGATATCTCACTCGAACTCAAGAGAGCACGATCGCCGGATCCCACCACAGTGTAGCAATTTTGCCCCTCTAAGATCGCCTCATGAACGCATTACTCCCGGGGTTCGAGGGGGGAGAACGCCCCTCTGGGGTATCGATTTTGCCGGCTCAGCCGTTATACCGCCTCGAAACTCAAGATTTGCAGTAAGAATCAAGTTGAAGGGATCAGTCATTCCCCCCAATGCAATCAGATAAGGATTCCGAGAAATCCTCCAACGATGAATTCCAATTGGCGGAATTCATCAACGAGAATACCGGGTTGTTCATCGTAATGGGTGTCGTGCCTATTGGGATTCCTCATCCTCAAGATGACTTGTAGCACGAGGCCAGTCTTGATCCATCATCACATTCAGGAAATCTCTCGCTTCTGACCCAGATGCAGTTACCACCTCGAATATCCGAATAGCATCCTCCATATATGGCTCCAAATGTAATTGGTCGATAACGGATGACTTGAGTAAGTCTTCTGGAAGACCTTCTGGGTCCGACGTAAAGTCCCAATTGTCAAAAGCAGTAATTAGATATTTTGGGCCATTCTCACTATCTCCAATCGAATCATTAGTAAAAACTTGACTTACGCGTTTTACTGACCTATTCAGATTACCCTTGTCGATTTGATCGATTTCCAATTGTAGATATCGATCCACATACTGAATTTCCTCGTCACGCATTAGTTGCCCCAGTTCGCGCAAGAAATAACGTTCGTCCTTTTGATAAAATGGGCAATCATCGCTAAGTAGTTCCTTCAAACCTGCTGGACTACTTTGTTTGGCTAGATTGTACCAGTCAGAATATGAATCTCGGGAGACATTATCAACCATGTTTTTATCATTCTTGACTTCTTGGAAACATGTGTCAAATACGTATGCGCGGTCCTGATCAATGGAAGATAGAGAATTTACGGCCAGATCTATAATGACGCTGACGTAATCTGCCCTTTCTTCAGTATCATAATCTTGCAGATCAAAATCCAACAACCTATAAATGATATCGACTTGAGTGCCAGAATCATAATTTTCACACTTGGATAAGGTACTCTCAGAATCTCCGCTCTCCGCTGAGTCTTTGATTGAAGAGAAATTGGTCACGTTCGCGGTAAGATCATTGGGAGTATTCAGGGCTAATAACTGCCGAGGGTCAATTTTTTCCGGAGAAAATTTTGGATGCTTCTCCTCAAACAGCTCCCACATAATATCTCCCTTTCGTTCGGTTCGTTGAAGCCAAATGTCGGCGTCCGCTAAAAATCTTCGTAGATCTTCATTTTCTGATAACATTTTAATTAAGGCTATCCGAAATAACAAATAATCACTACTGATAATGCGTTCTAGTGAATCAGACTTTTCCCAATTCCCATTCGTAATCATGCGTTTCGTATAATCTCCCATCCAAATCACGTCAGAAAGTGCTGATCGAATGATTCTCAAGTTTGAATGACCGTGAGATACAGCAATACTAGCGATTTGATCCTGATCCGGCCGGGAGATATTATACCCTAAATCATCCGATGTAGCATTAATCAATTCACAGACGTTTTCATATGTCGGCGTTGGTACAGGTAGGACAAAATCAAAGGTTTTGTGGAGTATGTTCGGTTTTTCATTGGATTGTTTTTCGTTGGATTTCTCATCGAATGCATTAGCGACTTTTGGGCCATCTATTGCGGCCACGAATGATATTTCTGTATCATGTTTTGTTGGATCTAGGTAAGTTGAAAGACCAATGATAACCTCCCGCATCTCATTGGAATTGCATCGGTCAATATCGTCAACAAAAATTATTAGATCTTGTTCCTCATTGCTAATCTCATTTAAAATATTCATGTATTGCTTTTCAAATTGATCAATCTCACTTATTTTTGGTTCTTTAATTTCATACGTGGTCAACTCTGAGAGTAATCCGATAGTATTTTCTTGGAAAAATAAAACACCAGCAACGATGAAAATGGGAATTGTGAGGCGAGCCAAACTAGCTAGGGCGAGTTCTACCCCACCTAAAGGAAGAAGTGCAAATAGCTCACTTAGAATCCATAAGAAAATTACTCCGCCGATCAGGAGCAATGCTGGTTTCCTTTGAGTATAAAGTGCAGACAAGAAATCACCTAGCAACTGCTGATATGATCGCTCCTGCTCCCGAGATTGGGCCTGATGTAATCTAGATTTCCTCAGATCGTATTCTAAATCCAGTTCTTCATTCACGTCATCATATAACTGTTCCAAGAATGTCCGCCGGAGAGTCGTTTGATCGGGACTGTACCTCCATGGTTCGTACCAGACAGTAATATACTCGCCCTCATCGAACTTGTCCTGTATAGCTTCCAGGATGGTCGTTTTCCCTGTTCCCCACGGTCCATTAATGGCTAGGTCGATCCCAGGATGGTCACGTATTTGACTTTCGACGAACTCGGCTAAGATTTCTTGCCCAAAATTCACCCTGTTTGCTGGGAAAGGTTCTCTTACCTTCGAGAACGATATTTTATCTTGATTCACATCAGACATGATGTGAGGAACCCCACAGGGCATTCTGATCAAGTTAACGAATTTTAAGGACACCGGGAATGTACCCCGAAAAACCACTTATTCTTGTTGACTACTCATGGATTGGGTTCAGCGAACGATGCTCGTTCCCGAAGTGTCGCGCCCGAGGCGATCGGAACCGAACGTTTCGGTGATGGGTTGCTATGCAAGGCGAGGAACGCGGCTCGTTTCGAGCGAGTCCCCCTCTCCCTTCGAATTTACGGCCCGTCACGGCCGCGACAGTGCCTACCGACGACGGCCACGCCTCGGGATTCGCGCTCCGGGATCCGGAACGATGCTCGATCTCGAATGCGGCTCTCGCCGCCGATCGCCCGATCATACGACCGGAACGGCCGGCTCCTCATCGAGATGCTCCCGGATGATCAGATCGAGCGAGCGCCCATTCCCGGTAACGATCGTTGCTGAACCCCATCGAGGCGGCATTTGCCGCTCCAGATACGCTCGTTGGAGCCGCTTTCCGAACCGGCGAGTTGGCTTCGATCGGAGGAACGACTTTCGGAATTCGGTTCCGATGCGAGCGATCGTATATTCCGGATAGATCGCAACGGCGAGCACCGAGAACCAATCCTCGATACCAGCTCCGATCATCGCATCAGCGATCGCCGCCGGGGAATCATGCGGCTCGAACGGATCCTTATGCGGATACAGGTAATCGGCGATGAACCGGGGACGTTCCTCGCTCGGGATCGCCTCCGCGTTCCATGGCAACCATTCGGGGTTGCGAGCCTCGATCGGCTCCTCCGGATCATCAACGAGCCGGTTCAATCGATCGTGGAGATCCCCCGAGGAGGGAGCGACCGATCGGAGTTCGAGCGCATCCCATCCAATCGCCCCCTCGGGAACGTTCTGCGTTGGATCCAACCCGAGTTTATGGCGGCGATACTTGGCGGCATCAACCCCTGAAGGCCCGCCCGTCCATTCCTCGTTATGCTCGCTTGGAGGCGATCGGAGCCCGCGGAGATCCGGAACGGGATCCGGGCCGGATCCGATTGCCGCCTCGAACCGAACGATCGCAACCCGCTCGGTAACGTTCGCCGTTGTTACCCGGAGATCATCGGTATCGATCGATGCGAGGTATCGCTTCAAATCGGAGCGTTCCTCCTCGATCGGGATGGGTTGGTTGGCGATCAATGCCGCTTCGAAGGTTCGCTTTTTGCTCATTGTTGTGACTCGCTGTTTTCCGTTTCCGATTCGCCGAACGTTGCGATCCGGCCGCCCGGAGCCGGCGATCCCGATCGGTTGATCCGATCGTTTACGGCCGACCGGGTTTGCCGCTCGATCTCCTCGGGGAGTTCGTTCAGTACCTCCTCAACCGAGGAACGAAACTCGTTGATCTCGGAGGCGAGCGCATCGAACTCCTCCCGCGTTACCTGCCCCGAACCCGAGCGCCCATATCGGTGGGAGAGGCGTTTCTCATCCTCATCGTTGTTCGGATCCCGGGGATCCGGTAAGCCAACTTGATCGCTCTCCTCCTCTACCTCGCCATCCGAGCCGGGAGCGAGGAGATCCCCCGCCGGGAGTTCCTCGATGGATTCGAGTTCCCGCTCCTCAGCGAGATCCTACGCCATCTCCCGAACGTGTTCGATGGCATCGCCGGCCGGATCCTCTTGCTCCTCCGTCCAATCGAGAACGTCGGAGAGGGGATCGCCCCGATCGGCATAATCAAGATCGAGGTACTCGTTGAGGAGTTCGTACACCTTGATGAGGCGATCTAACTCCTCGGTGCTGTCGTCGTTCTTTCTCGCTGTCGCCGTTTTCGGTCGTGGTTTCGGTTTGATGCTTCTCATTGGTCGTTCTCCTTTGTGACGTTCAGCGGCTCGAACCCGCTGAACCCGAACGCATCGGGCATCCTCGATCAATCCCCCGCCTCGATCTTGCCGCGCTCGCTCCCGCGCTCGGAGGCGTTGCGATCCTCGGATGATCAGTACTCTCGGATCCAGCGGAACGGCTCTCCGGCGAATCTGAGGCGCTCTCGGATGAGCGCCATTCGTTCGAGATCGGAGATGCCGCCGGAGCGCCGGCATGGCGATGCGTGAGTTCGCCGCTGAGCGAGATCGATCGCCCATCGGTCATCTCATGATGCGTTTTCATCAATCACCGAATGGTTCCCATGAGCTGGAGGAGCGCATCATCTCCCGAATCGAGGAAGTTGGCGAGTTCCCGGATCTCCTCGGAGCCGATGCCATCCCCGGTGGATGCCTCCTCGATTACCTCCTCAAACGCTTCATAGAACGATCCCGAATCCTCCCAGTTGCCCTCGATATACGCAACCGCCCGCCTCGCCTTGAGCAAGAGGTAGTTGATTTGCTCTTGAAGCGCCTCGGGGTTGCTCATCCCCTCGATCGCTTCGATATCGGCAAGATCGCCATCATCCATGTAATCGCTGAAAATCCCGTGCTTGAAGTTCGGATTGTCGGGACCGACCGGCTGAGTGCCCCCGTGCATCCGGCATCGATCCCCGCCGGAAACCGGATGGGAATCACAGTACCCGCCATCCCTCGTCTTGGCGTTGCATCGGCCCGCTGTCGGTGTATCTGAACTCATGATTTTGGTGGATTAGGGTTTCTCAATTCTCAGGGTTGCATGGGGGTTCCCCGAGATTTGAGTGAGTATCCACGGACAACAACGTAAAGTTTACCGACAAAAATGAGAATGAACAACGTTTCATATTTTGATTCTTTCTTATCAGATTTTTGGTTTGTGGGAGATCGAGGCGGTATTCCCGCCCGGCGCTCTCCGCCATCCGAGATGAGCGGAGGCGATCCGCTGTCTATACCGCGCGTGGAAAAATACGATCTCCCTCACCCCCTTGTGAGGTACGTTTTGCGTTGCCCATCATGGAATATTGGGATCAAGAATAAAGAATCGGAGCGTTGTCTAAGGGTACTCCGGGGGGATTAGACAGCCCTCCGTACATCGATTTTAACCCATTTGTCTAACCTTTCAAAAAATTGGTTAAGGGGTAGAGCGAAAACACATTTTCCCCGCGCGGTATAGACAGGCGATGAGGTAATGAGCGAGATCGAGGGTTAGGGTTCCGACTCTCCGGAGGGATCCTCTCCCGATGCCTCGATATGTTTCTCCCGGAACTCGGAACGATCGAGCGGCCAAAACGAGGCTCGTTTCCCCCCGGTCGTTCGGAGTTGCTTCGTTCGCTGGCCGCAACGCGAATCCCGATCATCCAATTCAATGCGTAGATGCTCGGTATCGATCCCATGTTTCTCGCTAATCGTTTGGATCACCTCCGATTGCACCCATATGATCTCCGACTCCTCCGCCGACTCCCGATCCTCGGCATCGATGAACTGTCCCGATCCTTTCGCCCCTTTCATGGCCGCCTCGGCCGGGTTAAGATACGCCTCTGTCGAGTTAACCTCGGCGCGGAGCGTCTCGATCGCCGCCGATCGGGGACCAACGTTATCCTCTCGAACAACGAGGTAATCCCCCTCGATATCGAGGAGTTCGGAGAGATACGCTCGCCAATCCTTCGAGGTTCCCTCGAACTTTGGGAGGCGATTTTTCGCATCGTAATACGCCTCGGGGAATTTCGTTTTCGAGCGGAGTTGCTCGTTGTTCACAACGAACGAGGATCCATCTTTGAATACGAAACGATGGCGAGGCTCGCTTCCTGTCTCGCCGGTATGGAGCTTTTCGATCCGATCAAGATCGCCATCGAGGAGATCGGTTATCTCGGGAGCATCAGAATCTCGATCCCGAGAGGTATTCTCCCGGATCGCATCCGTTATTCTCCCTTTCGCCGCTCCCTTTGTGATATGGGGAACGTTCTCGTTGATGATCCCCGCCGTTTGATCGATGAACGTTTCCGGAGGAGCGAGTTCGGCGGTTGCCTTCATGAACTCCTCGCCGGCTCGCATCCTTGCGCCATCCTGAAAACTCGCCCCCTCCTCCTCGATCGCCTCGATCCGCGCTTGAAACTCGGAGTTGAGTTCCATCCATTGATCAATGAGATCCGGCTCGTATTCATCTCCCTCCGCCGCCTCAAGGCCCGAACTCGATTGAGATTCGTTGCTCATTTTTCGCCTCAGATGAACGCGAGAACGGTATCCCAGCAATCGGAGCAAAGCGCCGCCTCGATCCGCTGGGCGTTCCCCTCGCCAAAGTTCTCAAGCGTTACCCGGTTCCGGGAACTCGATCCCTCTTGATCCGCCTCACATCGGTGGCATTCCGAGGTTCCGAACTTGAGGAGGCTCATGCGATCGCCTCCGATTCCGGGAGGGGATCCTCGGTTTTGACAACGAGCCTATCTCTCCCGAGCCAATGGAGAACGTTCTCCCATTGTTCAGCGGAGCATTGGGCGATCGGGAGCGTCCCGAGTTGATCGCTATACGCTCGCTTGAATTGTTCCGGCGAGTAGTATTGCGATTGAGTAACGATCATGCTCTCACCGCTCTCGAATACGAATCGATACCAGGTTTGCTCCGGCTTTCCGGTGGTTACGTGTTTCTCGATTCGATCAACGGTTTCGAGGAGGAGATCGGAGAGATACGGCCGTTCTGAGCGATCGGGGTCACCTCGATCTCGGATCATCTCATAGAGGCGTTGTTCCGCCTCCTCGGTCGTTACCGCCTCGATCGATTCCGCGTGGATCCTGATGCCGAGCCGCCGGATGGCGAGGTTCGGCGGATCGATCGCGGCGAGGTACTCCCGACTGATTCGGATCTCCTCGATCGGGGCGTTCGGATCCTCGGGATCGAGGGATTCGAGCGCATCGAGGAACGTTTCTCGCGCCTCGTTTAATCGTTCGAGCGATTCGTTTGCTGTATCCCCCGTGGGGGGATTGGCGTTTTCGTCTTTGGGCATCGTTCTCCGGCATCTCGGAGCCGGGGAGCCGGAGGAACGGGAGGAATAAGTTCATATGCCAACCGACCGAGGGTTAGCATGAACGAGGTTCCTCCTCGTTCCCCGAGTTCATCATCGGTTCGCCCGAGATCGGTCGCCCCTCTCCGCCCAACGCGGGAGCGGGTTGCCAATCCCCCCTTACGGGATTCCGCTGATCTCCGGGGGAGCGATTCAACATTGATCCCTACCGACTGGTTCGATCGGGATCGTATGCGTCGGCCATCCGGTTGATGAGTTCATCATACGTGATTCCCTCCCGTTTGAGGGAGCGTACCCGATCTCTCGTTTCCGGTTTTACCGATAGGGTTGTTTGTTCGACCATCGATCGAACCTATAGAGCGTATATATATTAGTTTTGTCCAAATATATTTTTTCTGCTATCAGTCTGGGAATTGGGAAACGTTGCTCAATCCCATCCATAGGTCTATTAATCCATGAATACGAATCAAGAACGTTGCTCATTTGCCATATTTATGATAAGTCTTATTGCCTCTTCGATTGTAACCCATTGGTAGGAAGCATGAGCGAGGATTGCACCGCTCGGATCCCCGTCCGACCGAGCACCCGGGATGCGCTCCGAGATGCGAAAGATCGAGGGGAATCTTACGATCTTTTCTTGAGGCGCTCGCTCGGGATCGAGCCGGAGGAGGAACGGAATGGCTGAGGCGGAATCTCCCACCGATTCCGAGGAGGATCCCCTCCAAATCTTTCAGCAGGAGCGATCGAGGCTCGAACGGCTTGCCGCCTCCGATCTCCCGATCGCTGAGGATGCCCAACGAGGGTTGGATCGGCTCGCTAAGTTCGAGGAGGATTAGATAACGTTACTCGGAGCGGCGAGGCGGTATGCTTCAAATCCACCCTTGAGCAATCGAGATTTGAACCGCCGCGAAAATGATGAGAACCAACGTTGTAGCGATCAACGTCTTTTGGAATAATTTCGGCCGATCTATCGAGGCAACGTAATGCGACTTATCCCAAACGCTGAACGAATACGCTGGAGTGCCCCTCTTTTTGGATCGCAAATCCCAACGATCGTCGTTTTTCCTTCCAGTTGCTCCACCGGCTCCGATTCCGAACACCCCATGCCCCTCATACGCAAGTACCCGATCCCCGACTGTAATGCTGGTTGATTCCCCGTGATCGAGGGGTCCGAATTTTTTTGTTTCGGAGAAAACCTCCCTCCCATCGATCTCAATGTTCCATCGAAACTCGCTCTCGGGTCCGAGTTCCCATTTTCCATCGTTGTTCGTTATCCGAATATTGAATCCTGGCGATTGGTCGGTGTAATAAACTGGATCGGGATCCTCAACGGGTTCAACAACGAACTCGATTCCGTCCCCTACTGTCACTTTCTGGGATGCTGGCATGGGGTGAGAAACGAATCGAATCGGAATAAACCCTGACGTACACGAATCACGGAGTTGAGGCTTGAGCAAGTAGTTTCTAAAGTAAACAAAGAGAACATTTCGAGTAAATCGTGGTTGCCACTCAAGCGATTCTTGGGGGGATTGTTCTCATGTTGACTGTTGTGATTGGGGGCTACCAACTCAAGAAATGGTTCAAACGCAAAACAGCGAGAGATTGGCACAACGACTCGATTGAGATCCTAACGAGGATCATCGAGAGATCTAGAAATGCCATCTCCGATGAGGAATCACAAACTGGGGATACGCTCTCCGATCACGGAAAGTATCAGGGTGAGGAGATCGACCATCTGCATCTATTGATGGATATCGAACCGTTAATCGAGGGGATCGAGATCATATTAAGGGATGATCTTGAGTTAGTTGAAGAATCAGATAAACGTTTGATGAGGGGGCTGAGCGACATGATCCAATTGTATAGGGACTTGGTTCGGGTCTATGAGAACGAGGATACGGGGGAGTTTCAGGAAAAAGCGCTCGCTATGGCGAAGGAGCTAATCGAAAAAAATGATCTCCCGGTTGATCCTGAGAAAACTCCGACAGAGGCGTTCCCTGAGGAGATGATCGAAGAGATGGATCTTCAAGAGCTTGAGCAAAAGTTAGCCGAGATTGATTCTGATAAAGCCCCTGAACTTGCAGAACTTATCGAATCCGAAGCCAGCGATGAATTCAAAGAAAAGGGTGAACCGAGAGACTTATTTGAGGTTTTCGATTTTCCGTGGTCTGATTATAGCGAATTCGGAGATTTCGAGGATTTCCTCCGCCCGGGAGCGGAGTATCAGTTGGAAAAGTTTGTTACTGTAGTACTTTTCAAAGCCCCAATCGAAGTCCGAAATCGGATGGAGAACCGACGTGATTCCATTTGATTATCCGGTCAAATAGATAGAAAATAGCACTTTTCTCGGTATAGAACGAAACAGATTCGAGCGTAATCGCCGGTAGAATCTGACTGTGATTCTCCGAGGAACATCGCCCGGAGCGCTGGATTTGACCGG
>SKQO01000101.1 GCA_007118975.1 Halobacteriales archaeon | reverse complement strand
TGTCTGATCTCACATGCTCTTTCTGGAATCCGTGACGCCAAAGTTCGACTGTGGCCGATTCTTCGGAATCAATGAATACTTCCGTTTCATCCTCTGTCGTACACCATAACGGCCACGCATAGCCTGTTGCCTCCGTCGATAACAGCCGGAACTGGGAAAGGCGATATTCACCCACCGCAACTTCTGTCCGTTTCGTGTGGTAGCCCTCCTTGGTCAGGCTGACTCGGTACCTACCCGGCTCGACGTCTGCATAGACACCGCCATGCGGAGTCGATACGGTGTCACGTCTGTCCCCGTTTCCCTCCAGTTGAATCTCCACATCCGCTAAGGCAACATATCGCTCGTCACTTACGTACCCGATGAGCATCGATGTCACACCACACCTCCATCATCAAATATACTTTTGGAATATCTCGCTTGATGATCGGTAGGCACCGCGGAGAATAGCATCAACCGCCACTATGGAGTCTGTATTGACTCACTGACAACAGGTTAATTTGAAGCGGGGAAGGTGATCAGTCCTCAAGAGACTGGTGAGGCATGTAAAACCGGCCGTGGCTGGTCGACTCGGCTGAGGCTCAACGGCAAATGCAAGCCAAACCGACGCAACGACGGGGATTTGCCAACTCCGAGCAATGAATCAAGAGCGAGTTGTATGAGGTCTGCGACGTGACAACGTGAATGAGCTCCTTATGGTACACAGTGGCCCCACCCAGGGCGAGTGCCGAGAGCACATTCATCGCAAAAGCCGAAGCGAGGAACGAATCCGACATAAGAGCTTTCGTTAATCGCATCAACATAGTCGATCCAAGCTGGTTCAATTGCAGACGGCAGGATATTTGCGGTCGCGCCACGGCTAGGTGGGGCAACCGCGAAGCTCGGCGCTACTGATCGGTAATACAATACGGCTTCCTTCCGTATCGATCTTCACAACGCAGCACAGCTATGTTGGATACATCGTTTTTACCTGAAGCGGATCTCGAATTTGTAATTTTACCGGATACACACCATGTGAGCTCCGGACAGACGGAATTCGAATTCACGAGCCGTGCGCACCAAAACGACCGCATCCGATACACAATCGACCTGATCAATCAGATACATCCCGCGTTCGTAATTCACCTGGGTGATGTAGTGCAGGCGTTTCCGGGATCACCCGATTTCGGAATCGCGAACGAGGAAGCCTGCAGGTTGCTTTCGGAAATTGCTGCAAACTGTGTGCATGTCGCAGGGAATCACGATGTCGGTGACAAACCGGATCCGACCATGCCGACAGCGACAATCACCCAGGAATCACTCGACGCCTATCACGACCGATTTGGCCCGTCGTGGTTCACCTGGGAATCCCACGGGATTACGTTTGTCATCATCAACTCTCAACTGCTGAACGCCACACTTCCTGCGGCCGAGGAACAGCGAAGATGGTTGGAACACGTTCTTTCCGAAGCTACGGGCACGATCGCGCTGTTTTCGCATCTGCCACCATATCTGTTCGAGCCAAACGAACCAGATATCGGACATTATGATAACATTGGCAACCCCGCTCGAGAACGGCTACTCGAAACAGTCGCAGAGCACGAGGTTGATTGGTGGTTTGCGGGCCATAGCCATTTCCATTTTTACAATCGATTTGAATCGACCGACCTCATCGTTGTCCCATCCCCCTCGTTTACACGTCCTGGATTCGGTGAACTATTCTCGTCTTGTCCCCCGCCAGAGCGCGGTCGTGATGACCGGCCGAAACTGAGGTTCTACCTGGTTCGTCTCGTCAAGAACGAACTCCAGCCGCTGTTCGTCCGGACAGGGGGAAAGAATACGACCGGAACGGCGGAGCGATCCCGGCACCTGCAGACACGGCGCACCGCCTCCCTCGCTGGATCTCCCCTTGGAATTTCGACGCTCGGTCCAATTTCTGAGACGACGACGATTCCCGCGGTGTTTCCGTCGACGACTCCCCACCGAGTGACCAATAACTACCCGATCGAGGGATGTCTCCAATTGGGGGTTCGCTACCTCCGCACAAACGTTCGTAACGTATTTATCGATCGACAAGTGCCAAACCTGGAATGGTTTCGACGAAACGGGGGACATCTTGTCGGTACCGCGCTCGTTCACCGGGATAGAGTGGAGCCACCAGACATTCCGGATGTTTTCGATAGCCTAGAGTTGTGCGTGACGGCGAAGAGGTTCGATGCCCGGGCGATTGTAGAGGCGTTGACATCGTATCACGATCCGCGACATCGGGAGGTGAGCGTAAGCATTGTATCACCTGATCAGCAAATCGGCGGAAAACAGCATCGTCGCCACCGGGTTGGATTCGATCCGAATGAACTAGACGAGTTCAACAACGCGCTCGACGATCGACAAACAACGGTTGACAGGGTGCTCTGCCGTAGACCGATGGCAGCGGAGAGTGCCCACATGTATGAAGAGTTCAAGACCAGGGAGTTCGAGCGAATATCCCAGGTAGACTGGCTCGTAACCGACATCGCATCAGAGGTCGATTCGTGTATTCCAGAGGTTATTCATGCCATCGTCGAATGTGCCTGCCATCCTAGATCCAGAGTATTTCTCGAACCACTCAGAGGGTTGGATCGGACGATGGATATCACCGGTGGGATCCTTGACCGTCGGTGTAATCCCACGCCGGCATATCACGTCATTCGGAGCTTAAACACCGTCTTATTCTCCTGTCGTTCCCCCTGGCGGGCTCGCACCGTATCCGCTACCGATGATTGTGACACCTATATTTTGACAAGGAATAAGCAAGCAGTGGCGATCCTCGTGCCGAAAACGGATGACGGGACCCCAATTGAACGGTGCAGCCAACAGGTCCCAAACCAGTTTGCTTTGAGAAAATGCATCCATCTGCCGTCGGGGACGGTCAACAAACGTTCCGAAGTTCACCGCGAGGAATGCGTGGGTGAGCCAATGGTGTTCCTCTTCGACCGGTGAGACCAAGCGAACGGATGTGAACGATACGTCAGGTACACCAAACACCACGTGGACACTTCGAGATTTACATCGAAAAATCATCATATCTAGACATTGGCCAGTCAACACACCCGACAACCAGTAATGAGCAAACCAACTAACACGTGACGACAGCCCAAAACAAAGGCTCCCTGCCGTTCTCGCTTTCAGCATTCCGTGATCGGCCGCTCAAAAACGATTCGCTGAAGGATGTCACCGAGTCTCCAGGGAATATTACCACTGTTACTTGTAAGAATATTGAAGTGATGCAGATACACGAGGCACATTGATCTGTGCCATGTCGAGTTGAAAATCCGGCAGACTCGCGAATGTGATTGTGGCATAGCCCTGTCACGCAAGGATTGACCGGCCAGTGCAGCCGAGAAGACCTTGGACCTGCGGTGCTGGATCGTGTCCGCTAAAAGACGTGCTTAGTGGATTCCCAAGGCTTCGAAATGCCTCATGTAAACCCGGTTGAGCACGCCTCATAGTACCCTTGTGTCAACAGTATTCACCGCAATTCTTGGTAGCCTGGCATCGATTCGCCTGTTCTTGTGAGGGCATCCGTCCATTCCTTAATGCTGTTGGCACAGGCTCGCTCTCTGGCGCTTCTATCAAGCGATGCGTCACGTCCAGTTCTCTGAGAAGGACAAGACGAGCCACACACCCCGGTTTTGTTTGGTTCTCACGGCAACCGAGGTCAAGTTCGAACCAGGAAGGTTACCCCTGTCAGCAGTAGACGTCTTTTCCGTCCGAGTCGAAGCCTGGATGCACCTCGTCGACCCACTGTGCGTCCTGGGCCGTGTAGTGGAACTGTAGCGCGCGACGCATCGTGTCGGTCCGATTGGGCGGCGTCCCGTGGTGAATCAATCCATCGAAAAACAACACGCCGCCTGGTTCGAGCGGGACCATCACGTCTTTGTCGGTCTGAACATCGGTGTCGCAAATCTGCCAGTCTCGACGGCTGAAGTGCACCACCGGCCCCTCGTTGTGAGAACCCGGTATCACGTGCATACAGCCGTTTTCGGCCGTTGCTTCCTCCAGTGCGATCCACACACCGACGACTGGAGCATCCAGCGAAACGTCGAAATACGCCTTGTCCTGATGCCAGGGTTTTTCACGCCCGCCCGGAGGTTTGATGAGTGCCATGTCCTGGAACAAATCCGGCTCGCCGTCGACCAGTTTCGAGATCACGTCGAGGAGCTCGGGTTTGTGAGCGATTCGATGGAGTCGCTCCTCATGTTCGAGAAAGTACGCAAATCGACGGACGTAGGGCATCTGATCATCGGCGGGCGTCCCCTCCGGATCCTCGAGTTCCTCGAACTTGTGCGATTCGTACATCACGTTGTCAAATTCGGGGACGTCGATCAGGGCCGTCAATCCGTCCAGCCCATCCTCGATCTCTTCCTCACTCAAGACCTCGTCGATAACCAGGTATCCATGTTCTTGAAAGAACCCAAAATCCTCCTCGGTGAGATCAGCCAGCGACGGCACGCGTTTATTCACTGTCCGGTCGAAGCGGTACAGACCTTCCGGGGGCTCGCCCCCTGTCTGTCCGTCGATCATCGGGTCCGACATGATAGATCGGTCGGGGAGCCGCGGTTATAACTATAGTCGTATCGGCGGTCCGGGCGATACCTGCCAACGACCTGGGATCAGATCTTCACCAGTGACGGGCCGCCATCAAGTGCTAATTGACCCTGCATCGAGATGAGTGTCACTCGTCCGAGCACCTACCGCCCATTCCCTGCCGAAGGAGCTATGGGTTGTCCTCGGTATCGTCGCCTATGCGAAAGACGCGAGTGCTGTCGATCGCGCTCGAGCCACCGGCGGAGGCCACCGATCGCCTCGAGAGGAACCGGAATGCGATCATCGAGGCGCTCGAGCTCGCCGAGGGCTACGATCCCGATTTCGTGTGCTTTCCCGAGTACTGCCTCCAGTACGCCAGCGATGCCCCCTTCGAGATCGCCGAGCCCATTCCCGGGCCAACAACCGATCTCGTCGGAGAGTACGCTGACCGGATCGGCACCGCTGTGCTGGTGCCAATGATCGAGGAAGACGCCGGGTCGATATACAATGCAACCGCCTTTGTCGGAGCCGATGGTTCCGTCCGCGGTGCCTACCGGAAACAACGGCCGACCGTCTCGGAGCTAGAAGGCGGGGTTATCCCCGGTGAATCACTCGGACTCTTTGACACCTCGCACGGCCGAATCGGGACGATCACGTGTTTTGACGTGAATTTCGATCGGATCGGAACATCACTGGCCAGAGAACGACCGAAAATCGTGTTTTTTCCCTCACTGTTTCCTGGCGGTGATCTGCTTACCGCATGGGCACGTCACTATGGCACGTACGTCGTAAAGTGTACGCCAACTGCCGCGGCGACGATATCTCCCACCGGGGCATTCGTGGGGGAGAACGATGATTACAACATCGGCCTGACTTCGGACCTCGAATCAGGTGGGACGGCTCGATTGAGCTTTGCCGAGATCAACACGGATTTCGAGCAATACCATCTCGATTTCAACACCGAGGCGCTCCGCGACATCCAGCGGACGTACCCCGGCGAAACGGAAGTTCACAAAGCCAGTGAGGAAGCGTGGGTGATCCTCAAGTCGATCTCACCCAAGGTGTCCATCGAGGACATGGAGAGCGAGTTCGGACTCGAGAATCGGTGGGCCTACCTCGACCGCTCGATCGCCGAATGCGAAGCGTCCCTGGAGGAGCACGGATCATGACCTCCCGATAGGACTTTACCCATCATGGGACACCGTCAGGCATGATCCGCGTCGGAATTATCGGTTGTGGCGGGCTTGGACGGACGCATGCAGAGCAGATCGACACGCTGGATGGCATCGAAACGGTGGCCTTCTGCGATCTGATCGAAGAGCGAGCACAGGAGTATCGCGATGAATTCACGGGGGAGTATGCAACGACCGATCCGGAGCGGATCTTTTCGGACGAACGGATAGACGCCGTGTACGTATGTACGCTCCACGACACTCACGCAGAGTACGCGATTCGGGCGCTCCGGCGAGACCAGCACGTGCTGGTGGAGAAACCGCTCGCGCTGACCGTCGAGGACTGTGCGAAGGTCTACGAAGCGGCGGAAGCGAGCGAGGCCATCCTCATGACAGCGTTCAAAATGCGATATTACGAACTCGTTCGCCGGACACGAGAACTGATCCCGGAACCGCTCGTCGTGACCATGCAGATGATGGACGACCGCTGGCCGGACGACATGTGGGCGAACGACCCCGAACAGGGTGGTGGCAATGTGATCAGTCAGGGCGTACACTCGACGGATGTGATGCGATTCGTCGCAGGTGCGGATCCGGTATCGGTATCTGCAAGGGGCGACAATTACTATCAAGAAAAGAGTATCATCGATAACATGGCTGCCATCTATCAATTTGAGAACGGCGCAGTGGGTAATCTCGTTCAAGGTGATGCGAAGCGACCGTCTCACGTCAGCAAGTTTTTCCTCCAGGCGTTCGACGAGAATGCCGCAGCCACGCTGACCGACCGGTTCACCAAGCTCATCTACGAGACCGACGACGAACGTGAGGTGATTCACGCGGAAGAAAGCGGATTCCTCGAAGAAAATCGTGCATTTCGAGATGCGATCGACGCCGGGGACCCGGCCCCGATTGACCACGTCGATGGGTTTCTGGCGACACTGATGATTCTTCGTGGGTTCGACGCCATCGAAGAGGAGCGCCCACAAACAATCGACTTGCCAGTCTAACAAGATAGAAGGCTACATTTCATTATCACCTAGCCGTTACCCACGCCCCCCGGCGAGACGATCGAACTACTACGTGGTCAGCTGGGATTCGACTCGGACGGCGGATACGTAATCTCGCGTTCGTCATCGAGGGGATACACCGGTCGCGGGATTCGTTCGTAGGAAAACCTGTTCGGATTCACCGCGCTGGTACCGGGCGTGTCTACGAGAATAACGTCACCGGCGAACGGGCCGTAATCGCCCAGAAACGCGATCAGACTCGGAATGCAGAGGTAGTTCATGCGCTCCGGCGTGATGCCGACGTGCCGCCAGATCTCCGCATCGAAGGCGGAGTGGCGGGTGCCCGAGATCACGACGTCGACACCGTCTTCGGCACCACACTGAAACCGCACCGTCGGGCCGAGATCGTTCACGACACCCTGGCCCATGTGCGAAGTACCCGTATTCGTGAACACCCCGTCGGTGATCGCTTTCACATAGCCGTCCACATTCTCGAGGGTGTCACCGTGATTGTCGTCGGTTTTCCCGCCGATATCCGGCTGGACACGCGCTCGTACCCCGGCATCGAGACAGGTCGCCAGCGCTTCGGGATCGTGCATGATCGCCCATCCGGCGTCCGATAACTCCTGTTCGAGCATCTCCCGCAACAGTGTTGTACCGTCCGACGCTCCCCCACCGCCGGGATTCGAGCCAAAATCGGCCATGACGACTGGCCCCGCGTCATCATCGAGCTCGGCACGTGATTGTTTTGCCAACTGGACCGCCGTCTCGGGGTCAGGATACTCCTCGGTAAACTGCTCCCGACGGTCCCAGATCTCCCTGCCGAGTTCGCGAGCACACGCGGTCCCCCGTTCGGAGGCATCGTCCGTGACGACGATGATGGAGACGCCCATTTCGGGAATGTCGGCATGATAGAAGCCGACGAAGACCGTGATTTTCAGGATACCGTCACGGTTCTCAAGCTCTCTGGCACGTCGTTGAATCTCGACGAACGGCCCTTCTTCCGTCCAAGCCTTCGGCTGATAGATGATCGTCGGCACCCGTTCGCGGACAGTTGTCGGGGCCGACTCACCCTTCATTGCTGAAAGGAGCAGCTCCATGCCCCGGCGACCGGTCGCCGCCTTATCGAGGTGTGGATAAGTTTCGAACCCAACAATTGCGTCCGCGTTCGTGGCCATCCGTTCGCTGACGTTTCCATGGAGGTCGAGTGTCGCCACGATCGGAAGTTCCTCGCCGACCACGTCCCGGATTCTGGCGAGCAATTCGCCTTCCCCGTCAGTACAGTGCTCGGTCACCATGGCGCCGTGTAGGGGCAGCACGATCCCGTCGAGTTCATCGCGGTGTGCCTCGACATCCGTCAGGAGCTGCTCGGCGTAGGATTCGAACGCCGTTTCGGTCACCACACCCCCAGGGGTGGCAGCAGCGTTCACGCTGTAAATCATCTCGACGCTGGATCTGGTGGCTTCCTCGATGACCCCGCCGAGCTGGGTTTCCGTCCCCGCAAACGCGTCGGGGACAGCTTCTCCTTGGACTTCCCATCGTTCCTGAAACGAAGCCCGGTCGGTGGTTCCCTGCACGAACGTATTCGTCTCGTGGTTAATCGAACCGCAAAGGACTGTGAAGGACACGGTCTACCCGACGGAGTGCGTCGAATCCTCAAACACTTTTCGGGCCGTGCATCGAAGATCATCGTCGCCACCCGGTCGTCACAAAAGTAACCCTCGTCACACGACATGATTCTGGAATACTGAATCGGTCGAATCGAAAGAATAACCCGATCGTACCTGGAGACACGGATCGGGTGTAAAAGCGACGCACGGCAGCGATCGGGACAAATGAGTTGGGAAGCGGTACACTTACCTGTCGACCGACGGACGTGCGGACGAACATGGCCCTGACCGTCGCGCGAATCGACCGACACACCATCGAACTCCCCTACCGGGAGGTCCCGAACAGAAACATGCGACGGGCCCTACCCCACTGGACGTACCTCGACATCTTCGAGATTGAGCTTTCCGACGGTACGGTGGGTTACGGCGAGGACATGCTCTACTACGGCTGGGGAACAGTAGCGACCGAAGACATCGAACGGGCCACCGGGCAGCACGCGATGAAGTTACTCTTCGATGACTCCCTCGGGAGCCTGCAGATCGGGTTGTTTGATGCCGTCGGCAAAGCGCTCAAGGTCCCCGTCTACGAACTCATCGGAGCCAAACATCGGTCCGAGGTCCCGATCAGCTGGTGGTGCATCGATATGCCTGCCGCCGATTGGATCCACGAGTGCGAGCTGGCGATCGATCGCGGGTACACGAGCGTGAAGCTGAAAGGGCGCCCGTGGCAGGACATTCGACACGACGTTGCCGACCTCTGTGCGGCGCTTCCGGCGTGGTTCTCGATCGGGATTGACTTCAACGGTACACTACTCGAGCCCGACCGAGCACTCCCCATCCTCGAGGAGCTCGTCGAGAACCCGCAAGTTAGTACTATCGAGACGCCGATCCCACACGGCGATGTCGATGGTAACCGACGGATCGCACGCGAACTCGACGTCGATATTGCCCATCACAACGGTCGCGGTGTATCCGAATTGACGCAGGTACAGACGAACATCGCAGATACGTACGTTCTCGGGACTGGCGGACCGGATCGCCTTATCAGAGAAGCCGGATTCGCGGAGTTCGCCCAGCTCCCGTTCTGGATCCAAAACCTGGGGCCCATAACGGGGGTCTTCTGGGCACATGTTGGGGCGACCATGCCGAATAACACCCGCGGGAATATTATTTGCGATCACTTGTTCGCGGAGACGCCGGTGGCGAACCCACTCGCCGTCCGCGATGGGGCACTCGTCCTCGAGGACAACCCGGGACTCGGCATTGCACTAGATCACGAGGTAATCGACGAGTATCTCGTCGACCGGCCCACGGAACGGCCGGAACCGGACCGACTCGTTCGGACGACCTGGCCAGATCGGGAGCCGATATACGCGGCGAGCGGAACGCAACTCGAAGCGATGGCTACCGATGGGACGTTCCCGTACTTCGAACCGGGAGTCGAGACACAGCTCGTGCCGGACGACGGGTCCGACGCCTGGAAGGAGACGCATCGGAACGCGCTCGAGGAGCCGGTGGTCGGGGAAGTCGACGGACTTTCGACTGACGAAGGCTGACCGACGTCCCCGACACAGCGGCCTTCGAGTAACTACAAATGTGCGGTCAATGGCGAACTTAGACGGCTACGTCCTTCTGTGCGAATCCCTCTCTGACCAGCAACACAGATCGACATCCGTCGATTGGAGCATTCCGACGGGACCCGACCGTCACTCCGAAACGGACGAAAATGCAGCCCGCTCCTCAGTCTTCGATGGCAAACACCGGCTCGTATGTGCGCTCGAACTGGTGTAAATCCAGGAACTCCCGAGAGTCGTCGCTTTCCTCCCGAAGGGTCTCCTTTAGGGACTCCCAGGCCGCCGTCGCTTCCTCGTCCTCTCCATTGGCGAGTGCAGCCAGCGCCGTCGCCAATCCCTCACACACATCGGCCTGCACCCGTAAGTACGCCCAGGATTCCGCCCGCGCATTACAGTCGAACTCCCGGTTCGAAGCGAGCGTCGGCCGAAACCCGGCGACGATATCCGGAATCTCCGCGAAGCGATTTGACGCCGGCGCATCTTCTTCCCCCGGTCGTCGTGCCAGGTATTCCTGGTCGAAAGCTTCGGAAACGTCCGCGAGATACTCGCCGACGATAGCCGCATCCGCGCCGAAGCTCGCCGATAAATAATCGCTCGCAAAAGTCTCGAAGGGCCTTTCATCATTCCATAGAACAGCCGCGGTCACGGCCATGCCCAGTCCAGTCGGCCAGAACACACGCCGCCCGTTACAACTGACGCTCCCGTTGAGCCCGATCTCGCGCAGCGCTCGCATGTCAGTGGCCACGAGCTCCGATATCTGGAATGAGCCGGGATCCCGGAAGTGTGCCCGCCAGAAGTGATAGTCGAACACGAAGCCGTCCCCATCGAAGTGTTCCTGCCAGGCACGGAGAAACGCGACGTTTTCAGAGACGTCCGTCGGGAACTCGTTGTCGTTTCGCTCGAACGTCGGGATGTCCACAGGTTCGATCGATTCGAAATCGCCGATGTAGTCCCGCCGAATCGGCGCGAACATGAGGATGAATCGATCGCTGTCCTCGAGTGCTTCCTCCACTGGGGGCCACAGCAGATCCGTGTAGGCGAGAAACGCCACGGCGTGGTCACAGCCCGAGGCCGTCAGTGCCGCGTCGACCTCGTTCAATAGCTGGACGTAGAAATCCGAAGGCCGGGTCCCCCGACAATCCTCGCACTCGCAATGGTTGTTGTGCCCATCGGAGAGCCAGACGTGGAGCACGTCGATCTCCGGGTGTTCGGTGGCATACTCGACGACTGCGTCGACGAACGCATCCCTGGCAGCGTCGTTCGAATAACACAGTTCCGTATCGAGCGGCCCGCGTCGAAAGAGCTGTCGTTCGCCATCCAGTTCAGCGAGGAACTCGCGCTTGTCCTCGGGGACCGCCGCGAGATCGTCTTCGCGGGGTTGATTCGGCATATCGAGTGCCCACGCCGTCCAGTTGTGGCCAACCGCATGATACACCAGACCGCGACGTTCGATCTCTTCGACCGCCACTCGGTGAAGTGACAAGGCAGCCTCCTCGCTGAGTGGCTCTGACGGTTCGGCGGGATGCTCGAGCCGTCGATCGCGTGCCTTCTTGAACGTCTCTCCCTCGTGGAACTCGATGATCACCCCGTTGTAGCCGACCTTCGGCCCCCACGCGATCATCTCGCGGAGCTCTTCGGCGGTAACATTGCCACCCAGGTGCATACTCCGATGTCGATAGGCGGGAGTCTCCGTGAGCGACACGGCAGGAAGTGCAGCGAGATCCGGGATGACCTCACCGTCCGGGCCCGGCCGAACCCATCGACAGCCGAGTTCCCGCAAATAGCGGTAAGCCGCCTGGAGGACCGCACGATCCGTGTTTCCGACGATTACCCCGTGCCCGTTCTCGTCAACATCGACGTGAACTACGTCTTCAAACCGTTCGTCATCGACATGCGGGATGTCGACTACCGGTATCGACTCGGCCGTCCCGACGCGGATCGTCTCGCTCGCGTCCTGCTGTTTCGACGACTGTCGCTCCGGGAGGAGGAATTGGAGATACCGAGCCACTTCCGAGGCCGCGAACTGTACCGGATCGCCGTCGGAGACGGCACGCACGTTCATGTCTCCCAGAGCCAGCATGCGCTCTCATATACCTATCGACTGCCGTATCGGTGGCGTTTATCATTGTTGTCCTGCATGTTGGGGCATGATTCGGATGGGGATCATCGGTTGCGGGGGGATGGCGGAGGCCCACCAGCAGGCGTTTCTCGGGAATGATCAAGTGCGAGTCACCGCGACGGTCGATACGGACTCGGAACGGGCACAGGCAGCCGCGGAGATGTTTTCACACGCTCGCGCAGCCACCGATTACTCGACGGTGATCGATGACGTCGATGCGGCCATCCTCGTCCTGCCGCATCACCTCCATCACCCGGTCGGTATCGACTGCCTGGAGGCCGGCTGTCACGTCCTCCTCGAGAAACCCATGGCACTGAGTGAGCCAGCCTGTACAGACCTACTCGAGACGGCCCGGGAGTACGGTCGCACCCTCATGATCGCGTACATTCAACGGTTCAACCCGATCGTCGAGGAGGTAAAGCGGCTGCTCGATGCGGAGGCCTACGGAGAACCGTTCCAGGTATCCATCTGGACAGAACAGTTGACTCGGTATGGCGAGGGCCACTGGGCACTGGATGCCGAGAAACTCGGCGGCGGACAACTGTTCAGCCATGGCTGTCATTACATCGATCTCCTGCTCTGGTTTCTGGGGGAACCGACCGAGGGGACGCATACGGGAACGAACCGCGGAACTCCGTGGATGGAACGAGAGGGGACCAGTCAGGTGAACTTGAAGTTCGAAAACGGTGCGCTGGGGTATCACTTCGGTACCTGGGGCGCCCGAGCGTCTCGATTGAACTACCGAATCCACGCCCACTGTACCGACGGGTTACTGGACGCGGATCTGACCGCAGGGACGCTCTGGGGGTTGGATCCGGCGGGCCACGAGGAGCAGCTCCTCGATGCCCCGCCGGGAAAGCACGTCGAACGGCAACTCGATCACTTCATAACCTGTATCGAGACGGGTGAGACCCCGCGCACCGATCCAAAAAGCAGCATCCAGAGCTTGCGCGTCATCTGGCGGCTGTACGAGGCCGAAGCGGAAGGTCGTGTTGCCGACCTCTCGGGATGTGGATTAGAAGAATAACACGGACCCTCGTGACCGCTCCGGCGAGTAACCTCGTGCACTTCCGCCTCGCGTATCCGTACACGTTGAAGAAAGGCGAACGATTAGGGACCCACCGCACGAGCGATCCGCATGAACAACGATACGCCCGTGAGGGAGCTAACCTATCGCAATGAAACGGGTGAGACGCCGAACCTCGCCTGGACCTGGTTCTCCGATCCACGTGCCATCATAGACGACGAACGTGAGAATGGGCCTCGAGTGATAGCGAGCGCCGTCGGCGATGGTTCGTCGGGCGACGGCGATATCGGCGTCGTCTGGTCCGAGCTAGAGACGGACACGACCGGGTCGGCAACGTTACGCGCCGGGCTCGAACGCGACGATCACAATGGCGCAGCACTGTACAAGCGGGCCGACGGGCGCATTCTCGCCATGTACACGAAACACGGGTCTGATTCGCTCACGCGGTGGCGGCTCTCCGCACCGGATGATCTCTCGACGTGGTCGCCGGAACAAACACTGGATCACGGCCACGGCGTCACGTACAACAACATTCACCCCGGCGATGACTGCCTCTACTCGTTTACCCGCTCTGTCGACCGGGATCCGAACGTGCTGGTTTCGACCGACGATGGCCAGTCGTGGTCGTATCGGGGGAAACTACTCACCTTCCGCGGTCGACATCGACCGTACGTCCGGTACGCAAGCCGGGATGGAGAGATCCATTTCGTGACGACGGAGGGGCATCCGCATAGCTACGAGAACGGTGTGTATCATGGCGTTGTGCGGGACGACCGGCTTCAGCGGAGTGACGGCACTGTGGTCACCGAGAAAATTTCCGACGAGGTGACAGAAGCACCCGTCACCGATCTCACCGCAGTGTTTTCGCCCAACACCCGTCTCGGCGGAAACATCCTGACGCGGGCGTGGACGGTCGATGCCGCCATTGACCCAGACGGGAACCCCGTTGCTATCATCCAGGCGCGAGTCGACGACGATCGGAAGGATCACCGGTTCTTGTACGCCAGCTACACACGCGGTGAATGGGCTGTGACCCCGCTCGCGACCGGTGGTGGGTACCTGTACGACGGGGAGTGGGATTACACGGGACTTGCCGCGTTGAACCCAACCAATCCGGAGCAGGTAGTTGTTTCAACGCCAATCGATCCCCGGGATGACATCGCTCTCGACCGGTATACCTTGTTTGCCGGCGAGCGGGGCAGATCCAACGAATGGTCGTGGGAACCGATCGCGACACAGTCGGCTGCTGACGACATTCGACCGATTATGATTGCAAATGAATCCGAAGTTATTCTCCTTTGGCTTCAGGGCGAATACAACTCGTGGACATCGTGGGATACCCGTGTCCAGTGGCTGAGCAGCCCGTTCGGAAGAGAATCACGCGATGATATAATGACCTAACTGTTCTCTTCGGAAGAACCGAAATTCAATACGTTTCGCCCGAATGATTTCTAAAGCGACGCATCAGTTCGTACGGTTGGGAGAACTGTACTGACCAATGATCGGGCGTCTCTAGGCAAAACAGTAGTCATACCCGGAAAATTTTAACCCAGATCAGCGATGTCGGGATAGCGATGGGCGAAATTGACGTTGCATTCATCGGGGCCGGAAACCGTGCGCAAGCGCATTACCGATCCGTAGAGCACATCGACGGGGCCAACGTGATTGCAACATGTGACCTAGACGACGATCGGCGGGAACAAACGGCGGAAGAATACGGAATTCCGCACACATTCGCAGATTATGAAGTGATGTTGGATGAACTGGACGTTGATGCCGTGTATATCATCATGTTTCCGGAGCTGTATGATCCAATCGTCACCGATCTTTTACAGCAAGGCATAAATGTGTTTGTTGAAAAACCGCCAGGCGTTCATTCCCAGCAAACGCATGAGTGGGCGGATCTGGCCGATGAACATGGTTGCAAAACGTGTGTCGGATATCAACGCCGGTTTCATCCGTTGGCACGGGAAGCGAAGCTCCGGGTCACAGAACGGAGCGAAGTGAATCACGCAGTCGGAACATTTCATAAGGCAAACCTGGACAAAGAACTCCATAATGACTTACTCTGGGATGTCTCCCACGTAATTGATCTTTTAGCTTGGGCCGGTGGTGGTGTGACATCTGTCGACGGTTACGTTAAACAGGCATTCGCCGAACCAAGCTCGTACGACCTCCTTGACGCCAATATGTTTCTTGGCGTGTTTGAACTGGAAAGTGGAGGTCTCGGACTGCTGAACAGCAACCGAACGGCAGGTGGTCGGTCACTGACCTTCGAGATGCACGGCTTGGGTATCTCGGCATATGGGGACATCCACGGTGACGTCAGCGTCGACCGGTGCGTATTCCAGACGGAGGATGTGCCGATTTCAGAAGCGGAAGTAATCCAAACGACCGATGTAATTGATGAAAGCCTTCCCAGCACGGCTCACGACGGTACGTACCAGCTCAACAACCACTTCATCGAATGCATCAGAGACGATTTGACCCCAGGTCCGGCGTTCAATAGCACAGTGGATACGATGGAATCGGTTGAGGAGATCCTCTGTGGCAAACGGATGGACACCACATTACGGTAACGGGCGATAGCTTCGAGTCAACACGCTGAACCCGCCCGTCCCAATTCTCTCGTACGTTAATCGGACGCATGCCCGGCGTGTCTAAACAGTGCCGGGGACCGAATGAATGAGGCGTGTATGGCGCAACAGTTGCTAGTGAGCAGAAGATGTGGCTGACGTTATCTGCCAGACTCGGTATTGGCCGTCGTGTTGAGGCCGCCACATGCGATCGGCACTGTACCGTGTCGGTGGTTTTCGTGTGATACGATCACGTCACACTCCGACACGAACACTTTTGGTCCCGTTGCCGATCGGATCCGGTGTATGCAAGTCACGGACATCGAGGTCATCCCCGTCCGTATTCCGACGAAATCACGCGATGAGGAACTCGGACTGGCGCCGTACATCGGTGGGTTCGCGATCGACGACCAGCCGGAAGATCTTACCCTCGAGGAAGCCCTCGACCGTTGCGGCGACGAATCCTATCGCAGTCGCCTGCTGGTGCGGCTCGAAACAGACGAAGGCATCGACGGCTGGGGCGAACTTCCCGGAACGGCCGACGCTGCACCGATGGTCCGCGCCATTCTGGAACACCTGATTGCGCCGCAACTCATCGGTCAACAGGTCTGGAACGTCGAGGCGTTACTCGAGCACTTTACCGACGACGCCTATGGATTGGGATACCGGGATCCAACCGCCTACTTCGGCGGCGTCGAAATGGCGATGTGGGACGCACTCGGAAAGGCAGAGGACAAACCGGTCTATCAACTGCTCGGGGGCAAGGTTCGCGATGCGGCACCCGTCGCGTTCTGCATGGGAATCATGCCGATCGAGGATGCCCAACAGAAGGCCCGGGAAGCCCAGGATCACGGCTTTTCGGTCATCAAAACCAAGGGATGTCGATACTGGCGTCGTGACGTCGAACGGATGATTGCCATCGACGAAGCCGTTGACGGGCAACTCGACATCCGCCTCGACGCAAACCGGATGTGGAGCAACGACGTCGCACTGCGGGTCGGCGCAAAACTCGCCGCGGCCGACGTGCATCTGGAATATCTCGAGCAACCGATCGATTCGGATAGCTTCGGGACCCTCGAACGACTGCGTCAACGGACGACACAACCGATCGCCATCAACGAGGACGCGTATCTCCCCCACCACGTCTATCACGCAGTCACCGCGGATGCGATCGATGCCGCCGTCGTTGACATGCACCCATCCGGTGGGCTGCTCGGACTCAAGCGACTCGCGGGCCTGGCGAGCGAGGCCAATATCTCGCTTGCACACCACAGCGGCCACGACCTCGGGATCAAGAACGCGGCGAAAGCCCACGCATACGCGGCGATGCCCCAACTCGACCTGGCGTTCGACTGTACCCTTTACACCGCGACCGACGACATCCTCGAGACACCACTCGAACTCGAGAACGGTCGGATGACGGTTCCGGAGCGGCCGGGCCTCGCCGGTGCTGTCGATGAGGGCGCTATCGAACGCTATCGGACGGATTGACTAACCTGTTCAGGTGACTGCCGGAAGAACCGCTTCCTCGAAAAGCTCGATCGTCTCCCGAGGATCACCCAATTGGTTTGCAACGATGACTCGATCCACGCCGGCCGCTTCGTACGCTTCGAGCATCTCGATAAGCGGTTCCGGATCCTGAACGATGGTATTGCGCTCGATGATCTCCTCGTCTGTGAGCTCGGCAAGGCGTTCGCTTGCCACCTCTTCGATCGCCCGTGGATCCGGATTGTCGAGCTCACCGACGGGAATGAACTCGTTTCGTTCGCGGACCTCGGCGACGAGTTCGTCTGGATTGCCGACGTGGCATGCGGTTTCGACCGTGATGTCGGCATCAGCGAGCGAGCGACCGGCTTTCTCCAACCCGCGTTTGAACGCCGGCAGGATACGCGCCTCGATCGCCTCCGGGCCCGTCACGGTGAGCAAATTGTCGGCGTACCGGCCGGCATATTCGCACGAAGTAGGTCCCCAGGCCGCCCAGTGGATCGGGATGGGCTCTCGAGGGCGGGTGTACAGCTTGATGTCCTCGTAGTGGTAGTGCTCACCTGTATAGGTAATGTACTCCTCAGCGGTCCAAAGTTCTCGCATCAGCTCGATACTTTCGATCATCATGTCGGCGAGCACGTGCCACGACGGCCACTCGCCGTCGAAGAAGTGTGCCTCGTTCAGTGCCTCACCCACGCCGATGCCCAGATTGAATCGGCCGGGATACATGTTGTCGAGCGTGGCGATTTGTTGGGCCAGCAACGGTGGCCGGTAACGGATCGTCGGACACGTCACGGACGTCCCGACTGGGACGTCGGGGATTTCGTTCAGCAACGCGCCGAACCACGGAAACGGGTGATGCGTGTACGGGCGGCTGTCGAGCCACGGCAAAAAGTGATCACCGATCCAGATGCCCCCGAACCCGGCGTCGATAGCGTCTTTCGCGAGGGCGAGATCCTCTCCCGGCGGTCGGAAACAGCCCTGCACATTATAATGGATCGCTAGAGACATGCCGATACTTCCGGGAAAACGGGTATTAAACGTATTCACTCCTCACTGAACGGTGCGATCTATCCGTGGGTGGGCAGGGCGTCGCTTACGTCCTCGTCGATCTCGACGGTACTGGTCTTCAGTGCCTCGCCGATTTCGGCGTCAAACAGGTGGATGAGTTCCTCGGGGGAGCGGAGATGAACCTCATTCCCGCTTTCGACCTGGGTCCGACCGTCGAGCGTCGCGGTGAGCTGCTGGTCGCCGATGTCGAGATAGATGTGCACCTGGTCGCCCATGGGCTCGCCGACATCCACCGTGAGCAAAAGGTCATTGGGATGGGTCCCGTCGCCGAGCTGAATGTCCTCGGGTCGAATGCCCAACACTATTTCTGATTCGTCGCTGAGCCGCCGTTCCTCCAGCTCCGGGGAGATTTCATAAGTGAAATCGACGTGCTCCAGCGCCCCATCCGAGCGCGTTACCTCCAAGAAGTTCATGCTCGGGGTGCCGATGAAGCCGGTCACGAACTGGTTCGACGGGTCGTGATAGCACTCTAGCGGTGTGCCGATCTGCTGGAGCTTCCCCTGGTCGAGGATGGCGATCCGATCGCCCATCGTCATGACTTCGGTTTGATCGTGCGTTACGTAAATCGTGGTTGTGCCGAGTTTCTGCCGGAGGCTCTGGAGCTCGGTCCGCATGGTTGTGCGTAGTTTGGGATCGAGATTCGAGAGTGGTTCGTCCATCAGAAAGACTGCTGGCTCACGGACGATCGCCCGCCTGAATGCAACGGCCTTGATCGCCGCCCATCCGTTGATTCGATGTAAAGGTCACAATACGTTACCTGCCCGGATCCCACTGGTGTCCGGATGCATCCGTCCGGTTACGAAATGTCCCAAGAGGATCGGCTCGCTATTTTTCGGCGATCGCTTCGATCTCGACTTTCTGCCCGTCGGTGACGATTCCCGTGACGACGGCACTTCGGGCGGGGTACGGTTCGTCGAAGATTTCGCGGTAGCCTTCGTTCATCCCGTCGTAAAAGTCGGCATCGGTGATGAACACGGTCGCCTTGATGACGTCTTCGAAGCCCACACCCTTCTTCTCGAGTTCTCTCCGACGTTTCGTAACGTCTGGATAGTCTGTTCGGTGATGTCATCGCTCACGATTTCGCCAGTCTCCGGATCGACCGGCCCGTTTCCCGATGCAAATACCAAGTGTTCGGTCTCCCGAGCGCCCGCAACTGGTATGTCTGGCATGCGGGGCGATGTCGACGAGGGACTGGGTTAAACGTTCCCGTCCCGGGGATCCCGTCCCGCTTCGTTCGATGTCCCAGGGGAACCCGGCACATCCGTCGGCAATAGCGGAGCGAACTGGACCTGTCCGTGCTCGCTTCGATCAAACTCGCCCGAAGGGAGCCGCTCGAAGGACGTCAGGGTTTGGCGGCCAGTACCACCGACGGGGGCAAGCAACCGGCCAGCAGTCGCAACTTGATCGAACAGTACCGGAGGGAGCTTCTCCACCGCGACGGTCAGATAGATTGCGTCGAAGGGGGCGGCCTCCGGCCAGCCCTCCCTGCCATCGCCGACGCGAATCTGGATTCCATCGAAATCGACGGTGGAGAGTCGGATCTCTTCGTCAAGCCTCGAAACATTCTCCTTTGCGAGCGCCGCGTACGTCTCATCGTCGATACTAAAGACGTTCTCTGCCCCGACGATGTCCGCCGTCACCGCCGTCTGATACCCGGTCCCGGTACCGATTTCGAGGACGCGGTCTCCGGAGGAGAGATCGAGCAATTCCGACATTTTCGCCACGTCGCTCGGAGCCGTGAGGAGGCGTTTGCCATCGAGCGGGATTGGTCGGTCGGCATATGCGAGCTCGTCATACTCCGCCGGAACGAAGATGTGCCGCCATGCATGCTGGATGACCGAGACAATCGGTCCGCGATGGAGTTGGCGCTGGACGACGAGCGACTCGACCAGTTCCTTGCGTTCATAGCTTCGATCCGGCATTGTTGGGTGTTCGCTCAGTAGTAGGAGTGACCAATGACAAATCCGTTTTGAGGCATCTCGTGCATCAGGTGAAGGTCCGCTCGATCCACTCGAGTTGCTCCTCTGGAGCGACGCCATAGTGATACACCGACACAGAGCCGTCAATCGCACCCTGCAGGGCCTCAACCACTGCTCGGAACGTGTGCTCGTCCTCGATTACCGACGGATCGAGCGTGACGCCAGCATCGATGGGGCAGTCCACGAGCGACGATACTGTCTGGATTCGGCTCGTTGCGTCGGCCGGGTTGTCGACGTAACAGATCGCCAGGACGCGATCGAGATGTTCGGCCAGCGCCTCCAGCTCTACACCCGCAGGCCACAGGTCATAAGGATCGGTTCCAAGCTGTAGCTCCATCGTGTAGTAGGAAAGCGGAACGTCGCCAGATGCCGTCTGGAGCTTCGCAACCAAGCGCTGGATGACAGTGCTTCGGAAATCGAACAACGCTTCCAGGACACCGTATTCGTTCCGAAGAGTATCGAGCGGGGGCAACTCGGCTACAGTCTTGGTCAGCGCCTCGCCTACCAACTCTCGCACCAGCGAGGCGGCCGCATCAAGGTCGATCCGGTGCTCTTCCGCCGCCTCCTCACAACCGGAACAGAAACACTGTGAGAGGAGGACTTCCCCGGTCGTACCCAGCGCGACGTGCCGCTTCGGATGTCCGAACAGGTCGTCATGGTTATGAAAGGCGCTCTGGAAGCCGATCGATTCGAGCTGTACCTGCGAAACCCCCTGCCTCGCCGATTCCCGGACGACTGCGGCCAGATATTCCTGTACTGCCGGGTGTGACGGGCACAGCCCGTGTGTATGCGTATCACCGAAGGCACTCTGGATCGCAAACTCCGGATACACGCTCCCAAGTCGTGAATTGTGCAAACAGACCGTCCAGGCGTTCACCGCAAGACCGTGATCGTTTGCGGTCGGGAGGATCTCGCCGAGCGGATCGGAGAACGCCTCCAGATGATTCGACGGCGGATCGATCGGCGTCCGATCGAACGCAGCCTGATCCGAATCGACATACCAGCCGCCGGGGTACCGCTGGAAGAGACGTTCGGGTGTTCGGGGCTGCATCGATTGAACCGAGTGGTAGTGGGTGGCGAGGTTGATGGCGTCGATACCTCGATTACCCAGGTCATGGCAACTCGTTTCGACCCCGGCCGATGCAAGCGTCCATGGGTAGGTCCACACGTTTGGCATGGGAGATCGCTCTCCTCAGGGGACTATAAACGCAGAGGATCGATGGTGGTCGTGGTCACCCGATCCGTCGTTCGACCCGTTCAGTCGTCCAGGGACCTCATTGCGGCTTTCGCCGCCTCGAGGACACCGTCGATGTGCTCGTCGGTATGGGCGTGCATGAGGTTGATCCGGCCCGTTTTTGGCGGGAAGAAATACCCCTGTCCGATCATCTCCGCCGCGAATTTCTCATACCGGTCCGCATCGGGTTTTCCCCCGATGTCGCGCCAGTCCTGCCACTGCTCCGGGTGGGTATCAGGTTCGACGAAGTGAATGGCAGTAAATCCCGCAAACTCGGGAACAAAGATATCCTCGCCCGCGTCGGCAGCGATATCCCTGATACCCGCACAGAATTGCTCGCCTTTCGAGAAGAGATCCTCGTATCCGGATTGGCCGATCTCTTGAAGCAGCTCGAGGTTTGCCCGTGTTGCCGCTAATACCAGTGGATTCCCGGAGAACGTGCCCATGAAGGTCGCCTTGTCGGGTGCAGTCTCGATGAACTCCATGACTGGTGCCGTTCCGGTCAAAGCGGCGGCAGGGTATCCGTTCGCAAGGCCTTTGCCAAACGTCGCCAGATCAGGTTCGAGGTCAAAGTAGCCTTGGGCCCCGTCGATGGCCATGCGGAACCCGGTCACCACTTCGTCTAGGATCAACAAGACATCGTGGCGTTCGGTGAGACGCCTGAGCTCCCGAAGGTAACCGTCCCGGGGCCAGAGCAGTCCGCTATTGCTCATGACGCCCTCGGTGATCACCGCCGCGATCTCGTCACCCTGACGTTCGAGGCGTTCTTCCAGAATCGAGGGATCATTCCACGGGATTGCCTCCACGGTGTCCATCGTCGCGGTCGGGACCCCGTTGGCTTCTGGAATCTTTGTCGGGTTTCGACGCGTCCCCAGGTTTTCGGGATGCGGATGAACGTTCACGAGTGCGTAATCGGTGTGGCCGTGATACATCCCCTCGAACTTGAGGATACGTTCCTTCCCGGTGTATGCGCGGGCGAGTTTGATCGCCGTCATGACGGCTTCGGTCCCAGTGCTGGCAAACTTCGTCCGCTCGGCACCCGGGACGAGGTCGTTAACCAGCCGTGCGGCCTCGACCTCGGCCTCCACGCTGGTGGCGAAGTAGGACCCCCGCTTGACCTGATTTCGGACCGCCTCGACCTGTCGGTCGGGACAGTGGCCCGTGATCATCGCGGAAACGCCACAGTGGAAATCGACGTATTCGTTCCCGTCGACGTCCGTGAGGGTCGCCCCGTCGGCCTCCTGCATGTAAATCATTGGGTACGGGTCGTACGCCGTACTCCCTCGATAGTTCGAAGACGCCGCCTCCGGGATTTCTTCGCTGGCAGCCTCCTGGAGGGTTCTCGATCGGGAATAGCCGGAGCGGGGCACCTCACCATACGATTTGTCAACCATAGATGGATTGGGGACGAAGGAGGATTAATAGGTTTGGGAGCGCGACGTACCCGCCGTTCGCGGCGGCAATTCGGGAGATAGAGCAAAAGAAACAGCATTCAGCGGAGCCACGGGAAGATCAAGCGAACTGTATGCCCGATGAGATAACGCCGGAATCGATCTACGAGTCGATTGGCGTCCCGACGGTCATCAACTGTGTCGGCGAACACACACGAATCAGTGGGACACTCATGCGTCCGGAGGCAGCAGAAGCCATGGCAGCGGCAACGACAGCCTACGTCTCTCTGGCAGATCTACAAACCGCCGCCTCGAAGCGAATTGCCTCCGTTACTGGTGCCGAACGTGGGTATGTCACCAACGGTGCCGCGTCCGGACTCACGTTGGCGACAGCCGCGTGCATGGCAGGCAACGATTTCGGGATCATGAATCAGTTGCCCCACACCGATGGCATCGCCGACGAGGTCGTCATTCCGACGAGCCATCGCAATGAATACGAAGTCGCATTTCGCCTCGCGGGGGCGACGCTCGTTTCGGCCGGGATGAACGACCTCGGAAACGGGAAGGAAAACGTTGAGCCTTGGGAGATCGCGGAGGCCATCGGGGAGGATACGGCCGCCGTGGCCTACATCGACCGAAAACACAACCAGTTACCCCTTGAGCCGGTAATCGACATTGCTCACGATGCCGACGTTCCAGTGATCGTAGACGCCGCCGCCGAGCTGCCGCCCTCAGGCAATCTGACCCGGTACATCGACGCCGGCGCCGATCTGGTCGCCTTTAGCGGCGGGAAAGCGATCCGTGGCCCCCAGACGACAGGATTGTTGGCAGGACGGCGAGATCTAATCGAGTCGGTGGCACTCCAGCATCTACCGTCCGGAGGTCACGAGAACGTATGGGATCCGCCGTCCTACCTGATCAGGAGTGAGGAGCTACCAGGGATGCCACGCCACGGCATTGGACGGGCGATGAAAGTGGGCAAAGAGGAGATCGTCGCGTTTCTCGTCGCGCTTGATGAGTACGTGGCCGGAGCAGACGAGGAACGCCTCGCCACCTGGAACGACCGGGCCGATCGTCTACAAGATGGATTGAAATCCATCGATAACCTCTTGGTCACCCGGGTTGACTCCGGGGCGGCGGGGGTACCGGTCACTCTCAGGGTGTCGCTGGGAGACAACAAAACGACCACCGCGCTGGTGCAGGAGTTGCGCGCAGGCGACCCTCGGGTGATTGTCGGTGAAGGCCGACTGGACCAAGGCTACGCCACGATCAATCCCAAACGGCTTCAGGAGGAGTCGGTCGACATTGTCATCGAACGAATGGCGGGAGCTGTCGACGCCGTCACGTAATTGACACCGGAGTGAAGCAGCAGGACGCTACGATCGTGTTGCTGTGGAAGAAATCCGTTTTTTTGATCGGACACATTCCAATTAGGGATGCACCTATCGATGCGATTCGTACAGGGATACGGAATCACTCGATCACGAGATGGCTAATCAATCTAACCCGACGTCAGATTGGGTGTGGCGTCCCGAAACGTAGCGTCAGTGAAATGCCCCATTGAGTGCGGTAGTCAAATCTTCGAGTGCAGCCAATGATGGCTCGAGTTCCTGGACAAGACGGACAGAAGCGATGGCCGCATGTGGGGCGTGTGGATAATGTCGATGCGTCACCGGAATCCCTGCCGCCTGGAGACGCTCGACATAAGCGATCCCCTCGTCCCGCAATACATCGAAACCGGCCGTCGTCACGTACGCTGGGGGAAGGTCAGACAGGTCTCTTGCCCGGAGCGGGGAGGCATATGGATGGTAGGCATCGAGTTCCTCGGCTACGTAGTGGTTCCAATAATTGCGCATATCCGCCGTCTCGAGGCCGTACCCGGTCGCATTTTCGCGGTAGGACTGACGGTCAAAATTGTACTCCATGACCGGCATATCGGGCACGTGAAAGGTGATCGACGGCCCATCGAAATCACGTGCCATCAAACAGAGCGCCGCCGCAAAGTTTCCGCCGGCACTGGTGCCGCCGACGACCAGATGTTCACCGTCGGCGTGAACTACCCCCGGATTGGCATCGATCCACTCGAGTACCGCATAGCAATCCCTGAGTCCCGCCGGAAATGGATGTTCGGGTGCCAGGCGGTAATCGACCGACACGACTGTGCTGTCGGTACGCCTCGTAATCATCCGGCACGTGGTGTCTGCGGTATCGATGTCGCCCCGAATCCACCCACCGCCGTGCATCCAGAGAATGACCGGGAACGGGCCGTCTCCATCAGGCGTGTAGATTCGGATCGGTACTGACCCATTCGGGCCCGCGATCGGATACCCACGGACGGCTCCGACTGCCGGCGGATTATCTAACACACCCGCGGTCTCCCAGGCGTTAGCGAGTAGTTCTCGGGCGCCCTCCGGGCTGACCTGCGAGGAGGTGGGAATCCCGTTGGCCTCGCTCTCTGCCAGGGCGGCCGCGTAGTCCTCGTGGAGCTCCGTCCGTAGGGGTTCACTCATCGTCGGCGAAGGTGGATCGTACACCGATAATAATCCCCCGCTATACGTTGACGAATCCGGCGAGTATCGGTAGCTGAACAATGATCCTCTCCCTATGGATCCCGGGTGCGGATGCGATCGGTCTTGCCGACGACGGTTGGGCTTGTCCCGCCGTTTGCGAACTGGAAACTCTTGACCTAATTTACTGGCGTGAAATCCCTCGATTCCGTCCGCAAAGGCATTCTCGTCGATTCTAGCCACGCTTTCAACACGAACTCACAGACCTGCCAGAAGCTCGTCCCCGACCGTTCTGCGTCGCTGAATCAACAACGCAACCCGAACATCGACGATTCGTCGTTCGAACCCTCATGACGTGCCGTATCATCGATCCAAGTATCACTTCATTACATCTGTCCATGATTATTCAGGGCGTTGATTAGCAGTGTGACGCCCGTGACACGAAATGTTTGTGGAGGAGTGGCCACTCGTATCAGTAGTCCGTCACCACTTTTGACAAGTTATTTATATTCTTAGTCGTGAGTTTCCACTCCACATCAGTGTCGTGGTGCTGTTTCATCTAACAATACATATCTGTCGAACTATATGTTTTCCAATCAAGAAGGATCAATATTTTTCCTCTTGGCCCCTGTAATGGATCCCATTGGCAAGGAGTAAGCTGGTGGCAGTTCGCTCCACCCTTATTGTATCGTTGTTCTCTACCTCGACGAGATCGTAGAGCTCAACCGAATCATTGCGCAGTTCCCCCGGGACGCAACCAGGGTGCTCTTTTTGTATTCAAACTGTAGTGAAGTGCAGTAACATTCCAAGGGTTGAACCGATCATTATTCTCATTCTCGGCATCACGTTAAGAACATGTATCAATTCCCTGAGTTCATTCCCCCGGTTTTCTCGTCGGCCATGAATCGTAATGATCACCCGACTAGTGTGGCCACATCGACCGGAGTGGGAGCTTGGGATGAGCCGACTGACGATGACTTTTTGAGCGCAACCCCTCACGTATGTCCTGGAGAGAAGTGGTGGTTTCCACAAGAACTTCGTCCTGCGCCATCCCCTCGTATATTTGTTATTTGGTCGAAACTACTAATTTCAATAGATAATCAGAGAACCGTTGACACGCCTGGTTTTGGACAATTACAAACGACCGAATAAATGTGTAGCATTGGGAAAAGATTTCATCGACATTGACTGCGCGTTCAGCATCGGGGATGGAGCAGGAGCAAGCTTACTGTTGACCAGCTTCCTCGATGGAGTGTCGACCACCACCCAATTTGGCATACGTGGCCGAAGCCGTTCGACAGCAGCCGTACCATTCAGCATGTTGCGAAAGAACACCACAAGCTCATTGAGACGCAGACGATCGAGACGACTGGTCGGTCCCTAAGCGACCACAGTCAAGCTGATCCCCTGGATGGTTACGAAGTCCACAACATTCGGGCCGGAGCGACCACCCATTTTTTCAGCGATTCACACTGATAGGTTCCGATCGAAAGGACCTTTAGGAGCTCCCAGAGGAACGGTGTATAATGGCTGACTTGGCAATCAATGGAGGAGATCCCGTCGCGCCCGATGGATTGCGGGAAGAATGGCCCATTGTTGGCGATTGCGAGCGGGAGCAGCTCGAAGATGTCCTCAAAAGTGGTAATTGGTGTAGCGCTGGCTTCTATTTCGAGGAGGGAGAATCAAAAGTCAAACGTTTCGAAGACGAGTTCGCCGAGTACATCGGGACGGAATATGCGACGGGAGTGCCCAACGGAACGCAAGCCCTCGAACTCGCGTTTCGGGCGATCGGCCTTAAACCCGGAGACGAAGTGATCGTCCCGTCGGTAACCTTCTTCGCTTCCGCCTCGGCGGTGGTGCTCGCCAATGGCGTCCCGGTGTTTGTGGACGTCGATCCGGAAACATACCAACTCGATCCGGCGGCGGTCGAAGCCGCGATCACCGAACATACGAAAGCCATCGAGGTGGTCCATTACGGCGGCTATCCAGCCGATATGGATGCAATCCGAGAAATCGCTGACACCCACGACCTCTACGTGGTCGAGGACGCCGCGGAAGCACACGGAACCGAGTGGAACGGTGAGAAGGTCGGTTCGCTGGGCGACATGGGTTGTTTCAGTCTCCAGTTGGGGAAGCCGCTCACGTGCGGAGAGGGAGGGGTGATCACATACGATGACGACGAACTGGCAGAGCGGGTCTATTCGTATTCCCATCTCGGTCGCTCAATCGAGAGCGGGAAGTACGAACACCATGTTCCTGCCGGGAATTACCGTCTCTCCGAGTTTCTCGGGGGCATTCTTCTGGCCCAACTTAACCGGTTGCCAGAGCAGACGGATCGCAGATACAAAAATGGAGAGTACTTTGCCGAACGACTCGCAGAGATAGACGGCATCGACACTCTCAAGCAAGATCCGCGGATTACCAAGCGCGGGTACTATTTTTACTTCCTCCGATATGACGCCGAGCAGTGGAACGGTATCCACCGAGACGACTTCATGGAAGCCCTTCAAGCCGAAGGGGTTCCTTGTAGCACGGCACACAATGACCCGTTGTACCGAAACCCTGCCTTCGCAAACATCGACCCAGTATTGCAGCATGGCAACGAAAAGGACTATGATGCCATGCACTGTCCTGAGGCAGAACGAATCTACGATTCCGAAGCGATTGCTATGGGGAAAGATTTCCTGATGCACCGGGAAAACATTGGCAAGATCATGGAAGCGCTACAGAAAGTCCGCGACCACAAAGAAGAGCTCTAAAAGAACCAGGAGGCCGAGTTCCCGACCGTACGGAATCAAAGAAATGTTCGTCACCTCAATGTGCCCTTCAACTACCTCCTCCAAGACCATGCCGTCGCACCAGCATGGCAATCCAACCTTCTCAATTCCATCGCCCCAGGAAGACAAGGTCCGAGGGCTCGAGTATGCTTCAACAAGGCCCGTCGCCCGTTAAGACATGAACGACCGGTTGACGTCGCCCGAACTGTGGTTCGGCTGGGTTGGGACGAACACATGGATGCGACTGTCCGCACAATCGTGCACAAGCGTGTCCTGAGCAGGACGAGAGGCAGTCTCACGGGACAATGCTCGAACAGTACTATTCATGACGTTGAGTACGGGGACATCCTTCGGGCGCCGAACGATGGGATAACTGGGAGCATCACCGAATGTGAATACTCGTGATCAACCCATTCTCAGCCCCACATCACTCACTATTCAGAAGAATGAACGAAGTATAGATGGAATTCCACGGAGCACATTGAGACCCCACGTTAGGTGAGTAATGGAGGCTTCACGCCGAGTACCTCGCTTTCTGCCGAGATAAGAAACGAAAACGTCCCCCTGGAACAAAACGCGCACACCTGCCCTTGAAATTAAACAAGAGATTGAGCGTGACGACTTTCTTCGAACCAACAGGTCCGCGGTCCGCAGCAAAAGCCTCTAAACGGGGAACTTCACCACACGATTTCCAGGTCGGTGGAACAAACAAAACGACACCGATGAATGGAAACCACCGTCGAGTAGGGCCACACAGCTGGTACGGGCTCGTCATGGTTCTGGGGCAAGGGACTGTCTTATTCTGGGTAATGATACCGGCTGCGTCCAAGTTGGAATAGCGCAACACCGCCAAATGTACTGAACGGTCGCCATCGAGATCAACCGGTCATCATAGACAAACTCCATGGTGGGATAACGTCGCACAAGTAAGAGGTGAACGGATAACCGATAAAAGCGTGAGATCCCTCGATTAAGGTTGTTTACCCCGTGAGGTATCGAACATCCCGGGGGAGGATAGAAGTCCCCCTGAGCTTGTGAAACAACATAGATCGTTTCAACGATGAACTCCATGATGATCCCACTCCCCTGCCAGACCCATTCTAGCAAACAGAACTCATATCGGTGAGAATTTGGATTCCATAACGCCACGGTGTGAGTACCCGACGACGCGTGATTGGATTCGAGACAATTCGATACCAATCTCCTCGTTCGCTCATAGAGAACAGTCGGTTTTTGGAACGAAAATTCATACGTGAATATTCGGATGTTTGAATACATCGAGGTTTACGATGTAAGAATATACATCAACGATAAAATAATCAATAACATTACTGGCGACAACGATGGAGACGTCTGTTCTTCATTAGCGAACGATGTAGTAACGTGGCGGGAACCATCGTTCTGGCCGTGAACTACAGTGGGAGAGATAGAACAAGAGCACCGATAGCAGCTATAATGGCCCGGGGAATGCCCGCTTTGACCACACCTAGATACCGGTATTCAAGGAGTTCGCCCGTATGAAAGCCTCGAATAAAGATTATAGTGAGATCTGATCTTGATTGAATATCCTCTCAAGGTGGCGAATCGTGGGGAGAGATGGTAAACCAGTACTCACAATCGGCCCTAAATCTACCGGAGCTAACTTGAGATAAGGAGATTCATTCATCACATCCGTATCATTTTCAAACTATTTCGCGGTATTTTCTCTTCCATGGGTATCACCGTCTCTACACGCCCGTGGATTTGGCCCAGCAAATTGCGTCAAAGACGCACTTCAACGTGTTAGGAATACTAGGATAATCCTGGCTCTGATCCTATCGTGGGTTCTGCCCAACAGCTAACTTTCCCGACCGATTTAGTTGTCGCAGGGTGATACTGTAATAGAAGGCACACACATCGTGACCCGATCCCGCCAAAGCGATCTCAAAAGTAATAGCGATCGATGATACCACTCACGTCAACATTGACCTAAGAATCATGGACGGTCTATGTCGGTTTTAGCAAGGTTATTGGATAGAGTTCATTGCATTCTCCCGTATTCCTGGAAATTACGTACACTAACGGTGAGGAAGAATGTGAAGCGCACATGAAGTAAATCAGACATACCTCCATGCGTGTTGCTCCCACATCAATCGAAAACGGTTAAACGAATGGCCCGTCCTTGCTACAATAACGATGGCAAAACACATCCGTATCAGCCTGGAAAATGAGGAGATTTCGATGACCGCTCGTTTACTGGAGAAAAAGGCGCCAGAGACTTCACGCGCAGTTTGGAATAATCTCCCTGTTACGGACGACGTGCACCACGCCAAATGGGCAGGCCGGGAATTATACACGCTCGTTCCGCCGTTTGACGACCTTCCAGGTACCGAAAACGCAACGATCACGCCGATCCCGGGAGATATTTGTTATTTCTTTGTTCATTCGAGCAGTATTGATCTACCTGTGGAAACCAGGGAACGCTACCCCGATGGATTGGTGGATTTGGCCGTCTTTTACGGGCGAAATAACTTGCTAATCGGCCCAGAGGGCGCCATGCCGGGTAATGTATTTGCTCGGGCAGTGGATAATCTAGATGAGTTTGCCGACGCCTGTGCGCGACTGTTTAGAGAAGGGTACGCCGACGAAACCCTTCGCTTCGAACGAGCTCCAGGATATGAAGAATGAGGTGCTGAAGCTCGGTTTCATCTTACCGAGCGGCGGGACGGAGCACGAATACTACCAGACGGTCGAATCAAGCACCCGGCAGGTCCGAGCGTATCTTGGAATCTCCAGGGACGGCGCCACCATTTGTGGGAAACCGGGGCATTCACCTGAGGCGCTCCGGGAGACGGCGGCAGTCGAGCACCTGGTGGCAGCCAGCGAGCGGTTGTCGACACTCGATGTCGATTCTGTGATGTGGGCGTGTACTAGCGGGAGTTTCATTCGCGGCAAGGAGCATGCATGCCGTCAGGCGGCTGCAATCGCGGACGTGACCGGCACACCCGCATCAAGTACGACCCTTGCGTTTCTGGACGCACTTGACCTCATGGCCATCGGCCGGGTTGCGATCTGGTCGCCGTACCCAAACTGTATCACCAGAGCGTTTATCGAAGTACTCGAGCAGGACGAAACT
>SKQO01000167.1 GCA_007118975.1 Halobacteriales archaeon | reverse complement strand
GCAGCGAGGCTCAGAAGGTCGCCTGCGTTCCGCAGGGCGACCTTCGGGCCGATCCGGGTTTCATCCGGCCACTTCGTGCTACAGTGTAGATCAAGGATCGCGCCTTCTGCTGTATCGACGAGAAACGTCGCTTGGATCGTCCGCACAGAGCGGCCTGTTCGGCGAAGATAGTGTGTCGATGCCTGTTGCCGATCGAAATAGGTGGCATCGATCGCACCGTGGCCGTTCTGCGGCAGCAGCTCCGCTGAGCGGCGGAGCAGCTGCCGCCAGACGCTCATCGGTGCTCGCTTGAACGCCTTGCACAGGGTCGACGGCGCGGGGAACTCCCCGCGCCGAAGACCGAGGAGGCACCGAACGCGCTCCATTTCTTCGGCCCAGTCGATGACCTCCTCATACTCTGCCTCCATGTGTTCTCGGAGATAAAGCAGAACGGCATGTTTCCAGCCGGCAAACCCGTTGCCGGCTGGATGGCTCAGCTTCATCACCGCAGCGTCAGTAAGCTTTTGGGCGAGGCAAGCCACTTGCTTCACGAAGCGGAAGAGTGTCTTGGCCATAAGCACACTCTCCCGCTTCACTTCCATCATTCTGACGGCCTATTCCCGCGCCGTCTGCGGATTCAACTGAGCCGTCCCTTCGGAATCGAGTACGAAGATACTCCGTTCTGCCGTCTCGAACATCCCATAGACGTCCTCGAGCCCGACGTCGTACTGCCGAATGACCTCGTGATTCCAGTCCGAGAGCATCGGGAAGTTCAGGTCCGCTTCCTGTATCCAGACGTTCTGGGAAAACGGGAGGTCGACACTGATACCGTACACCTGGGCGTCGATTTCGTTGAATCGGTCCATCGAATCCCGGAAGGCGCACATCTCCTCGGTACAGCCACCAGTGAATGCCGCGGGATAGAACGCGAGGACGATCGGCCCATCGCCGATCGCCTCCGAGAGCGTGAACGGTTCGATGTCATTATACGACGTACCACCGGCTTTCGGCACCGCAAAAGCAGGTGCCTGGGTTCCAACCTCTACCATGTCCTCTGGAAGACCACTCGCCTCATATATTCTTTCCCAACACTGATCGGCACCACTGTCGTGATCCGATGGTCGATACACTCAAGTGAGCGTACTTATTGACGGAATACGTGCGAGGATGGTGAGTCAGACCATCGGTGGTGGGCATACGATCCGGACCCGAAGGAGGTCCTTAGGATCGATTTCCGTTCTCGCATCGGCTTTCGATTCCCATGAGTTCAGATTCAAGTCATATAACGAGTAAATTCACCACACGTATCGAACGGGAGGGCGAGCGTTATCTCATCGAAGTTCCCGCACAGGAATTCGACTACGGGACGCTCTCCGAGGGGGACATCTGCCGTATCACCATCGAGGTCGTCGAATCCGGTCCAAATGAGGACGGTGAACGAACCCAGAACGAAGAACCCAATGCTCCGGTATCGATTGGCGATAACCGAACCGTCGAGATTGAAAGTATCGGTGATGAAGGAGACGGGATCGCCAGGGTTGACCAGGGATACGTTGTCATCGTCCCCGAGACGGAACCGGGAGATAAAGTTGAAATCGAAATCACCGATGTGACGCCGAACGTCGGGTTTGCCGAGGTCGTCGACAAGAGCAATACAACCGCCAACGCGACCAAACGAAGCGAGTAGCCATTAGGGAGGTGCGAGGAACCCGCGGACGAGACCGATCCGAAGGCCATCAAACGCCTGACCGTAGCGTGTGAGTATCTGGATGGGCTCTCGCCTGCCGAGATCGAGGACAAGTTCGGGTGGTCAGTAAGGAACCAAATCTGCCACGGCGTGTTGATTATGTTCAATAATACAAATTAATGATGAATATAACTAATGGTAATTGAGTTTACATCGATGTCATGCATCACCCTCCGCCGGAGTTAACCACACGCGTCATTGAAGCCGTGAGTGAGGCCTCAGGGACTCCGATCGAAGATCTACCCCCGCTTCCCAACTCGATCAATATTGGCGCAGCTGCTGATATCGTGACGGACGAACCATCGCACGACGTGACGATAACGTTCGCTTACGCTGGGATGCGCGTCCTCATTCACTCAAATGCCACGGTTTATGTAAGCCCGATCCGTGATGAAGGGTCAACCTCCGTGGACAAGACGTATTTTGACGACCGATAAATACTCGCTGTGTTTCCCGCATGTCCCACCGATTTTGTTCGACTTATCGCAGTATAGGAGTGTAAGATCGAGTTAGCGTTTCTAATGATCTCCGAACATACCTGGCTATCGGTTACTGAGTAGCCCCTCCCACCCCAACGTTCCTGAGCAATTTCGGGTTGTTATCCGGGTTCAACGGTGCATAGGTACCACTCCACATACTCGGGATGACCAGCGAATCGACGGACTTCTTCGACGATAACGGCATTCACTCTTGATAGGACTGCAACCCAGAAAACGGGTGGCGGAATTGGTAATTATCCGACGTTTGATAGTTAAACAGTTTGTGTTCTGGCGGGGATGGAATCAGGAAAGGACGCCGACAGTGATGCCCTATGTGTGCCTCTATCCTGAAAGCGTCCTTAGAGTTTGCCGAGGGTACCGGGAAACGGTCGGTGGATGAGTTACCAACTGCCCGGCAACACCCGGCGTGTCACATACTAACACAGACAACGATAAACATGTCGGTCGACAGGGATTCGACCCAGAAACCACATCGATAGCATCCTAAGTGATTTCAATACCGCCTTCACTGTCTACGACTACGTCGTAACCATTGTACCGAAGCGAAATATCGACCTCCGATTCTTCATTGAGCAATGTAATTAGCGCGTCTGTATCGATCACCCCACCAAGGGGCGGCAAATCCAGAGTGTCTACATTCTCGCTTTCAGCAATTGATTCGAGAATCTCAGAGACGAGGATGGCCCCCTGACTCATGGTGGCACTCATCACACGCGGTAGGGACTCGCGTCGGCAATAAGCGTTGCTACCCGTTACCAATGAACGGTGATTATCGGGAATGATTGGCTGTAAATGGATGTCCTAAAACCACTTGATTATGATAATCTTGACG
>SKQO01000065.1 GCA_007118975.1 Halobacteriales archaeon | reverse complement strand
CGCTACCGTGCGCGCGGTAGGCGTCCCGGAGTCGCTGGACCGACGCCCGAAGATATGCCACCCGCGGGGGACCTGCACCCGCGAGTAACGCGGGATCGAAGACGAACAGTCCCACGACCGGGGTTTCATCCCGACAAAGCGCCGGATTGTCCTCGAGGCGAAGGTCCCGACGGTGCCAGTGAAGCTGCATCCGCCAAACGATCGTGTTTCTCGCGGAAAAATCATCGGGAACCCCGCCTGCTGGTCACCAACTCGGACCTGCGTCGGTGTCTGAGGCTAGGACTCGTCCGCGAACTCGATCCCGAATGCGGGCGCGCGACGGTTTTCCCCCGTTGGACGGCTACGAGCACGAGTCTCCGTACGGACCATCACGATTCCAGCACATCTACGGATATCGGGATGCCTGCCTGAAAGACTCGGTTCTCCCGGGGACGCTCCGGGGCCAGGAGGGTGTAAGCGCGGCAGGCTGGATTGCCGCACGATCCGGGTCGTCAACGAGTGACTGGTACCTCGACCGCGGCGTTGCACGCCTCCGAGCTCAGATGAATGGCGTGTCGGCAGCGACGAGTCCACGTGGCGATGACCCGTTCGAGCACTCGGTGTTCCTTCTCGGCAACCCAGCGGTGGGTGCGTGGGTACCGCACGGGGCCGTCCGACACGTCGACGGAGTTCCCGTCCCCGCGGAGACGCTGGAGTGCTCGAGGCTGGGAAACGCGGTTTTCCCTCCTGTCTGCTCCCACTGGCGCTTGCCGGGAGCGAGTTTCGTATTACCGTGTAGTTGAAACCCGGCAACCGACTAGCGATACGCGATGGACGTCGCGGCGGTGCGGGAGCGGGCCAGCGAGATTCCGGCTGCCCCCGGGTGTTATCAGTTCCTCGCAGACGATCGTATCCTGTACGTCGGCAAAGCGGTCGACCTCAAGGCGAGGGTCAGGAGCTACGCGGATCCCCGGAGTCGTCGCGTCTCCAAGATGGTGCGACGGGCGGACGAGATCGACTACGCCGTGACGGACACCGAAACCCAGGCGCTGTTGCTCGAGGCGAACCTCATCAAACGCCACCAGCCCCGGTACAACGTCCGCCTGAAGGACGACAAGTCCTACCCACTGGTCCAGTTCACCGACCACGATATCCCGCGGATCGAAGTGACCCGCGATCCCGACGACTCGGCAGTCGTCTTCGGCCCCTTCACGAGCCGGGTACGGGTGGACGAGGTGGTTAAAGCGGTGCGAGAGACGTTCGGGTTGCGCGGCTGCTCGGATCACAAGTACAGCAATCGCGATCGCCCGTGTCTCGACTACGACATCGGGCTGTGTACGGCGCCTTGCACGGGAGAGATCGAAGCGGCCGCCTACGAAGCGGCCGTCCGAACAGCCCACCGATTCTTCGGGGGTGAGACTGGCGTGCTCTCCGATCCGATGGAGTCGGCGATGGAGGAAGCGGCTGCAAACCGTCGATTCGAACGCGCAGCGAACATCCGTGATCGCCTCGACATCGTCGAGTCCTTCCACACCGATACTGCCCCCGCGATACGGGCAGATGACGGCCCACGAACGATGGACGTCTTGGGCGCCGCGGTATCCGGTGAACGCGCCACCGTCGCCAGATTACACAGCGAGGGCGGCCAGTTGGTCGACCGGGATCGCCATCGCGTCACGGTACCGCCCGACGGGACCGAGGGGCTCGCGTCGGTGCTGGCCGCCTTCATCGCGCAGTACTATGCAGAGCGGGAGTTACCGGACGAGCTGCTGGTCCCGGAGGATCCGGCGGACGAAGACATTGCCCAATGGCTCGAACGAGAAGGGGTCACACTCTCGGTACCAGGCCCCGGCCGGAAGGCGACCCTCGTCGAACTGGCCCTGAAGAACGCCAGGAGCGCGGACTACGGCGAGGACGGCGTGGGGGCGCTCGGTGCGGCACTTGGTATCGATCCCCCACATCGCATCGAGGGCTTCGACGTAAGTCACTCACAGGGGCGAGCGACCGTCGGGAGCAACGTGACCTTCTTCGACGGGGAGCCACACACCGACCACTATCGTCGAAAGAAGCTGTCCGAGGAGAACGACGATTACGGAAACATGACCGAACTCGTCCGCTGGCGGGCTGCTCGGGCGACGGAGGGCCGCGATCAGCGGCCGGACCCGGACTTGCTCGTGATCGATGGCGGGGAGGGCCAGCGGGCGGCGGCTATCGAAGCGGTCGAGGCATGTGGCTGGTCGGTTCCGGTCATCGGCATTGCGAAGGCCGAAGAGCGAATTGTCGGCCCGGACGGCTGGCTCGGCCTCGCCGACGGCGATCCTGCGCTCCATCTCGTCCAACGCGTGCGCGACGAGGCCCACCGGTTCGCCGTCCAGTACCACCAGTCGGTCAGGGACGACGTATCGACCGCGCTCGAGGAGATCGAGGGTATCGGTCCAGCACGCCGGCGCCGGCTGTTGCGTCGGTTCGGAAGTCTGGCTGGCATCCGGGCCGCCGAACCCGCCGAACTCGAGAGCGTCGAGGGGATCGGGCGGGAGACTGCGACCCGATTGGCGGCACGGTTTTGACATCCTCCCCGCGCAAAGGTGCGAGGATTCCTCCGTTGGGGGTTCGGTTATGCCGATTCCACGGAGGCAACTTGCGGGTTTGTGCGCCCTTCTTTGGGACGTTCGTGAGGGTGTGGTGTCCCCGACCAATTGTGGTCGTCCCACTCGAATCGCACGGGCCGTGCCATCGGCCTGACTTCGCAATCGCTGTGTTCTCGAAGGAAGGTCTCTGACGCCGTGAGGTCGGCGTGTCCCTCGAATCCGCATGGACACGTCAGCGTCTCTCCGTGGCGAACCGTCTCCTCGTGGTCGCCACACTCGGGACACGTCTGACTCGTCCACGCTTCCGACTTAACTTCGAGACTAATACCGTACTCCTCACAGACGCACGCGAGACGGTGGATGAACTTCCCGAACGCCCAGAAGTTGTACGTCTTCTCGTTCACCCTGACCGACCAGTGTGTTTCCAGCACGTCGGTCAAGTCGCCCACGTACACCGTCGCCACACCCTCGTCGTACAGCCGTTCAACGAGGTCACGCACCAGCGCGTTCTGTGCGTGGTCGCGGCGCATCGTCCGCTGTCGG
>SKQO01000174.1 GCA_007118975.1 Halobacteriales archaeon | reverse complement strand
TCGGCGCTCGGTTGTTGATGACCATCGGCGTACTCCGAGAGGTTGGTGGGACTGTCCTCTCGGCCGACGAAGGCATCGATATCGGCCTGGCTCTCGAACTCGGCGCCGAGAACGCGTTCGGTGATGTCCTCGACATCGATCTCGAAGGCCTCGTCCGAAGAGATCCGCACCGGACTGGTGTTGTCCTCCCCGAACTCGAACTGGACGATGCGGTCTTTGGTGTCCCGAACCGTGCCGTCGTACTGGGCCTCTAACTCCGAGAGTGCGTTGATCAGCCGCCGCTGAAGATAGCCGGATTTCGAGGTCCGCACCGCCGTATCGACCAGCCCTTCGCGACCTCCCATCGCGTGGAAGAAGAACTCCCGTGGTTCGAGACCTTCCCGGTAGGAATTTTCGACGAACCCATGGGCATCCGCCGAAAGGTCATGCGGTTCGTAGTGACTCAACGTCCGGTTTTCGTACCCGCGGTTGATGCGCTCGCCTCGTACGTGCTGTTGCCCGACACAGGCCGTCATCTGGGTGAGATTCAGGAGGTTCCCTCGGGCTCCCGACTCGGCCATCACGACGGCCGGATTATCTTCTTCGAAGTTCTCCTCGGCGATCTCCCCGGCCGAGTCACGCGCCCGGCCCAGGGCCTGACTGATCTTCATCTCGAGAGTCTCATCGACGGTCCGTCCGGGGAGGCTCTCCATCTCTCCGGCTTCGTAGGTGCGAATCAGATCCTCGACGCGTTCGTAGGCGTTCTGGATGACCTCGTCGATCTGGACGGAGGCGTCCTCGGGGATCGATTCGTTATCGATACCGAGACTGAATCCGAAGTGCATGATCGAGCGCATCGCGAGGTCGGCGACCTCGTTGATGAAGATCCGCGCTCGGGTCGCGCCGTGCTGTTTGACGATGGCATCGACGATCTCCCCACCGAAGGCCCCGACCGCATCATCATCGATCGTCCCCGCTTCGAGCTGGCCACCTTCGATCTGCACCTCATCACCCGCTGAGCTGGTAAACGTCAACGACAGCTCGTCGGGTAACAACAGCGAGAAGATGGTCCGGCCCGCCCAGTAGGGATCGCCCTCCTCGTCGGTGCCGTCCGCATCGGGGAGGGTATCGACACTCGTCCCACGGAGCAGATCCAGCGCTTGGGTTTCGTTGAACCTCGGGTTCTCGTGGGTGAGCAGATAGGTTCCCGAGACGTGATCCTGGATCGCCCCGATGATGTTCTCCCCAAATCGGGGGCTCAAGATCTGCTCTTGAACACGCATGAGCACGCGGGCCTCCGCCCGGGCTTCTTCGTTCTGGAGGGCATGAAGGTTCATCTCGTCACCATCGAAGTCGGCGTTATACGGGGGACAGACCACGGTGTTCAGCCGGAAGGTCTTATATGGCATCACGACCACCTCGTGGGCCATGATCGACATCCGATGAAGCGACGGCTGTCGGTTGAAGATCACGATATCTCCGTCGACGAGATGGCGGTTGACCTCCCAGCCAACGTCGACGACCTGGGCGGCATCTGCCTCACCCTCACCGGCCAGGGCCTCGCAGTTCTTCTCGGTGACCTTGAGACGGCGCCCGTCGGGTCGGCGCACGTAGTTGGCTCCGGGATGTCCGCTCGGCCCGTTGGCCACGTAGCGGCGCGCGTCAGCAAGGTTCCGCTCGGTGACGTTCATCGTGATCGTCATCTCGGTTGCAACGCGTTCGGGAATCCCCACCTCGTTGAGCGAGAGGGTCGGATCCGGGGAAATCACCGTCCGGGCCGAGAAGTTTACCCGCTTGCCCGAGAGGCTGTTCCGGAATCGCCCGTCCTTGCCTTTGAGCCGCTGGCTGAGCGTCTTCAGTGGGCGTCCGGAGCGGTGCCGAGCGGGCGGGGTGCCACTGATCTCGTTATCCATGAACGTGGTCACGTGATACTGCAACAGCTCCCAGAGGTCCTCGATAATGAGTTGGGGCGCGCCAGCCTCGCGGTTCTCCATGAACCGCTGGTTGATCCGGATAATATCGACGAGCTTGTGGGTCAGATCGTCCTCGGAGCGCTGGCCGTTATCCAGCGTAATCGAGGGACGGGCCGTGACCGGTGGCACCGGAAGGACCGTAAGGACCATCCACTCCGGCCGCGAGGATTCCGGATCGATCCCCAGGACGGCGATGTCCTCGTCCGGGATATCCTCGAACCAGTCCCGGATATCCGAGGGCATGAGCTTGTTCATATCCTCCTCGGTGAGATCGACATCGAGGGCGGATTCGAGGGCCTTCCGCTGGTCTTCCCTCGGGCGGAACTCCCCGGAGAGCATCTGATTAATGCGGGTCAGATCCATGCCCGTTTCTTCGGCGAGTTCGGGTGGGGCCATCCCCTGGTCGTCCTCGTCGTCTGGATCGGGCTGCATCGCCGCCGCGATCCGCTGGGGATATTCTTTGGTCAGGACTTCCTGGACTTCGTAGTACGTCGTCGGCTTTTCGTGAGAGATGTCGTACTGCTCCTCGCCACAGTACGGACAGTGATCGGCTTTCCGAGCTTGGCGGATGGCCGCTTTGGTGACATCCATCACGTCACTGTCGAGTTCGCGCGTCCGATCGAGCGAGGAGGCAAACTCCTCTCGTTCCGGCTCGGTTAACAACAGACGCGAACAGTTCCGACAGGTGCCTCGCAACAGGCGACGGATGAGTTTGGTAAAGCCCACGTGGATGACGGGGGCGGCGAGTTCGATATGCCCGAAGTGGCCGTTACAGGATCCGGAGTGTTTGCCACAAGTCCGACACTCCAGACCAGGGTCGATGACACCCAGTCGGGGGTCCATCAACCCCATGTCGATCGGAAACCCGTCGTCATCGTAGGTGTCGGCCGTGATCACTTTCGTCGCACTCATCTCGCGATACTCTTCGGGGTTCATCAGCCCGAAGTGGATCGAATCGATCTCTTTGGGGGTCTCGGTGTACATGGGTTAGACGGCATCCTCCAGTTCGAGCCGGGGCGCGATGCCGAGCGCCTTCATTTCGTCCAACAGGAGGTTGAACGCATAGCTCATCTCGATGAGGTGCACGTCGGTTTCCTCCCGGCAGTTGGGGCAGTACACCCGGTTTTGCTGGGTGTCTTCAACCGCCGTCATGCCACACGCACCACACACGTGGATAAACTCGCGGTCCGAGGAGTCG
>SKQO01000002.1 GCA_007118975.1 Halobacteriales archaeon | reverse complement strand
GCCGCAGTGCCAACCGCCGTTCTCAAGTGGACGCCATACTTTGTCAGAGGGAGTGTTACCAGAGCGATATAAACACCAGCCACCTCACTCTCGTATCGAGCTGTCGGTTCCATCGCAACTAGCATCCTCTTCACTGAAGTCCCCAGAGCACAGCGATTCCGATGGTGGTCACGACGGCTAGCAGGAACTGTAACGGACCGCCGACTTTCAGGAAGTCGGTGAACTCGTAGCCCCCCGGGCCGTAAACCATCAGGTTCGTTTGATAGCCCACCGGCGTCATGAACGACGTCGCGGAGGCGAACATCACCGCCAGCAGGAACGCGAACCCGTTAGCGTCCAACCGTATTGCCGCGTCCACGGCGACGGGGATCATCAATACGACAGTGGCGACGGGCGTGATGACATTCGAAAGCAACCCCGTCACGATGTAGAACAGCAATAGGACGGCCAAGAGGGGGAGCACGTCCGCCGTGGCGACGAGTCCCTCGGCGATGAGTGCGGCACCGCCGGTGGCCTCCATCGCCAGGCCCAGTGGGATAACTCCCGCGAGGAGGAAGATAATGTTCCACGAAACCGCGTCGTAGGCGTCGGCCGACGACAGACATCCCGTGACGACCATGAGGAAGACGCCGCCAAGTGCCGCGACCACTATCGAGACCAGGTTGAGGGCGGCCGCGCCGACGACGCCCACCATGATGGCGACCGCGACTGGCGTCTTTGGTGACAGCGGGGCGATCTCCTCAAGTCCGCCTTCAAGGAGCCGGTCGAAGGCACCCTCTTCGATCACCACCAGGTCCCACGTCTCGCTGAAGTACCTGATGGCGTCCGGATCGGTCTGGAGCAACACCAAATCGCCCGCCTCGAGACGGATTTCCTCGAGGCCAGTCCGGATCAGCTCACCCTCTCTACGGATCGCCAGGACGGTCGTGCGGTGGAACTCCTGGAGGCGGGCCTCCGCGAGCGTCTCGCCGATGAACGTCGAGTCCTCGGGAACGACCGCTTTGGCGAGCGTGTCTGGGGCCGCCTCCTCCACAAACGTCTCTTCAGTGACCTCCTGGCGGACGAGTTGGCTGAGATGCTGGGTCTCTCGAAAGCGGTTCACCGCCTGAAGCGATCCGTGGACAACCAAGACATCCCCGGACTCGAGCCGCTGGTCGGTGGCAGTGGCAACGAACACCTCGGCGTCCCGCCGAATCTGTAACACGGTGATGTCGAACTCGGTTCGCTCGTTGAGTTCGTCGACCGTAAGACCGATTACCCGCGATTCCGTGCCGACCCGGAGTTGAGCGAGGTAGTCTTCGAGATCGAACTCATCGACGAGGTCCGCATCGACCGGGATCCGAGACGGAGTCAGCCATTTCCCAGCCGTCATGAGGTAGACGATCCCGATCGTGAGGATGAGCGCCCCCAACGCCGTGAACTCGAACATGCCGATCGGGCCACGGGGGAGGAGTGTGGCGGCGAACTCGCTGGCGAGCAGGTTTGTCGAGGTGCCGACCAGTGTCAGCGTCCCTCCGAGGATGGCCGCATACGACAGCGGCAGCAGAAGCTTCGATGGAGAGATACCGCTCTTATTTGCCAGATCGGAGATCATCGGGATGAAAACCGCCACCACTGGCGTGTTGTTAATGAAGCCGGCGATGGGACCGGTAGTACACACGGTCGCCATGAGCGCCCGGCGGTCGCTGCCCCTCGTAAAGTCGGCGAGATGGATTCCCAACCGCTGGACGAGCCCCGTATTCTGGATACCGGCACTCAACATGTACATGGCGACGATGGTGATCGTCGCTGTATTGGCGAACCCCGAAATGGCACCCCGTGGGCCGATCTGTGTCCACGGCTCCAGCGCGGCCAGCGCGAATATAATGCCGATCGCGGTAACGTCGTTAGGAATCACCTCCGAGACGAATAACACCAATGCAACGCCGATCAGCGCGAAGACGACGAGCGCGTCGGTTGATACCCCTTCGACAAGCATTAACTTACCAATTAAGTTGGTTTGTATAACACTTTCTTATATCCGGTATTCCAGGAGGCCCATCAGGCGTAGCCACAGTTAGCGTGAAGGCGGTGGCGCGAACACCGTCGAGTTTCGCTATCTCCGGCGCTTCCGTAAGAGAGCGGACAGGGGACGTCCACACCATGGTGAGACCCTGCCGAAGGACCTAATCGCGTGAGGAAGGCACCGGCACACCTCATGTCACATTACCCACACGGCATCGACATCCGATAATGTAACCCGACCGTCGGCGGAGTATCTTGGTGAACGGAAAGGTAGATTCGGGATGTTCCAAATGGTCCGCAGCCTCATATCGGGGTTATTCGAAAATTGGGTGATGCTCGTCAGTCGGCGGAACGTTATAATAGCGTTTAATGGAAGCAATACCTGTGCTTCGGCTCGTTGATTCCCACCGGGTGGAGTATACGGTGATATTGCAGCCAATTGGCCGATGCGACTTAGTGTCGCACTCGTCGAAAGGTCGAAAATCGCGGGAGGCGGAGCCGTTAAATCTTGAGGGAGCAACCGCCGGAACGAACGATACGTGGATCGTTATCGCTCAGGATCATCTACAGACACGTCAGTCACTGGTGACGTTGCCCCGTTGTCGTCCGGGGGCGGCCGCCGGACCATTCCGAGGAGGTCCTGCAGGCCCCGCTCGCGGCTGGCGCCCTTCGAGAGCCGGATGCCCTCGAAGGTGTTCGGCCACGGTTCGGTTTCGATCCCGATGTGGTCCATGTGGTAGGCGACCCAGCCGAAGGCGGTGACGATGGCGGTAACCGCAATGAACGCCGCCACGACCGCGAGCGGTGACAACCCGATGGCGGCCACGACGACGCCCGCCACGACAAAGATGAAGGCCACGAACACCGAGAGGACGGTCACCGTGGCCAGCATGTCGTTGACGGCGGTCACCCGGGCGTTATACTCGATCCAGCGAGCGTAGCTCCGGAGCAGTCGCTCGTCGAACCCCGGTACCGAACCCGTCGCGACCTCCGCGCCGTCTCCAGCGCCGTCGCTACGGGTTCGGGCGGCCTTGATGGCAAGGGTCGTCTCGACGGCATCGGCGTCGAGGCCGCCACGGAGGTTCGACGCGGTGTAGGTCACCGCCGCCAGCCCGGTCGAGGCCAACAGGAGAAGTCCACCGACGACCGTAAACGGGTTGAGGAAGGGGCCGATCTCCAGGTCGGTTTGGACGAGGATCGATCCGCCGGTGACGACGATCCCGATCAGCAGCAAGTTCGCTTTGAGGATCTCGATGGCCTTGCTGTCTATCTCCTGAAGCCGCTTGACCTGGTACTCGAAGGTGCTTCGCAGCTCCTCGCGAACGACGGCGAACGTCTCGGGGTCCAGACCACGGTCTTCGATCGGGGTAGCGTCGCCGTCACCGGAACCGCGGTGGACGTCTCCGGGAAAATCAGGCCAGTCATCGTCCATCTCCCTCATGTCACCCCGGCCGGTGAACCGCCGATTGCATTCCCGCAGTGGTCAGACGTGCCTCTACCTCCATCACGTCGGCACCTGAGCCCCACCACATCGATCCGAAACCCGACAAGGTCGGTCCCCAACCCGGCGGGGACAGGACGTCGGTCACGCTCGAACCACCGGAGCCGTCCTCGAACCCACTTCGAATGTCACCAGAATATGAGGGTCGGCAGCTGCGAGTTCGAACCGTTTGCCATCGTCCGTGACGTCCTCAACGTTCGCAGCGATGGAGTCGACGTCATATTCGTCGTTCGCTAGATCCGCACATCCCGAACGGATGGCCAGACCACCTCCGCCGGCCACCAGGACCGCTCCTGGGGTCCGTGCCCGTGACATGGTTGGGAGAAGCCTGTCGGCTACATAAAACCCCGAGACGGGCGTCCGAGGATCCCGGTTACGTGCAGGTCGAACGGTGATCGAGGGGTATTGGTATCTCATGAAGTCGTCATAGGCCCTGGTTCGATGAGATCCGGCAGGTAGTTTCGTATCTGGATATTGAGATCAATACGTCCGGTCTGGTTTCCACTTGCTGTAGTTGTCGTCGAGCTTCTTATATTCCGTAAAGTCCGCGGTCGGCGGGAAATGCACAATCCGACCTAGAGACAGCTGAATAAGCGGCATATTCATGAACAAATTCAAAAACGGACTTGTCGAAATAACTTGCCTTGCAATCGTGGTCGTTAGACTCCGAGCCGTTCGCAAGCGACGAAAAACGTCGCCTGGAGACATCGCAAAATCGATTGAAGCAGCCCGCACAGAATCAGAAATAACAACCGAGCACGCTCAAACCGCCGCAAAGCATGCGGGTGCCGCTGGCAAACACGCTATCCAGTACGCTCAGGAGGAGCTAGCGGAAGCACGCTCGGTAGACTCAAGGAAAATCAGCCGATATATCCGTGGTTAATTCCGCTGCTCGAACCCGCGCTGTTCGGTGGCTGAGGCTCATTCGCTCTTTTACCTGGGCACACTTCGGTTGAACTCCAGTTATTGGTCCCAGATCAATATCGGCCCCCTCATCGATATCGTAGGGTGCATCGGAACGATTTAGTTAACCTATTGTAACCAAATAGCATGGTTTTTACCCGGCAACGTACGCTCGGAGTGTTGCTCGTCGCTATCGCTGCGCTCACAGCCGTCATCTTGGCAGAAATCCTGCAAACAGTGGTCTTTGCTATCACTGTCGCATACGTTCTGTACCCGCTCCGTCAACAACTCGTTCAGCGAGGGCTATCACGTCGGGTAGCCAGTACGATAGCGACTGTCGTCGCGTTTCTCGTCGTCGTGCTTCTTGTCGCACCGATACTGTTCGTCATGTATCGACGGCGACTGGAACTATTCACTTACCTGGGACGATTTCCCGACTCGGTGCCGATTGCCGTGGGTGGTTTCGAACTGGTCGTTGAGACTGCACCACTCGTGGACGCGGCGCAGGTGGGAGTTCGGCAACTGGCGGTCGCGATCGCCAGTGCCTCGCCACGACTCATCCTCGCACTAGCCGTGTTCACATTCCTCGTCTACGGGATACTTTACCGACCGAGCGCGGTCAGGACTGCAGCTTTTCGAGTGGTGCCACCGGAATATCACGACATCCCGACACGGTTGCACCTCCGAACGCGCACGACGCTCTACTCGATTTACGTCATTCAGGCAGCAACGGCGGCCGCAACATTCGTCCTCGCGCTCGTGTTGTTCTCGATTCTTGGCTACGGATCTCCGTTCTTGCTGGCAGTCATCGCAGGGATCCTCCAGTTTATCCCGGTCCTCGGCCCGAGTCTTCTCATCGTAGCATTGGCAGCGAGCGACCTCCTGATCGGTGCCACCACCCGAGCGGCCCTTGTCTTGGTGCTGGGACTTGTCGTTGTCTCGCTCATTCCCGACGCGGTCATTCGAACCAGACTCGCCGCCCGGACGGGGAAGATCTCGTCGGGGCTGTATTTCGTCGGCTTCGTCGGTGGCATTCTCACGATCGGTCCAATCGGACTCATCGTCGGGCCACTCGTAGTTTCGCTGTTGCTGGAAGTCGTCGAACTACTTTCCGAACGGGAGTTCCGAGAGACGCCATCCTGATCAGAACGCACGAAGATTCCCTTGTGGACCTAAACTCGGGAGGCCGTCCTGCGTAGCTGGCTGAGACCACCTACATCACCGGATATAACTGGATTTGAGATGGTATTCACACCGAAACAGGTCGAGTAAACCGTTTGACAGTCAGAGATTCTGCCGAAGTGCATTCCGATGTCTAACACTACACATCGAGAGATATGAGAATCCATTCACATCATAGACGGTATCGGATGTCGAACGTTCGGTAAACCTCGCTACCAACCTCCTCGCACCAAGCGTCTTCGGATTCGACGCGCCGCACCGAGCGTCGACGGCCTTCCGTTCGTGAAGATCAGCGGTGCATACGTATTGCAAAAGTGAACCAATGAGTCCCCTGAGCGAATCACCCACTTGTTCGTCGAGGCACGGAAAGTTGTCGCCAACGCGGATAGCGCAGTCATCTTCCTTGACAAACTGGAATCGGTTCTCAAAGCTCGGAGCGGAGCAGGTCGTGCCACGAGGTGGACAATAATATGGTCAACAAATTTCTGACCCACCTACAGGAGGTGAACGGCCAGGATGCCGTCATCACCGTGTCGAGGACCGCCGTATAGCTCTCGATCAGGTTGAAAACCCGAAACGAGAACAAACGAGATTGTACAGTCCGATGAGTCTCCGTGGGGAAACTGGCGTCGAACGCGATTCCGGGAGATGAATCGGAAGAAGGTGGTAACCTTTATACAGACCCTCTTGATGGATGGTTTATGAGTCTGGAGGTGAGTGAATCGAGCGATGGTGGGAAAGGGGGTGAGTACCAAATCGAGGACGTCCTCAAACAGTTAGAAGAACTCGAAGCAACGGTGACCAGTTCTGAGGAACGTCTGGAAGTCCAGCGCACGAAACGGATGCTCAAGCGGCTACCGGCAAGTGACCGCATCAGGAAGTACACGACCCATGATATCGCCGAAGGCGCCGTCGGTGGTATCGTCTTCTCGTTGCCGCTGCTCGTCGAGGACGGCGTCTTCGAGATCGCGGAGTGGTTCGTCGACTTCGCCGTCGGGCCACTTCCGCTGTTCCTGGCGATCAACACGCTGTTCGTGATCGTGCTGACGACCGGCCTGCTCTACGCCACTGACTTCCGGGACGTCCAAATAACGCGACCGATCTTCGGAATCATCCCGCGACGACTCGTCGGCGCCCTCACCATCTCCTTCGTCGTGGCGGCCGGGCTGATGCTCATGTGGGGGCGGCTCCACGAGGAGAACCCCACGACGCTCGAGCAACTCGCCAGGGTTACCGTCATCTGGGCCGCTGCGGCCCTCGGCGCCACTCTCGGCGATATCCTCCCCGGCGAAAGCAAAGGCACGGACATCGCCGACCTCATCGGCGACCTCGGCGAAGACAGCGACGAAAATGCTCACCCCCGTTGAATCGAGCTGAACGTCAGTAGCTGCGAATCCCTCCCGTCCGCCCACACGCTACGGGGGATCACTGATCGAGTACCTGACAACGACGGCACGAACATGAACTGGCCGCGAGCACGACGACCGGGCCGCCGGCCATCCCGAGGGCGACGTGTGGCGTCCCGTATTTCAGGTTGATCCGACTGGCCCCCCTGGGCAGGAGTGCGTCCTTCGAGACGCCGTAGATCGCTCGGGACGTACTCAGGATGGACGCGTTCGCGGAGGACATCGTCGCGAGCAGGCCGCCGATGATAATGACCAGCGCACCCGGCGTCCCGAGCAATTGCCGACCGACCTCGACCATCGCCGTTTCACCCGCCTCCAGCAACCGGTCCTGGGTGAAGATGTCCGTGGCGACGAAGATCGTCAGCACATACAGCAGTGTGACGATCAGGACCGAGCCGATCATCGCCAGTGGGAGGTTTCGCCCCGGCTGTTTCATCTCGCCGGCAACGGTTGCAACCTGTGCGAACCCCAGATACGAGGTGAACACGAGTGCAGCAACGGACATGATCGGGACGACCTCCCAGACGTCAGCCGCCTCCCCCGGCGGCGTGCCGGCGTCAACGAACCCGAACGCTTCGAGCAATCCGAACCCGAGGAAGGCGACGAGCATCGACAGCAGCAAGGCGACGATGCCGTTCTGGAGCTTCGCCGCGTTCTCGGTCCCCGTGACGTTCAGGACGGTGAACCCGATTCCCGCGAGGACGGCGATCACAGAGACGATCAGGCCCGGACTCGCGACGATAGTGATCCCCACTTCGGCGAGCGCATCCAGCGCGTAAAAGCCCAAGCCGACGAGATAGAACGCCGTTGCGAACACGAGGCCGAACCACAGGGAGAGGCCGATGATGGTGCCTGCCAGCGTCCCGAGTCCGCGAGAGATGAAGTAATATCCGCCGCCACTTTTCGGCATCGCCGTTGCCAACTCCGAGGTCGGCAACGCGACGAGAAGTGCGACGACGCCACCGATTGCGAAGGAGACCGTCGCGGCGGTCCCGATTTGCCCGCCGGCGAGACCGGGGAAGACGAAAATTCCCGCGCCAATCATCGTCCCAATCCCTATTGCGAGGCCGCCGGTGAGCCCGAGCGTTCGTTCGAGTTCGGCATCCTCCGTGAGTGTCGCCTCATCAGTTTCGACGACGGGTTCGGCATCGGGCGCCTCACCCTGTAGGTTCGTCCCACCCGGTCTGTCACTCATATAAATGGGGTGGTGTATGCGGTTAATTATAGATATTGGTTAACCAACAGCATTGTCACTCTGAAGACCGCAAGCACCACGGTGAGAAATTAAAGCTGGAAAAGTTCATTTGCAAACTGAGTTGGGTCAATGACGATCGAATGGTCGCGGAGGTGGCTCCCGCCGACACCGCGATAACTCAAAGACGCGTGCGCGAATCCGACGCGTGTCAACAGTGATATTCTCGACCTATGGAGGACGGTTGGAACGATAGTGACAGGCACCGTAATGGTCATCATGCTTCTTAACATCGAACTGGACCGCGTGCCCAAGTGTTCATCTTTGCCATCACCGAGACCCGGTCCGCAAAGTGGCCGCTTGCCCAGGTTCTGTACGTCCGAAAAAATTCGTGGGAGGGACCGGAAACGACAGATTGGAGCGATAGGGTATGGGACGCCTCAATTTCGGAGGGAGCTCCGTCACCACTCCTCTCTACCTCAGTCTTCCTGAAGTGTGTCTGACGCGAGTTTATATATCCAGCTTGAAAACCACCCAGTATGGCAAGCATAATGGCGGCACTATCGGATTTTGTCCAGAACCTGGTCGCGTTCGTCCTGATGATTATCCTGGCGATCGTCTCGTTTTTCTTCACGGTGTTCGTCGTGGACGTCGGCGCAGCCATCGCCGGCCACGGTGGCAACGAATACGTCGTCCTCTCGGCTGCGCTGTTGGTTGCAGCCGCCATCATCGCCGGCGGTATCTCTCCGCTTGGCTTCCTCAGCCAGACCAATCAGATCGAACGGCGAGACCAGCCAACAACGGCTGACGACTGAACGTCTGTCGAAGCCCATCACACCGCTCAACGGCCCATCACACCGCTCGTGACCCGGTAAGGAGATCGAGTTTCTAGGAACCCTGCTGTCAAGTACTGTCGAGAAGTGAGTTTTCAGTGAACGCTCCAGGAGACTGCCTCGGAGTTCACCTGTCTGTTACTCGTCCTTCTTTCGCAGGTTGTTTACCTTGGCTTCCAGCTCGTCAATGGCCTCACGTACTTCTTTTGTTGCTTTGCCGCCGAGCTCCTTCGACTCATCGGCAGCCTCGTCGATCTCCTCGCGCACCTTATCGATCGCCCTGTCGATCCGTTTGAAACGGTCTTTTTTCGCGTCGGACATACAGGACGTGTAACAGAGAGCCCACACATCAACCTACCGGCTCGGATCGCTACAGTACGCAGCGTTCGTTGCGCCGGGTATCCTCAGAGTCAGCGACGTTCGCTATGCCGGTATTGCCGCGGACGTTTGAGATAGCCGTTCTGGCACCGCTCTCTGAACTGTGGTACTCGCGATGTCAACGTTGATTTCGTTGCCAGAGGTGAGTCGCCAACGGTATAGCACGCTTCTTGCCTGGATAGATTTCGAACAATCCGATCAATTCGAGACGACCTTTTAAGTAAATAAATGTATCAATCACCAAGAGGCTATTGGGTTTTCACCTCTTCCGTGATGAACCAGACAACGGCATTCAGATTGATGTGCCAGGATTGTCTGACGCCAACTATATGTAACATTACTACTGAAAACGTTAGAGATGCCTGAAACCAGTTCACAGGGGTTGTTAGTATCTTGGTACGAATCGAGAATCGGCGAGGCGACGACGAACGACGAGATCAACGGTTACTGGCTGTTCTTCGCGGGGGTGCTCGCCGGTCTCCTGGGCGTGCTTGCATTCTTCGCAACCACGCCGGCGACCATGTCGCGGGGGATCGGTTATGCGCTGTTGGCGCTGTCGCCCGTACTAATCACACTCGGATCAGTCATCCGGTTTCCGCTCCAGCGAGCCGCGACGATTATCGCCGGTCTCGGCGCACTCATCTGTGTGATCGCCATCGGTTGGTTTCTGGTGATCTTCCCGGAGGGGTGGTCGTTGGTGGTCGGCGATACGGGTGTCATCCTTACCTACATCATTGGCCTCTTCCTCCTCGGCATCGCCGGCGCGTTCATCCCGCTGTTGACCGATCCGATCCGTGGTGAACACGAGGCACTTCAGCGAGACGCTGCGGAGACTGCAGCGAACCTCGAAGCCCGCGACCGCGAGCTTGCGGAGGCGACCGGCCGCGCCAACGACCTTGAAGACGAGGTAACTGCGCTGGAGGCCGATCTCGAAGGGCTCCGCACCAGCCAGGCCCGCTTCGAACTCTACGAGGACAGGGCCGGCGAACACCGCTGGCGGCTCCGCCACCGCAACGGCAACGTCATCGCCGACTCCGGGGAGGGGTACACCCGCCGTCACAACGCCCAGAAGGGCATGCAGAGCGTCCGGCGCAACGCCCTTGGGGCCGGCACCCTCCGGATCGACCCCGACGCAGAAGTCCCCGCTGACGCCGACGATCCCGAGGTCGTGATGCCGACGACTGCCGAAGACGCCGCCAGTCGGGCGCGGTTCGAACTCTACGAGGACAAGGCCGATGAATGGAGATGGCGGCTTCGCCACGACAACGGGAACATCCTCGCCGACTCCAGCGAGGGCTATGCGTCGAAGTCTAATCTCAAGCGCGCGGTCAGCCGAGTCCGAGATCACGTCGTTTCGGCCGCATATCTCGACATCGATCCGGTCGGGTACGAACTGTACCGCGATTCCGCCGGCGAGTGGCGCTGGCGACTCGTCCACAAGAACGGGAACATCCTCGCCGATTCCGGCGAGGGGTACTCCGCACGTGCCGCCGCTCGCAACGGCGTCGAAAGCGTTCGTGAAAACATCGCCGACGCGGAGGTCGAAGAACAATGAGCGCGACCATCGAACTCTACGAGGACAGCGCTGGTGAATGGAGGTGGCGTCTCCGCCACGACAACGGGAACGTCATCGCCGACTCCGGCGAAGGATACGCGTCCAAGCGCGGCGCGAAAGACGCGATCGGACGAATCAAACAGCACGGCGTCGATGCCCCCGTCCTGGACGTAGACCCCAGCGCCTTCGAACTGTACGAGGACAAAGGGGGCGAGTGGCGCTGGCGGCTCCGTCATCGGAACGGCAACATCCTGGCGGATTCTGGAGAGGGCTACGCGTCGAGATCGGCTGCCGAGGACGGGATAGATAGCGTCAAGCGAAACGGGCCCGGTGCCGAGCAGGAAGAACGCTAAACGACCCGAGATCAGTTCGGTTGTCCCGGGTTTCGATCGACGCGCTTCGTTCCAATTCCCGATAGATGTCCGCACAGCAACAGTAGGCTTCTTCAGTGTATCGCAGGATTTTCTCCAGCCATAATCACAATACGTGACGTAGAAAGATTCTTGGGGTGTCAATCAAAGACGTGGTGTGATGAGAGGATATCTCGCTCTCGCCGGGATAGTTATCGGTGGGATTGCGCTGCGAAGGATCAGGAAACGCAAGTCGAGCCCGGCTGATGAGCCGTCGAATCCTGAACCGGACGACGAAACACCGACCGAAGTGGCACGCGAAGAGTTCATGGAGGCTGCCGACCACGCAGCTGCGGCGATCGAGCATGCTC
>SKQO01000124.1 GCA_007118975.1 Halobacteriales archaeon | reverse complement strand
TCCCATCGAGCACGTCGAGCTCCGAGACGTCCCATTCGTATTCGGTCATTGTGTATCTCTCGGGGACGAACGACACTATTCGTTTCGGACACCGGCTGTCGCTGCCGCTTCGCGTCGTGGATCGAACTGATACCCCAGGCGACCGCGAACCCCGCGCTGGTCGAGCTGCCGGGCGATCGCCTCGAGGTCCCCAGGGCCGGTGAAGGCGAACAGACCGTCGACGTATCCGAGCGCCGTCTCCATGCCCCGACACACCGGTTCATACTCGGGATCGGCCGCGAGCGGGTTCAACCACAGTACTGTCGCGGCCCGTCGGTGGAGTTGTGCCATCGCCGCTTCCAGCCGGTCGAGCTCGCCGACCTCCAGGCCATCGCTCACGACCAGGACCGCCGTATCCCGATCAACGAGGCCGGGACTGTCCGACAGTGCCCGTTCGAGCGACCACCCGATGCGGGTCCCACCGCCCCATTCGGCCTCTGCGCGTTCGAGGGCCGTCACGGCGCCCATCGTCCCCCTGACCTCGAATGCGTCGGAGACTTCCTGCACGTCGGTATCGAAAAAAAACGTCCGCGTGTTGCTCCACCGGCGGTGCGCTGTCACGAGAAACCCCACGAGAAAGCCGCGGTCCACGGTATCGAGAACTGACTGACTCACGTCGACCAACACCACTGCACGGGTTCGTCGATCGGGCCGGGCACGGCCCGGTAAATCCCCCACGATGCCACCGTGGGCGATGCTCCCCCGGAGTGCCCGGCGGACGTGAATCCGTTCTTCTCCACCTGCGTGCCAGCGCCGACCCGGTCGTGTTGCCAGTGCAGTCCCGAGTACGTCCACGGCTCGCTCGAGTGCGTCGGGATCTTCGCGACCCAGCGGGATCTGTGTCCCCGCGAGCTTGGCGGAGTCGCCCACCGGGCTGTACACGGCCGTCGTCGGAGATTCGTCAGCAACCGTCACGGCCGGATCTGATCGGTCGTCCCCGGCCATGATCGCTCGTTCGCCCCCGCCTTCGACGTGGCGGCCCTCCTCGGCAGCCTCGGGGAGTGAGCGACCCCGCGGTGCGTCTCCGTCGGGTTGTTCTACCGTGGGCGGCGCGTTCATCTCGGGCGGCGTCCACTCGACGGGATCACCCGCGCCGCAAACGGCCCGCCAGAATTCCGGGAACAGCGAGTCGAAGGTGTCGACGTCCTCGGCGCGCGAGACGAGGGCGGCCCGCAGGGCTACTCGTGCGCGATCTGTGTCGTCGAGCCCTACCGTCGCGAGCGCCTCCGCGCCCACCAGCGGGCCATTGGCGGGAATCCGGACCCCACGTTCGCGGAGGCCGTCGACGAAACCGATCAGGTGAACCAGCAGCCGTTCCCGGACCGCACTCACCGCCTGCGGCGGCTCCGACTCCTCCGTCATGTGCCTGGGTCGGGATGCATAGCGGCTATCAGCCATCCCCCCGGTACGGTCGCCCCGCCGCCAGCAGTTCGTCGATCAACTCCCCGTCGACCCGGCGGACGTCCTCGACTTCCTTGAGCAGACACCCGAGCGTCGTCTCGATGTCCTGTTCGTCGAGCGAACCGTTCCCGTCACGGAGGGTGGCGACCGCCCGTCCCCAATCGAGGGTTTCCGCGACCCCGGGCTGTTTGAGCAGGGGTTCCTCTCGCAACCTGCCGACTGCGGCGCAGAGGTCGGTTGCCAGACGGTCATCAAGTTCGGGTACCTTGCGGCGCACGATTTCCCGTTCCTTCTCCATCGAGGGTGGATCGACGTGCAGGAACAGACAGCGTCGTTTGAGGGCGTCGCTGAGCCCCCGCGTCCGGTTCGAGGTGACGATCACGATCGGTGGCCGGTCGGCCGCGATGGTACCGAGCTCCGGAATCGAGACCTGAAAGTCGGAAAGCACCTCGAGCAACAGCGCCTCGAACTCCTCGTCCGCCCGGTCGATCTCGTCGATGAGCAGTACCGGCGGTCGATCGCCACGCGAGCGAAGCGCCTGGAGTAACGGCCGTTCGAGGAGGTATTCCTCGTCGAACACCGATCGATCCGCATCCACGCCACCCTCGCCCGCCTGGACGGACAGGAGCTGTTTGCCGTAGTTCCACTCGTACAGTGCGTGTTCCGCGGTGAGCCCCTCGTAACACTGCAGGCGAATCAAGTCCGTCCCGAGCCCGTCGGCGAGGACCTTCCCGAGCTCCGTTTTCCCGCTACCGGGTTCCCCTTCGACGAGCAATGGTTTGCCCAGGCGCAACGCCACGAGCACGGTTGTCCGGATCGCGTGATCGGCCACGTAATCCTGGTCGTCGAAGATCGCCGCCAGCTTCTCTTCATCGATCGTCTCGATCGGGCCTATGTCGTCTGTCATCGTCGTTTAGTGGGATGTCTCCGCCCCGCGGGCGGGGCGATATCGCGTTAGCGCAGAATAGACCGCTCGTGCGTAAAAAGGATTCCAGATGCCGACAGGGCACGCCGACTGGTTCACGCGGAGACGGCGACGCCAACCCGATCCAACGCCTGCTGGATTGCTCGTTCCGTATACACTTCGAGAAGCTGGCCCCGGAAATCACTCGAAACCTGGATGTCGTCCATCAGTTCCCACTCCTCGACCCCGTCGGTGGCTGCCCCGGCGGCGGTGGCGGCCAAGTCATCGGTAACCGTAGCCCCGACGAGGGCGTCTTCGGCGGCCTCGAGCCGCTGTGCATGATCGAATGCGCCGTTTGCGGCGAGTCGAGCCGCTTCGATGCTGTCACCGTCGGTCCGGAGCCGGGCGGCGACGCCGACCATCGCATAGCCCGACGAGGGGCTTTTCTTTTTGACGTAAGTTGCACCCTCGTCGTCCCCGACGTTCGGGACTTCGATCGCCGTGATCAGCTCGCTCGGGCCGAGATCGGTGGTGTACATCGCGATGAAAAACTCCGAGGCCGGCACGGCCCGTTCGCCATCGGGCCCCTGAATCTGGATCGTCGCGTCCGCGGCGACGACGACCGCCGGCAGATCGGAGGCCGGGTCGGCGTGGGCAAGGTTGCCGCCCATGGTCCCGGCGTTTCGTACCTGGCGATCCCCGATGACTTCAACGGTTTCCGCCACGTCGGGTACCGCATCGTACACCCCATCCGTGTGGAGGACGTCCGCATAGGTGGTCGTCGCGCCGAACGTGGTCGTCTCCGGGCCGATCTCGAGCCCGGCCAGTTCGTCGAGGCCACTGATGTCCACGACGACCTCCGGCGAGGCCAGCCCGGATTTGATCGTGGGAAGGAGACTGTGCCCGCCGGCGAGAATCTCGGTGTCCGCGTCAGCGTACTCTTCGAGGAGGTCGATGGCTTCCGCAACCGATGTCGCGCGTACGTAATCAAACTTGTTGGGAAACATCTCACTCCGCCTCCTCGAGTTTCTCGGCCGCCGATTCGACGGCATTGACGATGTTCTGGTACCCCGTACACCGGCAGATGTTCCCTTCGAGTGCCTCGCGGATCTCGTCGCGATTCGGGTCGGGGTTCTCTTCGAGGAAATCGACGGACGTCATGATCATCCCGGGCGTACAGTAGCCACACTGCAGGCCGTGTTCCTCTTGGAAGCTCTCCTGGACCGGATGGAGTTCCCCGTCTTCCCCGAGCCCTTCGACTGTGGTAATCTCCCGCCCGTCCGCCTGCACGGCGAGAGTCGTGCACGCCTTGATCGCCTCGCCGTCGACGTGCACGGTGCAGGCACCACAGAGCGTCGACTCGCAGCCAACGTTCGGCCCGGTATACCCGAGCCCCTCGCGGAGGGCGTGAATGAGTAGGGTTCGCGATTCGACCGCCAGGTCGTACTCCTCTCCGTTTACCGTCAACGTGATATCGTGGTCTGCCATGCTAGATCAGGTCCTTGATGCGATCGCGGACGTTCGGGGAGTCCTCGCCGACGTCGGTGAGCCGGTCTGCAATCTGGCTGAAAAAGCGGTTGACGAGCCGGTTGGCCACCGGATTCATCACCCGCTGGCCCATCTGGGCGACGCGTCCGAACACGTCACTTTCGGCCCACCAGTCCACCTGGACGCCGTTGTCCGTCTCCGTGAGTTTCATCCCGGAGCTCACCTCGAAGGAGCTGTCCGATGAGGCACCCTCACCCGATGCGTGCATCTCCGGGAATTCCCGTTTGGTGATCGTACCGACCGCCTCGAAGGTCGGATTGACACTCCCGATTTTTACTCCGAGCACGGCGGCGTAGTGGTCGCCTTCCTCGATCGCCCGTTCGGCAACCTCCTCCGGATCGGCCTCCGGCAGGGTCGGCGGATCCTCGCGATCCGCGGCCGCGGCCCGAAGCGCGTCGAAATCCACGTCATCCGGATCGTCGACCTCTTCGGCAAATTCACACCCTGGGGCAGCCTGTGCCAGCAACACCGGATCCGACAGGGCAAGCCACACCTCTTCGACCGTCACGTTTTCGAGTTCGAATGTCCCGCTTAGTTCCATATGTCTCCGACGCGAGCCAACGCGTCCCTTGCGATAGTGCTCGACCCACCGCACTAAAATACCTGCTCTTGCGGCCGTGGTCGCCGCAGTCGGCCTGCGCTTACTCCTCTTGGGCTTCCTGGACGGTCCGCCAGATCCGTTCCTGGGTGAGGGGCATGTCGATGTGATCGACGCCGAGCGGCTCGAGGGCGTCGATGGTGGCATTGACGATGGCGGGCATGGTCGCGATCGTGCCCGCTTCGCCGACGCCTTTCGCCCCGAGCGGATTGTTGGGCGACGGCGTTACCGTGCTGTCCCACTCGATTTCGGGGACGTGTTTCGCGCGCGGGACCGCATAATCCTGCAGTGTGCCGCTGAGCAGGTTCCCGTTGTCGTCGTAGATGGCATCCTCGTAGATCGCCTGTCCGATGCTCTGGACGACACCGCCGACGATTTGCCCCTCGATGAGTTTGGGGTTGATCTGGGTCCCGACGTCGTCGATGGCGACGTACCGGTCGATCTCGAGCTCGCCCGATTCCGGATCGATCTCGACGATCACGACGTGTGTCCCGAACGGTGCCGTCGATCCTTCCGGCGAGAAGAACGTCGTTTCCTCGAGCCCGCGGATGTCCTCGGGCAGGTTTCCCGAATAGGCGACGGACGCGACGTCCTCGATCGTCATGCTCCGGCTCGGGGCGCCGGCCACGTGGAACTCGCCGTCGTCGAAGACGATGTCCTCCGTGGCGGCCTCGAGTTCATGTGCGGCGATCGCGCGGGCACGCTCGCGGAGCTTCTTGGCACCCTCCTTGAGCGCGTTCCCGCCCATCGTGATCGCCTTGCTCCCGCCGGTCCCCCCGCCTTCCGGCACCCGGTCGCTGTCCCCGGCGACGATATCCACGTCATCGATATCCACGCCGAGTTCGTCGGCAACGATCTGGGAGAAGCCGGTCGCGTGCCCTTGACCGTTCTCCACCAGTGAACTCCGCGCAACGACCTTGCCGGACGGGTGAATTCGCAGTTGCCCGCCCTGGAGTCCGCCCGCACCGCCACCACAGATCTCGATATAATTCGAGAAACCGATCCCGAGATACCGTCCCTCCTCGCGGGCTTCCGCCTGCCGTTCCCGGAAGGCCTCGTAATCGACGTACTCGAGGGCCTTGTCCAGCGTCTTCTCGTAATCGCCGCTGTCATAGCCCGATCCGAACGGCGTCTCGTAGGGGAACTGATCCGGCTCGATGAAGTTTCGGCGGCGGAATTCGAGTGGATCCTCGCCGAGTTCGCGTGCGCAGGCGTTCGCGAGGCGTTCGATCACGTAGGCAGCTTCCGGTCGCCCCGCCCCGCGATACGCGGAGAGGGTCGTCGTGTTCGTGAAGACACCGGTAACTTCGACGAACGCGTTCGGAATGTCGTACTGCCCCAGCAGCCGCGTCCCGAATGCACCCGACGGAACGCCGGCACCACCGGACGTGAGGTAGCCGCCGACGTCCGCCGTCGAATCCACGTGCAGCCCCACGATGCGGCCGTCCTCGATCGCCGCCCGCGCTGTCAGGTCGTGACGACGGGAGTGGTTCGTCGACACGAAGGCCTCAGAGCGTGTCGCCTGCCACTTGACCGGGCGCTCGAGTTGCATCGCACACCACGCCGCCAGAATATGGCCGGTGTACGGCTGCGCCTTCACGCCGAAGCCGCCGCCCACCTCCGGTGCCCGCACCGTGATGCGCTGTTCGGGGACGCCGAGCACGCCCGAGAGATGGTCCTGGACGCCGAGGACACTCTGACATCCTAGATCGACGATCAGCTCTTCCGCCGCGGGACGGTACTGGGCGACGGCAGCCCGCGGCTCCATCGGGACGGCGACGACCTTATTGATCGAGAGATCGACCTCGACGACCTCCTCGGCATCGTCGAAGCTGGCCAGCGTCTCGTCCGCGTTCCCCGAGCTCCACTCGAATGCGACGTTGTCCGGCGCCTCTTCGTGAATCACCGGCGCGTCCTTCTGGAGTGCATCCTGGATGTCGGTTACCATATCCAGCCGTTCATAGGAGACGTCGATGGCGTCGACCGCATCGTGGCCGGTGTATCTGTCCTTCGCCACGACCGCAGCGATCGGGTCACCCTGATACCGGACCTTTTGGCTTGCGAGCAGATGCCGGTCCACCGGTGCGGTGTGGTCCTGCCCACCGTCCCCGGGGATGGTGTTGTCGAGCCCGGACGCCAGGATGTCTTCCTCCGTATACACCGCGAGCACGCCGTCCATTGCCTCGGCCTCGCTCGTGTCGATGTCGGTGATGGTAGCGTGCCCGAATCGGCTTCGAAGAATCACCAGTTGCACCTCGCGGGGATATTTGAGATCGTCCGTAAACTGCCCCTCACCGGTGATCAACGGTCGATCCTCGCGTCGCTGCATCGAGCTACCGACCGCCTTACCACGCTCGACTTCGTCGGATTCGATTGTTTCGATGGACATGATTGGGTATCCGCGACGGATGGCGTCGCCGTCGCCTGTTATCACGATCGGTTCCCCGCGGGGGCTATTAATTCGGTCGCTCGCGGCGATTGACGACCGGGGCCGTCACCGAACCGATGGCGCTGGACTGATAACGGAGCCCGTCCGAGAACCCGCGAGGATGGCCCACGACGAACTCATCGCCCGCACGGAGGCCGCAGACCGCGTCCTGGGGATCCGAAACTCGCACCGAGTGCTGGAGACCGAGGTAGTGGGGATCGACGTTATCGACGGTCGCGAGCTGGCGACGGACATCGTCGCGGACGCCGATCAGCCCGCTCACTCGCACGCGACGATGGACGGATTCGCGTTCGACGCCACTGACTCCTATCCGTTCGAGGTCATCGACGAGGTGTACCCCGAGGACGAACCACCCGCTATCGAGCCGGGCGAAGCCGTCCGCATCGCGACGGGCGCCCCCCTCCCCCAGCGTGCGAATGCCGTACTCAAGCGCGAGGAATCGGACGTCTCGAACGATCAGCTAACCGGCTCCGTCATCGAGCCGGGTACATATGTGTACGAACGCGCGAGCAACGTCGCGGCCGGGGAGACGCTTTTCAACGCGGGCGAACGACTTGCCGCGCGGGACGCGATCCTGTTGCGGGATCTCGGATACGAGGAAGTGGAGGTTGGTACCCGACCGACGGTTGGAATCCTCGCGACGGGGACCGAGATTCACGAGGGTCGATCACGAGATCTGGACTCCCCGATGCTCGCGGGGATGGTGCGTCGGTGGGGTGGCGAGCCCTCCATTACCGGCACCGTCCCCGACGACTTCGAGCGCGTGCGGGATCGGATCGCGGAGTTGGCGGCCGAATACGACGTCGTGGTGACCACCGGAGGCACGAGTGTCGGGCGGAAGGACTACGTCGTCCGCGCGCTGGCTGAATTGGGCGAGGTGGACTTTCATGGCGTCCGGATTCGACCAGGGAAACCCATCGCCGTGGCGACCCTGTCCGATGCAGTGGCGTTCGCGATTCCCGGCAAACCGGTGGGCGCGCACACGATCGCCACGGCCGTCATGCGCCCATTTTTTACCGGGACGACGTCCCTGTCCGCGATGGAAGCCAGGTTCGAACGTCACGTCGCGATTCCCCGTTCGGGGTTCGAGTACTGGATTCCGGTAACCCTCGACGCGGATGCCGGCACGATTCGTGCGATGCCCTTCGGGCATCAGGATTCCGCACTTGCAGTGTACGAGGACACGTTTAACCCGAGCGTTCTATCTTCGAGCACGCGGGCAACCCGCGCAGATGGAGTCGTCATTACTGAGACCGGGCTCGAAGCCGGAGAGACCGTCGACGTTCATCCGTGGAGTTCGTTTCAATGAGTGCGGGTGATCCCGAGGAACAGGTCGGCGGAATCCTGCTCGCCGCGGGCACCGGGTCGCGTTTCGGTGAGAAAAACAAACTCCTCGTGCGAATCGACGGGACGCCGCTCGTCCGGCTGGCGGCCGAATCGCTCGTCGCGTCGAAGGTCGACCCGGTTGTCGTGGTCGTCGGGTTTCAGGCGGACCGGGTCCGGGCCGCCCTCGAAGGATTGACGGTCGAAATCGTTCACAATCCCGATTTTCGTGACGGCCAGGCGACCTCCGTGCGAACCGCGGTGAACGCGATCCGCGGGCGGGTCGACGCAGCGGTGTTCGCCCTCGGCGATATGCCCTTTGTGGAACCGCAATCGATTGACGCGCTCGTTTCGGCCTACCGCGCCGGCGAAGGGGATGCACTGGCAGCCGCATACGACGGGGAGCGAGGGAATCCGGCACTGCTCGACAGGTCACATTTCGACGCGCTGGTGAACCTGGAGGGCGATATCGGCGGCAGAGAGATCCTCAAAGCCTCGGGAACACTAATCGAAACCGGGGATCCTGGGGTTCGGCGGGACATCGACCGGCCCGATGACCTGCCAGAGTGAGGAATTGTCAGTTCGGTAGCGTTCGGGGGGGGGGGGCCACGCCGACATCTCGTGGATCGATCCTGTATTGCTCCCAGGACAGCATCTGACACGCTGCTTATCCGTAACCGAGACCGAAATGGGGTGATCTTGATTGTCCAATCGGAGGGAATGCCGCGGCGTCGGTCGTAAGTGACTGCAGCCGCGCAACTTCCCAAGACGGGGGATTGTCCCCCCGGGCTCGCGCGTGATCTGGCTGGACTAAGTCCCCCGCGAGGAACAGCATTCGCCTCACCACGTACAATTCGATGATGGCATGTTCACACAACCAGCATGATCGGAAGGCGGTACACCTGGAGCAGACACGTTAGATGAAATGAATGTGATCAATTGGTGCATAATCGCGATAGAATCAATACAGAATTATCATGATCGTCGCATGCGTATGGCTACCGAAACACAACCGTCACTCGACGTCTCGTTCGGCCTCGCGCCGGAACACCTGATAAATGGGATCCTGGCCGGCATCGTCGCCGGCGCTGTCTTCGGTTCGATGATGGGGGCCGGGATGATGGAAATGGTGGCGATGATGGTCGGCCTGGAAGGTGCGATGGCCGGCTGGGTCGTACATTCACTCATCAGCGCCATCTTCGCCATCGGCTTCGTGATCGTGCTGTCACTCGACCCCGTGGCGTCAGTCGCGAATGCACCATCCGTTTGTGGCGTCGTCGGTGCGGTTTACGGCGTCATCGTGTGGGTCGTCGGGGCCGTGATCCTGATGCCGCTCATCGTGGAAGGGACCTTCATGCTGAACCTCGACTGGATGAGCCTGGTCGGGCACATTATCTGGGGGATCGTTCTCGCCGTCGTGTACATCCTGTTGGTAGCCCTCGAGTAGCAAGTATCGCCAATCTCGAGCATCGGCGCGGTATCGCGGTGTGAGCGATCCGCAGTTGTTTCTCCAGCAACCAGAACACACTCATTGACAGTCGCTACGTTGCGCCTCACCCGAAGATCACGCGCGTGAGCGCACGACGTCCCATTCTGAGAACACCAGAACAATCAGGTATAGACGCTGCGGCCCATCTGCATGGCCGAATCGGGAACGCTCGATCGACGGACGATCTCAGCGGCCCTCAAGCGGGTCGACCCCGTCTGGGAGCTGCAACGGGCCGAACGGGTGGGGACGAGCACGTTGGCGGTCTACCGGGTGACGGTCGAGGAACCGAACCGGACGATGACCTGGTATCTCAAAGCGACAGCGGACGGTGATAACAACCGGGTCGCCACCGAGGCCAGGTTGCCCGCGCTGCTCGGTGACGTCGGCCTGCCTGTTCCCGCGCCACGTGGGTTGATCGACGATGACCCGGCGTTGCCGACACCGGTCGTCCTGCTCAACGAACTACCGGGACGCACATACGACCGGGAATTCCTTCCGGCGATGGGCGACCAACGCCTCTTCGACCTCGCCCACCAAGTGGGCGAGCAGCTGGCGGCGTTACACCGACTCGATTTCGTCGACAGTTTTGGCTACCTCGGACCCAGTGGTCCGACCTACGACGGCAAGGCGCCCGACCCCAATCCCGATGCTATCCGTGTTGTCGATCCCCACGAACGGTGGCGAACCCGGCTCGAAACCGACATCGAACAGATCCTGTCACAGCTGGTGGCGACGCGGTTTGCGGACCTTCGGGAGCACATACGTGAGGAGCTCGAGCGCCGGATCGAGGCCCTTCACGGGCCGTTCGAGCCAGCGCTGGCCCGCATCGACAGTTCGATCGAGAACGTGCTTGTGATGGGCGACCGGGTCGTGGGACTGCTCGACTGGGAGTTCACCCTGGCGGCAACCCCTGGATACGACATCGAGCATGTGGCGACGTCGCTCGCCGGCGGTCCCTACCGCTACGCTCCTGACTACCCGGATCGACGGGATTCGATTCGCGACGCCGTGTTGGAGGGCTACGTGGAGGCGGACGGCCCGACCGATCCCGCGCAGGTGCGGGCCAATCGGGAATGTTACGACATTCTGATCGCCGCGCGATCGATGGTACTCCTGCGGGAGTGGAACCGCCGCTTTGACATCTATGACGGCATCGGTGGTGGAGCCGGGCGCATACGCGAGGAATATCGAGCACTCGTCGAACCATAGATCGAGACATAGAGCGGGTGAAGAGGGGTGAAACCGGCCGAATCAACACCGATTTGTGTCCCAGAAATCTGGGTTCGGTATGACTGTCCCTGTACCGGCATCGACCGAGGATGGGTTCCTGTTGCAGGAGACGTTGATCGATGCTTCCCCGCTGGAGGGTTCGCGGTGACCCGGAAGCCGGCTCCGGACTCGCGTCCGGTCGGGCTCACCATCGCGGGAAGCGACTCGGGCGGTGGCGCCGGGATCCAGGCCGATCTGAAGGCGATGGAAGCAGCCGGCGTGTTTGGCACCAGCGTGATTACCGCGGTTACCGCCCAGAACACGATGGGCGTCGAAAGCTCGCATGTCCTCCCAATCACGGAGATCGAGGCCCAACTGGCGGCAGTCCTCAGCGATTTCGACGTGGACGCCATCAAAACGGGCATGCTGGCGACCGAACCGGTAATCAGGACCGTTGAGGACGGGGTCCGGGACCGGGATACCCCCCTTATCGTCGATCCGGTCATGGTGGCCGCGACGGGCGATCGACTCCTCGAAAGCGCCGCCGAAGATGCATACGAAGATCTGATTGCCTCGGCGACGCTCGTCACGCCCAACGCTGACGAGGCAACCGTACTGACTGGCATCGACGTTGCCGACACCGATGGGGCTGAAGCTGCTGGCGAGATGCTGGTTGACCTCGGGGCACAGGCTGCGCTGGTCAAAGGCGGCCATGTCCCGGGAGACGAGATCAGGGACGTGCTCGTCACGAAGGACGGCATTACCCGATACCGGCATCCGCGGGTGGCGACCGAGGCCACCCATGGCTCGGGCTGCACGCTGGCCAGTACCATCGCCGCTGGGATGGCGAGGGGGGAAGCGATCCAGGCAGCCGTCGAAACCGGACTAGAGCACCTCCAGCGTGCGGTGAGATACAACGTGCCCGTCGGGGAGGGACCGGGATCCGTCCATCACCTGGCCACGCTCCGAAACCGCGCCAGTCAGGGGGCTGCGTTGGAGGGTGTTCGGACGATCGTCCGATCGCTCGAGAACATCGATGTCGGGCCGCTAGTTCCTGAAGTGGGAATGAACGTCGCGGTTGCGTCGCTGTATGCAGAAACACCAGCCGAGGTTGCAGCGGTTGACGGTCGAATCACACGCACGCGTGCTGGAATCGATGTCGGGCACGGTGTGGCCACGGGCGTCTCGAATCACACTGCGGGATTTTTGCTCGCATCTCGCGAGTTCGAGCCCGACTTGCATTGTTGTCTCAACTGCCGACTCGACGAAGCAGTGGAGGCGACGCTCCAGTCACTCGACTGGCCCGTCGGCGAGTACGACTCGGCGACAGCCCAAGCGGCGACGGCGGGGCACAGGGCAGCTCATGAGGTCTTTTCGACTGACGGGACGCCGCCGGTTGCGGTCATCGACCGTGGGGCCGACGGGAAAGAACCGCAGGTATGGATCCTCTCGGAAGCCCCTCAGGGACTGATCGACCGGATCACCACGTTGCGAGAGGCGATCGAACCGCAGTGATCGGAGGGGGAACGTTCCCCTGAATGCTGCTCGACAGGAACAGCAGGTGGCGCGTCTCTCCCTCGAACGGTAATTTGCGGCGGTGATGTTCACGCTCGTCCATGTTCCGAAGGAACCGATATCGGGGACCCAGGAAGACGCTCAGCCGGTATGGTTCTCGGGTGCCAACTGCTCGAGGATGGGAATTTCCTCCCGTCGCGCCGCCGGCAGTCGATCCCAGTCGATGCCTGCCGGTTTTGCCGCTGCAGCATCAGTTCGCACGAGTCGTTCGGGCGTGGCAATCAGATCGATCGGCACGTCAGTCGGGCCCGTTTCGAGGTTGTCGTCTCGCAGTTGCACTTCGTGGATGGTGGTTGCGGTGGTGGTTTCCTCGGTGACCAGTCCCTGTTCGCGCAGTATCGCGAACTCCAGATCGCTATAACCCTCCCCTTTTCCGATCCGGCTGCCGCGGTCGTCGACAGCCACACTCCCGGCCACAACGAGATCAATCGCTTCCACGTCCGCCGGGTGCACCGGGACGCCCAGTTCCTCTGAACCCCGTAACGTCGTCGCGTGGGATATGTCGTCGATCTCGGCGGGATCGAGCAGCCGAAAACAGCGCTCGGCAGCCAGCCGCGGAACGGCCATGTAGACGCGTTTGCCGGCTTCGAGTGCGAGCCGTCGTACCGGTCGTTGCGGGGCGTCCGGATTGATCTTCAGGGCACTCGCCCGAGTCCATTCCTCGGTCGAAGCCAGTCGTTCTGCCGCTTCCTGCGCTCCCTCGAAGTTAGGGATGCGCCCATGGGGCGGAAACGGAAACCGGGCGAGTTCCCGCTCGTCCAGCAGATTCCAGACGTGTTCCCTGATCGCTTGCTTGTCCATGGCGGTGCTCCGGGTTGTATCCTCAAAGTCCTCCGGGACCGGTTCCGGGTACGACAGCGCCCACGCAGCTTATGGGCTCGGGGGATCAATCTCACCCAATGGCGGGTGGTCTGGGCGACCGGCTGAAACGGCAGTTACTCTGGGGGGTCGTGGGTCTCATGGCCTACATCGGCGGCGCCCTGTTTTTGCTCATCGCGGTCATGCCGATGCTCTCCGAGGGTGGGTTCGAAATGGAAGGCCTCGGCACCGCTCACGCCATGCTCTTACTCGGCAGTGTACTGCTGTTCATGCTCGGTGGCTTTGCCCACCGAAAAATGCGTGGCGACATGCAACCCCAACAACATTCCCCCAGTGGGCTCCCGGATCAGTACACCCAACATCTCGCGCCCGGCGACCGGACCGATGAACCACCGGAGGACCGACCCGAACCGCCGAAGAATCGACAAGATAGTGGCGAGAAAACGTGTCCGGAGTGCGGGGCGAGCAACGACCAGTTCTACTCTTATTGTGGCGAGTGCTCGGCAAAGTTGTGAGCACACTTTCACCCCGAATCACGTATGGTTTTGAGGCGTGAGATCCGAGGGAGGGACATGCAGACGGCCGAGGGAATCGTCGGGGAATTTTTCGCTCTCAAGGAATCCGTCGAAGCCGATATTCTGGCCATGCAATGCGGTGATTTCTACGAGTTTTTCGGCCCGGACGCAGAGCTGGTCGAACGGGAACTGGATCTGAACGTCTCACAGAAAAGCTCCGGCGGCGAGAAATACCCGATGGCCGGCGTCCCGCTCACGGAACTGACACCGTATCTCCAGGCGCTCGTCGATCGCGGGTATCGGGTGGCCGTCGCCGACCAGTACGAAACCGAAGATGGGCACGCCCGGGAGATTACCCGAGTTGTCACCCCGGGCACCTTGATCGACACCCCGGACGCTTCTGCCCGGTACCTCATGGCGCTCGCGTCACCAGCGGAAAACGTGATCGGCATTGCGGCGGCCGAGCTGTCGACCGGGCGCTTTCTCATTGCCCGAACGACCGGCGAGAAGGCACTCGAGCGGGCGCTTTCAACCTGCCACCGGTACGACCCCGTCGAGATTCTGCTGGGCCCCACGCTGCGGGAGAAGGATCGACTGTGCAGGCACGTCACCGAGCAAATCGACGCCAGACTCACCGAGCTCGATGCGGACGCGTTCGCGCCAGGCCGGGCGGCCCATACGGTCGCCGAGCAGTTCGGCCGCGAGACCATCGAGAGTCTCGGCCTCGATGAGGAACCGCGTGCCGAGGTGGCGGCAGCGGGCGCAGTGCTGACGTACGCCAGGGAGACCGGCAGCGGCGTCCTCGCGGCAATGGCCCGATTGACGCGGATCGGCGATGCCGAAGAGGTCGCCCTCGATCTCACCACGCAGCGCAACCTCGAACTGACTGTCCCGATGACGGAAGGGGGAACTGCGTTGTTCGATGTCATCGATCGGACCGTCACGACGCCGGGACGACGCACCCTCAGCGAGTGGCTCCAGCGGCCGCGGCGGGATCGCGAACTCCTGGTCGAGCGTCGGGACGGAGTCGAGGCGTTCGTGGCAGCCCCACTCGCCCGGGAGGGGCTTCGCGACGAACTGAGCGACGTGGGGGATCTGGCCCGCCTCGCAAACCGCGCCGTCAGGGGGAGCGCTGACCCCCGGGCCCTGCGATCGATCGGGGAAACGCTCTACCGTCTCCCCGCTATCGAGGAGGTCATCGCCAACGACCCGGAACTCGCCGACTCCCCCCTGGGGAACGTGTTGGACGAACTCGACCGGGATATCCTCGTCCAAGTGGGGGAGACCCTCGACGGCGCGATCCGGGAGGACCCCCCGCGGACGATCCAGGAAGGCGACATTTTCCAGCGCGGCTACGATCCCGAGCTCGACAAACTCATCGACGAGCACGAAGCGGCCCTCGAGTGGATACAGAGGCTCGCGGCGCGGGAACAGGAGCGACACGGGATCACGCATCTCCAGGTCGACCGGAATCGAACTGACGGTTATTACATCCAGGTCGGCAACTCCGAGACCGACGCCGTGCCGCAGTCGTATCGCGAGATCAAGTCGCTCAAGAGTTCGAAACGGTATACGACCGACGAACTTGAGGCGCGAGAACGGGACATTCTCCAGTTAGAAACCGCCCGGGCCGAACGCGAACACGAACTCTTCGTGAATCTTCGCGACCGGATCGGCGAACGGGCACCCACGTTGCAGGCGGCCGGCCGGGCGTTGGGCAAACTCGATACCTTGGCCGCACTCGCCACCCATGCCGCGGCGGCCGGCTGGTCGCGGCCGGAGTTGGCGGAACCGGGGGCGGGGATCGACATCGAAGATGGCCGGCACCCGGTAGTCGAGGCGACGACGGAGTTCGTACCCAACAGCGTCCGGCTCACCCCCGAGGAGGCCTTCCTGCTCGTCACCGGCCCGAACATGAGCGGGAAATCGACCTATCTCAGACAGACGGCGTTGATCACTTTGCTCGCCCACGTCGGGAGTTTCGTCCCCGCCGCCAGCGCGCGCATCGGGTTGGTGGACGGCATCTACACACGGGTGGGCGCGCTCGACGAGCTGGCACACGGTCGCTCGACGTTTATGGTGGAGATGCAGGAACTCTCGAACATTCTACACTCGGCGACGGACGAATCATTGGTGATCCTGGACGAAGTCGGCCGGGGGACTGCCACGTTCGACGGGATGTCGATCGCGTGGGCCGCCACCGAATACCTCCACAACGGGATCGGCGCCTACGCGCTCTTTGCCACCCACTATCACGAGCTGACGGAACTCGCGGATCGGCTGCCACGCGTACGAAACGTCCACGTCGCAGTCGACGAGGCCGGCGGCGACGTAACGTTTCTTCGGCGGGTCAAACCTGGCCCGGCAAATCGGTCATACGGGATCCACGTCGCGCGTCTCGCGGGCGTCCCGGAGCCGGTGACCGACCGTGCGGACGAGGTACTCGCGCAGCTGCGCGCTGACAACCCCGTCGAGGCGCGGGGTGGCGACGATACGGAACCGGTCCAGGCGGTATTCGACGTCGCAGCCGGAGAGTTTCGACCGGACGCGACGGCCGATGGGGGCGAACAGCAAGGGGTCCCGCCCGGGACGGAGTCGGTACTCGCCGAGCTGCGGGAACTCGAGGTCGAGGCCGAACGCCCGATCGACCTCGTCGCGCGGATCGCCGAGTGGCAAGATCGCCTCGAGGAGTGACGGCACCCGGGCGATCAGACGACTTGAGAAAGTACATCAAACCCGTCACCCAGGCTAGCAGCACGCTCATCAGCGCCCCTTTTGTACTTCGCGAGTGGAGGCAACCGTGTGAGCGACGGGAGCACCGAAACGCCGCCCGACATCGTCACCCTGGACGAGGGGACGATCGAGCAGATTGCGGCCGGAGAAGTCGTCGATCGACCGGGTTCGGTCGTCAAGGAACTCGTCGAGAACAGTCTGGACGCCGGCGCCTCGCGGATCGATGTGCGTGTCGAGGACGGTGGAATCGAGCGGATCGTCGTCCGGGATGACGGGGTCGGCATGCCGCCCGACGGCATGCGGACCGCTGTCCGCCAGCACACGACAAGCAAATTGCGAACGATCGAGGATCTCCAGACGGGCATCGAGAGCTACGGCTTTCGCGGCGAAGCGCTCCACGCGATCGGGACCGTTGCCAAGCTCACGATCACCAGCCGGCCCCACACCGCAGCGACGGACGGATATCGAGTCCACGTCGAAGGCGGGAAGATCGTCGAGGAATCGACAGCAGGTTGTCCGGTCGGCACGACCGTGGAGGTCGAAGGACTGTTTTTCAACACGCCGGCCCGCCGGGAGTTTCTCAGCACGGCCCAGACGGAGTTCGACCACGTCAACCGCATCGTTACCCACTACGCGCTGGCCAATCCCGGCGTGGCCGTTTCCCTGACACACGACGGGCGCGACGTCTTTCAGACCGACGGGCGCGGAAACCTGCCGGCGGCACTCCTCGCGGTGTACGGCCGGGAGGTGGCGGAGTCGATGCTTCACGTTGATACACCTTCGGATGCGGGGCCAGTGGAGCGCGTCCACGGCTACGTGAGCGATCCCGAAGTGACCCGGTCTCGCCCGCGATTTCTGTCGACATTCGTCAACGGGCGGTTCGTGCGCGCAAAACCCATCCGGGACGCAATCATCGCCGCCTACGGAAACCAGCTGGCCCCCGATCGGTACCCCTTCGCCGTGATCGATTGCGAGCTCGATCCGGCTGCCATCGACGTGAACGTCCATCCCCGCAAACTCGAGGTCAGGTTCGACGACCCCGATGCCGTCGAAACGGTCGTCGAGACAGCGATTGCGGCAACGTTGAGCGAGGCAGGGATCATTCGCTCGACAGCGCCGCGAGGCACTGGTCGACCGGCGGAAACGGATGTCAGCCCATCGGAATCGGAGGCAGAACCGTTAGAACGCGGTGGCGGGGACGCCGGGACAACATCCATCCCGCGAACGGAATCCCCAACCTCGAGTGCGGACCCAACACCGTCCCCTCGACCACGTCCCGACCCGTCGCGCAAATTCTCCCCGAGCCTGGACCAGGAGACCCTCGATGGGTCCGAGCCGGCGCCATCTTACGAACGACTTCCGCCACTCCGGGTGCTCGGGCAATTACACGAAACGTTCGTCGTCGCCGAGGATCCAGAGGGGCTGGTACTGATCGATCAACATGCAGCAGACGAGCGGATAACGTACGAGCAACTGCGGGCCCGTGTCGACGACACGGCCGATCGGCAAGAACTGATGGATCCTGTCAGCGTTTCGGTGACGACGAGCGAGGCAGCCCTGTTCCGCGGGCTCGAGCGCGCGCTGTCGACGCTCGGATTTGTTGCGGAAGTGGCCGAGGAAGGCACTGTCGAGGTGACGGCCGTACCCGCCATCCTCGACCGACCGATGGCGCCGACAGTCATTCGTGACGCCATTAACGCAGCCGTCGACGATGCCGATCCAGCCCAGCCAATCGACGCCATCGCCGACGAGTTGACGGCCGACCTCGCCTGCCATCCCTCGATCAAAGGGGGCACGATCCTCTCCGATGGCTCAATTGTCGATCTCCTCGAGCGGCTCGATGCCTGCGAGAATCCCTATGCCTGTCCGCACGGCCGACCCGTCCTCATTCGGATCGACGAGGACGAGCTCGCCGAGCGATTCGAACGGACCTACCCCGGCCATGCGGAGCGACGGCGCGATTGATCGCGGAGACTTATTACCGCCAGTCGTGCAGGCCTACGCATGAAGGGAGCTCGGAGGGACGGGGACTGATGACGGAGCTTGTGAGTTTCGGCGAGTCGATGCTACGCTACTCCCCACCGGGCCAGACCCGCCTGGAGACGACGGACACGCTCGACGTTCGGGTTGCGGGCGCAGAGAGCAACGTGGCGACCGCTGCAGCCCGGGTCGGGGCCGATGCGCTGTGGACATCCAAACTGCCTGCTTCCCCGCTCGGGCGTCGGGTCACCAGCTACCTCCACAGTTACGGGCTCGAAACGGATGTCGTCTGGACCGAGGAGGGCCGCCAGGGGACGTACTACATCGAATTCGCGGGCGAGCCACGCGGGACGAACGTGATTTACGATCGCGACGGTGCGGCCGTCACGACTGCCACAGCCGAGGAGCTTCCGACGGAACGCATCCGTGACGCCGAGTTGTTCGTCACGAGCGGTATCACGCCCGCGTTGTCCTCGACGCTCGAGACGACGACGAGCGACCTGCTCTGGTTAGCGAACGAGGCGGAGACGCGGACCGTCTTCGACGTGAACTATCGGTCGAAGCTGTGGGATCCGTCGACGGCCCGGGAGGTGATCGAGTCGCTCCTCCCCGATATTGAGGTTCTCGTCGTGGCTGAACGAGACGCGGCGTCCGTGCTCGAGGTGGAAGGCGAGCCACGGACCGTGGCCGAATCGCTGGCGTCGTCCTGGAACTGCGAGACCGTCATTCTGACCAGAGGTGCCGAAGGGGCAGCTGCGGTCCACGAGGGGGAGTATCTCGAACAGGAAGCGTTCCACTCGGACACCTACGATCCGATCGGTACCGGCGACGCCTTCCTCGGCGTGCTGCTGGGATATCGACTTACTGGCCACGACATGGTCGAGGCACTCGAATACGGCGCGGCCGCGGCGGCACTCAAACGGACCATCCCGGGCGACATCGCCGTCATTACCCGTGAAGAGGTCGAGGCGGTCGTCGAGGCCGAAACGGGGGGTATCGACCGGTGATGAAAAATCCGGCGATCAAGTAGCGACGGGTGTGATACTGCCCGTTCAGTCGATGGCGATCGCCGATAATCGTCTGTCCCATTGCCGGGTCGAAACGCGTACTGCAGACATACGATGGAATGTCCGTGAGAACGAGACTGGGCGTCATCGATAGCTGGATGGGGCCCGGCTGAGTGCGCCTATCGGGTGAATTGTGGCAGTTTTCACGGCCACTGGAGGTTCTCAGATTAGGATCCGCACCGACATGCGATTGCCGGCCCCCGCGGATTGATTGGATACCGGCCTTGTACCTTCGACGTCCGACCGAACAAAACGGCTAATTGATCGACCCGAAATCTTCTGTCATGGATCATGTGGTCGTCATTGGCGCCTACGGGAGTGCAGGTGTCGCGGTGGCGGAGCGATTGGTCGAGGAGCCGGACGTGGAGCTGACGTTGATCGACGACGGCGACCCGGGAGGGGGACTGTGTATTCTCCGGGGCTGCATGCCCTCGAAGGACGTTCTGTCCGCTGGGGCACACATGCATCAAGCACACGCGGACGAGCGCCTCGAGGCCGAGATTTCACCCGACATCGATGCGATCGTGGATCGGAAGAACGACCACGTACAGTCGTTTGCGAGCCACCGGCGGGCTGCTGTCGACGGAATGGGCGGCCGCGATGACGTGACCTTTCTGCACGATACCGCCGAGTTCGTCGACGATCGTGTCGTCGCAGTCGGTGGGAGAGAGATCGAGGCAGATTACGTCTTCATTGCGACGGGATCGACCGTCAACGTCCCGCCGCTCCCGGGGATCGAGGACGTCGAGTATCAGACCAGTGCGGACGTGCTCGACGCAAGATCGTTCCCCGATAGTGGCGTTGTCATGGGGTTCGGTGCCGTGGGACTGGAGCTGGTGCCGTACCTCGCCACCGTGGGCGACGTGGATCTGACGGTGATCGAGCACGACGCGCAGCCGCTTGATGCGGTTGATCCCGCGATCGGCGACTGGATCCTCGATCACTATCGGGAGGCCTACGGGGTGGACATCCGGACACACGCCTACGAGCAGGAACTCGAGCGGACGTCGTCGGGCGACGTCCGACTGACCATCGAGGAAGATGGCCAAGAGCGCACGATCGATGCCGAAGAGCTGTATCTGTTCACCGGTCGACGTCCGTCACTCGACGGCCTCGGCCTCGAACGGACGTCGCTCCCGCAGGACGGCCAACTGATCATGCCGACACTCCAGTCGGTCGCGGACGAGCGGGTGTACGTCGTGGGCGATGCGAACGGGTGGGAACCAATCTTGCACGTCGCAAAGGAGCAGGGCTATCACGCCGCGGACAACCTCCTCGCCCAACGCGAGGGCAACACGCCACAGCCGTTCACGTTCACAAAACACCAGGTGATCTTCTCGGGGCTGGGCAACTATCCGTACGCTCGTCTCGGGCTTACCGAGGACGAGGCGCGTGAGGAGGGGTACGATCCCATCGTCGCGGAACGGTATGCGAGCGACGACGGGGTGTTCAAGGTGAAGGACGTTCCCGGCGGCCTCGCCCGACTGGTCGTCGCCGGGGACGGCACGGTGCTCGGGTACGTGGGCGTCCATTACCAGGCAGATACCATGGCCAAGACGATGCAGGTGCTAATCGAGGCAGGCATGGACGTGCGCGACGTTCCGGACCGGGCCTTCCATCCGACCACCCCCGAGATCATCGACGGACTGGTGCGGGAGGCCGCGGGGTCGCTCGAATGAGCCCGCCGTCGTCAGCCGCGCGTCGGACCAGCCCGTAAACCTATTACGCTAATCCACGAAGGTTTGAGCAATTGATGGCGGGGGATCGACGCGACGAATGGATCGTGGTCACCGAGGATGCCAAGACCTTGCCGGTGATCGAGATCCTGACAGGACGTGGATTTATCACCGGGAAATCCGGATCCGGGAAATCCAACACCGCGAGCGTCATCGCGGAAGAGTTGCTTGAGCGGGAGTACGGCTTGCTCATTATCGACACGGAGGGCGAGTACTACGGACTGAAAGAGGAATTCGAGATGCTCCACGTCGGCGCTGACGACCACTGCGACGAGGTCGTCGCCGCCGAGGACGGCCACGAGATCGCGGTTACGGCCCTCGAGGGAAACGTCCCGGTCGTGCTCGACGTGTCGGGCTATTTTGATGCAGACGATGCGGAGGCGGTGATCGAATCCGTGGTCACGGAGCTCTACCAGCTGGAGAAGGACGTCCGAAAGCCGTTCCTGCTGATGGTCGAGGAGATGCAGGAGTATCTCCCACAGACCGGTGGCAGCACGGATCTCGCCGCCCTCCTGGAACGGGTCGCCAAACGGGGGCGTAAACGTGGTCTGGGGATTTGCGGGATGTCACAACGCCCCTCCTCGGTCGACAAGGATTTCATCACCCAGTGCGACTGGATGGTCTGGCACCGGCTCACCTGGGAGACCGACCTGAACGTCGTCAGGAACATCCTCGGGAGCGAGAAAGCGACTGCCATCCAGGACTTCGAGGCCGGTGAAGGCATCCTGATGACGGACTGGGACGACACGGTCGAGCGGGTGAAGTTCAAACGCAAACGGACGCTTGATGCGGGGGCAACCCCGGGGCTCGATCGATACGAACAGGGATCCGACCGGGGGGCAGCAACTGCCCTCGCGGACGCCGCCAGCGACCAGCTATCGAGTCTCGACGTCATCACGACGTCGGCGAACGGATCGAGCGACCGGACCAGCGGCGACGACATCGGGATCGAAACGTTCGACCTCGAGGACGAGGACGGGACCGACATCGAGCCGGATTCCCTCGAAGCCGAGGAACTGGTCGAGGCCTACGAGAACGAACATCGCCGAGCGGAGGTGCTCGCGGCAGAGGTCGAAGAGCTTCGAAGCATTCTCCGGACCGTCGATCAGCAGGGAAGCGACAGTGGACGGTCGCGCAGTCGACCACAACAGACTGGGCGGCCGCAACCACCCCCGCGTCCGGCCGACCGCGATGGCGTTGCCGGCAGCCTGATCGAGCTCACCCAGTTGGTCACGTATACCGCGAGGCTGGTGGCCTATCACTTGCGGCTGACCATGTACCGCCTCCGTTCGACCTGAGCTGGCGGTGCCCCCCATCGGTACTCCTCTGGAAACGATCCGCCGTGGACCCTGTGGGGATGACGCGCCTGTGGAAAGTTGCTGGCACGACTGGTCGGACGATCGAATGTAAATGCGAAGTCATGGATTCTCATGCTGCAGTCCGAGGAGATATCAGAGTCGCTGTGGTTCCTTCCCGGTAAATTCCCGCCAGTGTCGGAGCGCCCAGTAGGCGACACCGGTGCCGATGAGCCCTGCTGCAAGGAAGTAAAGCACCAGTCGTGAAACGAACACATCCTCCGGAAACCTGATGGTAAAGATGACTCCCTCGACACTGAGCGATCCCACGATGAACCCCAGGATCCCCACGACGGTCGACGTGACGATGATTTCCCGTCCCGTCGCGCCGTAATCCTCGAGGAGGACGATCGTGGTAACGAACGCCAGCCCCGCGATCAGGAGATACCACGGGATCCTGGACTGGACCCCCGCGATTTCTCGGTTGATCGTCGCCAGGATGCCCAGAAAGCTGGCCGTCAGAAGGAGTGTCGCGCTCACAATCACCATCGATGCCCGCCCGACGAACCCCACCTTCCTGCCCCGCTCGCTCATAGTACGTTGCGGTTGATGGGAGGGGGAATTGAATGTTCGTGCTTCCCAGACGATCACGTCGGGAGCAATCCGCGATCGGCGAGGAACGCTGCCAGTGCGGCGACCGGCCGTTTGGGACCGGACTCCCGGGCGCTCGTCCAGTTCCCCACCAGGACGAGCCGCTTGCGCGCCCGGGTGAGTGCGACGTTCAGCCGTGATTTCGTCCATTGCTCCTCCTCACGATCCGCCCCCTCGAGCAGCGAGACGATGATCACGTCCCGTCCGATACACGACACGTTGGCTGGCCTGTCGACGACGATCTCCTCGGCGGCCTCGGGGATGGCATCACGGATCGCGGCTCGCACTTTGCCGATTTGTGCGGAGGCAGGCGTCACCACGCCGATGTCCGCGGGTTCGACACTCCGATCGAGTACGCGTTGGAGTTCCGTCACGATCCGATCACACTCGGCATCGGAAAACCAGGATCCGGTGGGTGTCCGGCGAACGTCTCCGTCGACATCGACCACCGCGAGAGGCGGCAGTCCGTCGATCGCCCATCTCCGGTTCGCGGAGCCGTGAATCAGTTCCCCGTCGTACCACGCATGGTTCGGATACATCGCAATCCCCTGGTTCATCGCATACTGACAACGGAGCCGCTGGCGGAGGTCCCCGTCGTAGGCGGTCGCCAGGTGATCGAAGATCGAGGGGGGAAGATCCGCATCGGCCGGAACGAGTGGTTCACGTGGCGGTAACTGGTGGGGATCGCCAACGAGGACGAGTCGATCAGCGACGGCAAACGCTCTCGCCGCCGTCGCGACGTCGCACCGACCGGCTTGATCCAGAATGCCGACATCGACGGTGATGTCAACCGATCGGTCGAGATCCAATGGAACCCCCACAAGATCGGCCGCGTGAGGCGTGGTGGGTGAGGTCCCGTCGTCCACCCGGGCGTACGTTTTGAGATCCGGCAACAGTCCATCCTTGCCGACGAGTTCGCCCAGTGCCGTATCGATCGCATGGCTCGTCGGCGCAAAGAGACCGACCGTCCGATTCGTCTCCAGGCATCCGCGCACGATGCCGCCGATCACCCGCCCCGCACCCGTCCACGGCGGCGCATGGACGACACAACAGTCCTCGGCAGCGAGTGCACGGCTGACAGCCCGCCGCTGGTAGCGATCGAGTTCGATATCGACCGGCGGATCGGGCGCGTCGGCAAAGCGAAGGGTTGCCGTCCCCGCGTACACCTGTTTCGCCCTGTCGGTCCGCGATAGATGTTCGAGTGACGACTCTACGGCACGTAATCGTCTTGTCCGGACCAACGGCCTGATGAGGAAATCGGTCCTGGTGTCGTCGGTGAGTGTCGTTTCGGCTTCCGGACCGCTCGCCGTATCCCAGTAGACACCGAGTGAGACGGTTTCGTCATCGTAATCGAGTACGGCTGCCTCCACGGGTAAGCCAGCGGCGTCAGGCCCGTCGACGAGCACATCGTCGCCCTGGTCGATATCTGCGTCCTCCACCGAGGCTGCCGCGTGGTCGACCGGCAGTCGCAGCTTAAGGATCTGCTGGCCGTAATCGTCGACCGCTAGACCAGCGGGGACGAGTCCGGTGAGCGCGTCATCCGGGGTCGATTCCCGGTCACTCGTGGTTCGGTAATCCTCGCGCTCCCGTTCCCGCCCGGCCACGAGCGCGGATCGGACGCGGTCCAGCCATGCATCTGCGTCCCCGTCTCCGCCGCTGATCGCCCCGGATGCTGGAAACGGGGTTTCGGATGACGGGTGAGCCGTGACGAATCCAGGAGGCGACGGGGGCTCCTCGTCCCCGGTCCAAAATCGCACCCGCCAGGCCGGGTACAGGGTTCGACACTCGTCGATCGGAAGTTGCACTGGCTCCCGTCGGGAGAAGTCATAAAACGACACCGTGGTTGGATTCGCGGCGTCGTCGACGATCAGCACCTCGCCAGACAGCTCGGCGCTTTCCTCCTCGTGGAGCGGTAGCCATAGGCCGCCATCGGGGCGATGACAGACGTCGAGGTCCGCAAACGTGCTGATGGCCGTTTCGAGCGCGATCGGCGCGTCCAGGGTCCACTGGTCAGTCCATTGGCGCATTTCGACGTCAAACACCGCAAGTCGAAACGACCGGTTTCTGATGGCGGTCTCGAAGGCCCCTGGCGCGATCTGCACACTCGCAACAAAACTGGAGGGTGAATAAAGCGTACTGCCTTCGAACGACCGCCGGGCACGCGGCCCGAGATTCAGTCACCTGGGTGCGCGATGATCGCGTCACCCCGTTCTCTGAGGTGATAGCCACACGAACACAGTTGCCGCCGGATTGCGGCAGCATGACCGGGGTGGTCCGGACGGTCATGGATGTCGATGTACAGGTGCGGTCGGTGCTCGGAGATGGTGGTCGCGGCCCCGGCCAGTACGTCGGCCTCCGCCCCTTCGACGTCGATTTTCACGTGGTCTGGCGGCGGGAACCGGCCGCTCGCGACACCTTCGTCGAGCGTCGTAACCGTCACCTTGACCGTTCCCCTGACAAATGCCTCCGCGAACGCTGCCCGATCAGGGAGCAGCGATCCCATCTCCGGATACACCGACCGGAAAAACGGAACTTGCCCTTCTCCGGCGCCGAGTGCGAGTTCGTGGACCGCGATTCGAGGTTCGTACGCGTTGAGCGAGACGTTTCGGCGGAGACGATTTGCGGCGACCGGTTCGGGCTCGACCGCATGGACACATGCATCTGGCTCGATCGAAGCAATGGCGAGCGAATAAACACCTGTGTGAGCCCCGGCGTCGATCACCACGTCCCCAGCGTCGACGTCGTCGAGTAATGCTTCACGAAGCCAATCGCGTCCGTGGAGATGGAGGAGATCGTAACTACGAAACGTCGTCGATCCGACTCGTTTCGGCAGCGCCACTGCCCCCAGCCGGTAGTTGAGATCCACCAGACGATGGTACGGCTGGTGGGTGGCAAAGCGAAGCATTCGACGGAGGCGGGCGTTCACGGTCGGTCGTGCTTCAGTCATCGTCCACTGTGTGGCGATGTCGGATTACCACTGGAATTAATTCGTGACAGTCCGTGATGGACATTAAAAAGAGCGGAAGACTTTTCGCCGCTTGACTGTCAGTACTTCTCATGATTGAGCCGACAACCGCGGTACTCGTGCTGACCGGGCTCGTATTCCTGCTCGTCGGTGCGACGTTATCAAGTTACGCTGTCGGTGGCCTCGGCGTGCTCGTGGGGGGCACTGGCGGTTACCTGGTTGGACCGTCACTGGCACCGACGCTTGGCGTGGAACCGATACTCGCGACTGCGGGGGTTGCCTTGGTCGGTGCGATCGTCGGCGCCATCCTGACATACGCGGTCCTCAACCTCGCCGTGGCGGCCATCGCGTTCGTGATCGGAACGTACGTCGGGTGGTCCGCCCTGGCGGGGATGCTCGTCGATGGTCCCGCAATCCTGGAAATTCCAGTCGCGATCGGGATCGGGATCGGCCTCGCCGTCCTCGCCATGGTGCTTACCAAGACCGTCCTGGTCATCCTGACGGCCTTCGTCGGGGCGGCCCTGGCGTCGTTGACCGTTACGTATGCCGACGTCGTCGCCGCGGCCGAGCAGGCCCATCCCGGACCGATCCTGTTCGACGTCACGGCGCCGCTGTTTCTCGGGCTCTTGGCGTTCGGTATCCTCGTCCAATTCGGGCTCATCAGGCTTGGCTGGGCAGGGCGACTGCTGCACACCGTTCCGGGGATCCGGCCGGTTCGACGGCGCGGTAGCGAACAGTAGATCTCGCGAATCGTCGATTACTGCCGGCTCGTGTCGGGCAGCTCTTCTGTGATTCCGCGGGCGATGAACGTTAACGGATCGACCGGTGCAGCTTCCTCGTACCGGACCAGTTCCACCCCGTTACGTTCGACGACGATCGTCGGAATCAACGTGATGTCGTAGGCTTCGACCTTCGGTCCTGTCTTGGAGCCATCGGCGAGCTTCTCGACCGCGTACTGGGTTACGCCCGCCGGATCGATCCCCGCCGCCTCGAGCCCTGCGGCAAACGACGGTAGCACGGCCTCACAATCGCCGCACCAGTCGCCACCCCAGACGATGATCGAAACGTCGTCGGCCCGCTCGCGGAGCACGGATACGGCCTTCTGATCGTCGGGTCCCTCCCACTCCAGATCGGGCGTCATCGTCTCCAGCGTGTTTGTCATCGGGATCAGCTAGACCGGGACACGTCAAAAATGGCGCGACAGGTGGCCGGTTCCACCAGCGCTTTACTCGGTCGCCGTGAACCTCGCGGTCAATGAAGGCGAGCATCCTGGAGACGATCGGCTCGCCGTTGGTCCGGGTCCCATCCCCCGACGGCGCGATCATCGCCGCCAAGCTAGAGTCGTTCAATCCGGGCGGTTCGGCCAAGGATCGGCCCGCGTTCAACATGATACGCACCGCCGAGCGCGAAGGGGCGCTCGACCCCGGTGGCACCGTCGTGGAGGCGACCAGCGGCAATACCGGCATCGGTCTGGCACTCGTCTGTGCCGCCCGTGGTTACGAGCTCGTAATCGTGATGCCGGCCTCGAAATCCAAGGAACGGAGACAGCTACTCCGAGCCTACGGCGCCGAGGTCGTGCTCGTCGATGGAGAGATGCAGGCGGCCCGGGAACGGGCGAACGAGATCGCCGCCGAACGAGATGCGGTGAGCATCGATCAGTTCAGCAATCCGGCGAACGTCGAGGCACACTACCGAACGACGGCCGAGGAGATCCTCGCGGACACTCGCGGACTCGATATCGATGCCCTCGTCGTCTGCGTTGGCACGGGCGGGACAATCACCGGGGTCGGGTCGCGGTTGCGGGAGGAATGGCCCGATCTAACGATCGTCGCGGTCGAGCCCGAGCGGAACCCAGTGCTCTCGACCGGTGAGGCCGGTCAGGACGCGTTCCAGGGGATGGGACCGGGGTTCGTCAGCGACATTCTCGACACTGATCTCATCGCCGATGTGGAAACCGTCGGGTTGGAGGACGCCGAAGCGACCTGCCGCGCGCTGGCTCGCCAGTCGGGCATCCTCGTGGGACAATCGAGCGGTGCTGCGATGATTGCCGCGCGGCGGGTCGCAGAACGGATCGCCGTCCCTGATCTCGATTGCGAGGGAAGTCTGAGGACGTCCGATCCGGCCTTTCCGGACGGTGGGGCGCAACTGGCCGAGTGTCCGCTGGTCGTCACGATCTTTCCCGATAGCGGCGAGCGATACCTGAGTGCTGGGACGTTCGAGGACCCGTAAGCGGGCGACCGTCCACACCGCAGGACGCGGTCGGAACGTGGTGCTCAACCGGGGAGATCGAGGTCGCCGTCGTCGGTCTGGAGTCGCTCGAGCCATTCGCCCGCGTCAGCGGGGTCGGTCAGCGGGGGCGAACAGGTGAATGCACGACAGAGATACGCCGTCGGTTCTCCGTCCCGTTGCGTCCGATCGGCCCAGATCGGGGGGATCCCGCAGCCGCGCAGTTGCACGTCTTTGACGTCCGGGGGTCGGCGGGACACGAGCCGGCGCGGCACGTAATGCTTCGCGATTTCGGCACGCCACGCTTCAGGGAGCTCGTCGGCGACGACGGTCCACTCGATCATCCCCCGCGCCACCAACTCGCTCGCGAGCGCCAGGGTGAGGTGCTGGGTCGGGTTCGCCCTTTGTTCTGGCCGATGTGGTGCCAGCATCCCCCGGCTCAGCGCCGCGGTATCCTGCTCGGGAAGAAACGGATCGAGCCGTCGGCATAGCATCGCGGCGACCCCCGTGCTCGAAGGGAGTGACTGGTCGATCGGATCGGTGGGTCGAGATACCATCTCCTCGCCGTCCGACGGGGTGTAGTAGAGCACCCCGTCTTCGGCGTCCCAGAACTGCTCCTCGATCGCCTCGCGCAACTCGATCGCCGCTCGCAACCACGACAGCTCGCCCGTTGCGCTGTGTAGCTTCAAGAGTCCGTCCCCGAGATACGCGTAATCGTCGAGATATCCGGGGATCCCGACGTCACCGTCCCGCACTCGTCGGAACAGCCGCCCGTCGTCCTCGTCCCAGAGATGATCGAGGACGAACGTAGCAGCCTCACACCCACGTTCCGCGTATTGCTCGTCCAGGACCAGTCCACCTTCGGCAAGCGCCGAGATCATGAGGCCATTCCAACCGGCAAGGACTTTTTCGTCCCGCGCAGGCCGGGGTCGTTCCTCGCGGGCGTCGAACAGCGCTTTTCGGGCGGACGCGAGCTCGTCCTCGATCGCCGATTCCGTGCGGTCGAACGCCTCCGCGAGCTCGGCGACGGGCCGTTCGCGGGCGAGGACAGTCGATCCGTGTTCGAAGTTCCCCGACGCCGTTACCCCGTAGCGCTCACACCAGATCTCCGCTCGATCGGCGTCGAGCACTGCCTCGATTTGCCTGGGTGTCCAGACGTAATAGGTCCCTTCTTGTCCCTCGCTTTGGGCGTCAAGCGTGCTGTAAAAGCCGCCATCCGGGTGACCAAGCTCCCGGTCGACGAACTCGAACGTCTCCTCGACGACAGTGCGATATCGTGTTCGTCCCGTCAACTGGTACGCTCCGAGATACACCGGCGGCAGCGTGGCGTTGTCGTAGAGCATCTTCTCGAAGTGGGGAATTCGCCACTCGCGATCAGTGGCGTACCGGTGGAATCCCCCGCCGACGTGGTCGTACATGCCGCGATTCCCCATGGCATCCAGCGCCTCGCAGGCGATCTCGAGGGCGGCGTTGTCGCCGTCCGCAGCTGCCCACAGGAGCGCCTCGATTCGCTGTGGCTGGGGGAATTTCGGACCCTCGGTCCCGAACCCACCGTGCTGACGATCGGCACTCCGGGCGAGTGACGCGGCGATGGCGCCGAGCTGTCCGGCCGTCTCAGGTTCCTCGGCCTGCCCGCCGTTTCGCGGCTCCAGCTGATCAGTGATCGCCGCTGTCCACTCGTCCGCTCGTTCCTCGATTGCGGTGCGATCCTCCGCCCAGCTTTGACGGATCCGTTCGAGCACGTCACGAAAGCTGGGTCGGCCGTGCGCGGCCTCGGGTGGGAAGTACGTGCCGACGTAGAATGGTTTCCGCTCCGGCGTGAGCCACGCGGAAAGTGGCCACCCGCCCTGGCCCGTCACGAGTTGACAGATCGTCTGGTAGATGCGATCGACGTCGGGTCGCTCCTCGCGGTCGACCTTGATCGGCACAAACGAGTCGTTCAACACCGCCGCGGTCTCGGGGTCCTCGAAGCTTTCCTCTTCCATGACGTGACACCAGTGGCAGGCAGCATACCCCACCGAGAGGAAGATCGGGGCGTCCCGTTCCGCGGCGGCAGTCAGCGCGTGCTCGTCCCAGGGTTGCCAGTGCACCGGATTATCCGCATGCTGCTGGAGATACGGACTGGCGGCCTCGTCGAGACGGTTGCGCCGATCGGGCGCGCTCATGGCGAAACTGGGGAACTCCGGACAGATAAACCACCGACTCCCCGGAAGGGGTATCATTTTGATCCCCGCGTCCCCGCGTTTCTACATGACAGAAACGGTGTTGCTCGTCGGCGGCGGCGGCCGCGAGCACGCAATCGCCAGGGCCGTGGAAGACGGCGCGGCGGCGGTAGACCCGCGCGTTGAGCTGTACGCGTGCGCTGACAACCGAAATCCGGGAATCGTCGAACTCGCGGACGGGTTCGAGGAGCTCGATCCGAACGACCCGGACGAGGTCCTCACGTATGCAGAGGAAATCGATGCGACGATGGCGATTATCGGGCCGGAGGCGCCACTCGAGGCGGGAGTTACCGACGCTCTCGAGGAAGCGGGTGTATTCACGTTCGGCCCGCGGGCGGAACTTGCTCGCATCGAGACGGACAAGGCATTTCAGCGCGAATTCATGACGGAGCACGATATCCCCGGCTGCCCGTCGTTTGCCGTCTTCGACGATCCGGAGGCCGCCTGTGAGCATATCGACGAGGTCGATCACGATCTTGCGGTCAAACCCACTGGGCTGACTGGCGGGAAGGGCGTGAAAGTCATCGGCGAGCAGATCAGCCGGGAGGAGGCAAAAGAGTACATTCGGTCGTCCGAGTACGAGGAATTCGTCCTCGAGGAACGGCTCGTCGGCGAGGAGTTCACCATCCAGGCGTTCGTCAACGGCAAACACCTCCGGGTCACGCCTGCCGTGCAGGACCACAAGCGAGCGCGAGAAGGCGACCGCGGGCCGAACACGGGCGGGATGGGAAGTTACAGTGCGCCGGAGCTTGCTCTCCCGTTCATGACGGAGGACGACTACCACGAAGCCGTCGACATCCTCCAGTCCACCGTGGAAGCGCTCGGGGATTACCGTGGTGTCCTCTACGGCCAGTTTATGCTCACCGCCGACGGTGTCAAAGTGATCGAGTACAACGCTCGCTTCGGCGACCCGGAGGCGATGAACACCCTCCCGATCATGAACACCTCCATCGTCCAACTGATGCTGTCCGCCAAGGAAGGAACCCAGTGGACACAGCTCTCCTTTGCCCCGTATGCAACCGTCTGTCTGTATGCGGTCCCAAGCGGCTACCCGGAGGAGCCGGAGGATGGGACGAAACTCGATATCGCCGAAGTCTCCTTCGACAACGCCATTCTCTTTTACGCGAGCGTCGACGAACGCGAGGATGGCATCTACACGACGACATCACGCGCGTTCGCCATCGTGGGGATCGGTGATTCGATCAAAGAGGCACGAGAGGCCGCGCAGGAGGCGATGGAAGAAGTGGCCGTCGACGGTGTTGATGTACGATACGACATCGGGACCCAGGCT
>SKQO01000040.1 GCA_007118975.1 Halobacteriales archaeon | reverse complement strand
GACAGCGGTGGTAGACTGCAAACCCTAATATCCCAACCTCGGGATTCCTCCGCGTGAACGCGGAGGAGGATGTCAATCTGGATCAGCGATGCTCGTTTCCCGTGATTGCAGCCGACATCTGTGCCCCTCACAAACAGGCTTTGCCGAATGGGACGATTCGGGCGGTGTTCTCGACGGTGGATGTCGACAAGTGAGACCGCGGGTTGTGTGTCCGACATACGGCGCAGATAAAAACACCCCCACCAGCCTGGGAGTCACGCTGATGCGAGAGCGGGGCGTACGGCGGGATAAGAGATGGATAGACCACTGCACCGGCCCGTCGGCAAAGATCCTGTTGGCGGCTCGAGGCCCGACCACTGGACGACCACCGGCTTCGTCATGTTTGTCGGGATCACGATCGGGGTGTTGCTGCTCGCGAGTTTCCCGGTGCACACGCTGGCGGTGGGTATCGTCGTTTCCAGTTGCGTCGTAGCGAGGAGCGTCCAGCTCCCGCTCGATCCTCGTCCGCTGCCGGAATCGAACGGTAACAAGGACGCCGAGGTTTCAGCGCTAAGCAGGTAAACGGAGCAGCATCATCCCAGAAGGGAACGACGGTTTCTCGGAGTACACTGCTCGGGGGCAGCGAAGAGTATCCTCGAATCCGTCACCACCATCGCGGTCCGCAGGAGGTGGTTCAGGACGGGCAGGCGCGACCAGGGGATTAGACGCAATTTGCTGACGTTCCGGGTATCCACCGTCGTATCGCGAGCAAGTGCGGTCCCTGAATTATCTCATCGACTCGCCCTCACTGGTTACAAATCGACTGTTCGTTGGGCTTGCTCTGGTCAAACGGGGATCAGAGCGAAGGATTTAGGGGTATGTCATTGAGGCTGCTATTAGCAGCACACGGTCGTTTCCGCAGTTCACATCTACTCACCAGTGTCTATCATCTACGAGATAGAATCGTGTCTAAGAGATTGCGGCAGCATCAGCTGTATCGTCCCGGCCAAATGGAACGGAGATAACCACTTCCTCGTACGGAAAGACTGGTCGCTTGGACCGACCCTCATGTTCGAAACGAATGACCCCGAGGCGTTCGAGTCTTGTCAGCTCATCGTGGACGTTCTTGACGTCACGCTCGACGAGCCGGGCGGTCTCACGAATGCTCGCTGGCTTCTCGTCAGCGATGGTCCCCAACAATTCCATTGTCAGCGATTCCGATCGATCCACGCACAAAACTCGTGAAAATCATTCGCACCGGCATCTTCAGCGATACCTCGTAGCGTGCCGATTCGAAGACGATCGTGGAGGGGGACGCTCACCGTTCGCGATTCCACGTCTGGACCTTCAGGATGTTCCCATTTTAGGATTGCATGGTCGCCGCGAGTCCGAACCCAGCTGAAATCCCCTTATTTACTAGTACTTTGGCAATTTCGAAGCCACTGAAATCCCGCGTCACCATGTCAGCGGGTTATTCAAGAATCTCCGGTAGTTCCCCGCTCCCAGAACGCCGATTGACCTCGGGGTCGATACCCGCTTCACGGAGCTCATCGTCAGTCGGTGGGTGACCTTCATCCTTCTCTACGGCATCGATCACCGCGTCGAGGTTCCCAAGTGCCTCGTCCCGTGTCTCAGCTTGCGTTGTCAAGCCACGGGTTTCGTCCCTGGCCGTCCACCACCCATCGTCGTTCTGTGTCAGGACGATCGTCGGTTGGGCCCCCTGGCTCATTCTACTTTGATTACTTCTCGGGCGTCCATAACTGTTTGGTCCGCCAGTTCAGCGGTGATCGTGCTTCAACACGGTTGTGCGTGCTCCTCGGGATTTGCGGGTAAATCACGCGATATAATTGGAGTGTTGTCATCTGAATCCAATGAATTTCCTGAATAAAAGGTCTGTGACAACAATATCAGAAATATGCGCCGACAGGGATCTGACCCCCGGTCAGTACCGCTCCACGGCAACTCGATTCACCAGCGTGTGGGGCTATAAGAGATCTATTTCGGGTGCGTACGGCTACAAACACCCGCCATATTGCCGGAGAGAGGTAGCATTCCTGAATGGGCAGTCCGGGAGTTAGGCCCCCGATATCCTGGGCATCGGGAGGGGTTCTTTCTCCATCTCTGCGAACAGCAACTCGCGATGAAGGTCCCGTTTTACCGACTCGTACGCTGGATCCGCCCAACGGTTGTGCCGTTCCGCCGGGTCCTCCTCTAGGTCGAAGAGTTCACCGTACTCTCGGTCCCGGTAAACGGTAAGCTTGTACCGATCCGTGACCAGCGTCTTGAGATGAAGTGCGTTCGGTTCTGCCCGGTTCTCGACGACGGTGCAATCGCGGACACCCTCGGCCTCCCCACGCCACACTTCGCTCTGGTCGACGCCGGTCATCGCTCGGGGGATGTCGACATCCGCGAAACTGAGGAAGGTCGGTGCAAGGTCGGTCAGATTCTGTAGCGCAGCGCAGCGGCGCCCGGCCGGGACTTCTCCCGGATATCGGGCGATAAACGGGAGCCGGATCAGATCCTCGTAATGGAACGGACCCTTTCCGGTGAGGCCGTGCTGACCGAAGAAGTGGCCGTGATCGGTGGTAAAGACGACGATGGTATCCTCTGTGAGCCCCAACTCGTCCAATCGATCGAGGATCCGACCGACGTATGCGTCAGTGAAGCTCGTCATCCCGTAGTATAGCGCGATGTCTCGGGCGAGTTCGTCTTCCTCCCGCCGGTGAGACCCGAATCCGGGAATGAACTTCCCGGTCTCTCGCCACTCGGAGAAATCCGGATCGTCTCTCTGGGTTAGTTGGAAGTGCGGTGGGTTGTCTTCGTGCTCTCCGGATTCGACCGTCGGAACGGTAACCTCATCTGGATCGTACATCGACGCCCAGGGTTCCGGGACGAGATAAGGCGGATGGGGGTCCGGAAAACTCGCCCAGGCGAAGAACGGATCGTTTCGTTCGGCATATTCCGTAAGTCGAGCGTTGGTCCGCTCAGCGATCCACGTGTTGTAATGGTACTCCTCTGGGAGGTCCCAGCTCCCGTACTGTGGATCTTTCGTTCCTGTCGGTTTGCGAAAGTACTCCCGCCAGTTATCAAGACCCTGCTCTTCCATCCAAATGGCGTAGTGTTGGCCGACGAGTTGCTCGTCGGCATGGTTTCGATTGAGCTCGACGTGTTCGAAGCCGTAAAACGGCCCGTGAAAGTCCCGCCAAAACTCGAGGTTCTGCAAGGGGCCCATCGATTCGATCGACTCGTAGTCCTCGCTGTCGCCCGTGGGTTGCAGGTGGCCTTTGCCGAACAACGCCGTCTCGTATCCGGCGGCCTGGAACTCCTCGCCGACGGTGTGTTCGTTCTCTAATAACTTCGTCCCGAGTGCCCAGGCACCGTGTTGACTCGGGGGTTTACCCGTGATGATCGACGCCCGAGTCGGCGTACACGTCGGGTTCGGGCAGTACGTCCGGTCGAACAAGGTCCCCTCCTCGCAGAGTCGATCGAGATTGGGTGTCTCGATCTCGTCGTTTACCACGCCGAGTGTGTTCCAGTGTTGCTGATCGGTCGTGATCAGTAGCACGTTTGGGCCGGTCGAATTCGGTGGCATGCTCGAGTTCACTCCCGTTCCCGGGTAAAACGTTCGTGACCCGGGCCACTATAACCCGAGCCCCGAGTCCCAGAACACGAAATAAGTGAAACTGCCACGGCTATCTTATCCGAAGAATCGCCGGGTGTCGGACGACGGTGATCCTATAAATGTCATAGGGATTTAGTGTTGATGGCTATTTGCCACTCTTACCAGTGATGTACCGAGCCAGGAACTCGCGGTAAATTTGATCGGTCGCCGTGCGTTCGGGTGCCATCGTCGGAGCTGGAGATCCTCGAGGCGTCCCGACCGTTCGGATAATCCACTAGGCGACCGAGAGCCGAAGGATGTGTGGCGAAACGTCGCCGGAGGTACGGTGGGGTCGGACGCTCGCCTCGACGAGGGCGAACACCGCACACCCAGTCGACGGAGTAATCAGCATGGCTGAACCGTTCTACCGCCCCAACATCTATGTGACTGCCATCTGTCGGGTCGTTAACGCATGCAGCGTCGGGAATACATCGCCACGACCGGGGTCGGCGTCTCCGGAGTCATCGGCGGGTGCGTGCAGCTGGATCGAGGGGACGACCCCGATCGGGCCAACCCGGACGAATTCTTTTCGTTTAACGTCGAGCCGATCGAACCCGTCACCGTCGGCATTATCGGGTTGGGTAACCGGGGACGACATCTGACGGAGTTGATCGAATCGTTCACCCCGGATCGGGCCTCTATTCGTGCGATCTGCGACATTCGGGAGGAAGCGACGATCGACACGCACGGCTGGCTTGCCAACCAGGGCCACGATCCGGCGATGTACACGGGGGACGAAAACGCCTGGCTTGACCTGCTCGAACGCGACGATTTGGATCTCGTGTTCGTCTTCACGCACTACCAGGCCCACGGGCCGATGTCGATCGCCGCGATGGAACACGGCCACCACGTGGCGACCGAAATCCCCGCGGCACGGACCATCGAGGAATGCGAGGAACTCGTTGTCACGGCCGAACGCGAGCGCAAACACTGCATCATGCTCGAGAATGTCAATTATTTCGACGAGGAGTTGTGGCTCCTCAACATGATCGAGGAGGGCGTGTTCGGCGAGGTCAACTACGCCAAAGGCGCGTACGTCCACGATCTCGTCAACCTCTCGCTCTTCGAGAATTATTGGGATAACTGGCGCGCTCGGGCTCACTACGAGGATCGAGGGGATCTCTATCCGACCCACGGGCTGGGACCGATCGCCCACTACATGGATATTCTTCGCGGGGATCGATTCGTGTCGTTAACGAGTACCGACAGCCCGGAGACGCGGATGACACGCGCGGCGACGGACCTCCCGCCGGACCACGAGTTTGCCGGCGAAACCGACTGGGCAAACGGCGATTCGACCACGACCACGATCACCACCGAACAGGGTCGACAGATCACGTTGCATTACGACGTCAAGACGAACCGAGCTTACACGAGACACAACCACGTACAGGGCGAGACGGCATTCCATGCCGGGTTCCCGAGTCGTCTGTCGGTCGACGCCGAGGGCCTCGGGGAACTCGATGATGCGACGTACGAGGCCTACCGCGATCGGTACAGACATCCGCTGTGGGAGGAACTGGGCGATCTAGCCGAGGAGTACGGTGGCCACGGGGGTGGCGACTGGTTGATGTTATACCGCCTGTTCGAGGCGCTCAACGAGGGGCGACCGTTGGATATGAACGTCTACGAGGCCGCCGCCTGGAGCGCAGTGGTTCCCCTCTCGGCGGCCTCGCTCGAGGCCGGCAGCGAACCGGTGTCGTTCCGGGAGTTCACGCGGGGTGCCTGGGAAACCGAACGTACACTGCCGACGCTCGATGCCGATACGTTTCACGCGTAATCGATCGGGTGGCCATTCCCGGAAGCGCTCGTACAACACTACGTGTCAACGTACCAGCTGTGTTTCCGCCATTCAGTGCGCTATTAGCACAGTGGGGCCAGTAATCCCGAATCACCTACACGGTAACGAGTCGTATCGGCCGTCATACGACAATTCGCGGGCTGGCATGGGTGTGCATCATGTCGATTATTTCCAGTCGGAGGGGGGAGGGTTACACGTTGCGGATCTTTCGATCATCGAGGTCGCGCTCAGCAAGATGGGCGTCCACCGCCTTCACGACGCCGCCGATGTCGCGGCCAGCCTGGTGACCGAAGATAGAACCAGTGTGGGGCATGTCGTTGCGTTCCACGAGCGATAGAACATGGTCATCGAACATCCCATGATCCAATCGAGTTCTAGCGCCAATTCCACCTCTGTTTCGTCAGGTTCTCCGAGCATGTTCGTCTCGCGCCGTATCCACAGTCTATCCCCGTCTTCGAAGGTTCTCTGCGATGGGTATCCAGACGCTCGTACAAGGGCCTCTGCCGGTGCCGATTTCGGAGATCGGAATTCATCGATGTGATCGAGATAATACGCGAGCGCCCGATGTACATCACCAAGGGAGAGATCCGGGTACAGCTGAACGATTTCGTCCGGTTCGTATTTGCTGTGTTCATCAGCGGTGGCGATGGCCACGATAATGGCGGACTGAAGCAGGGCTGAAGAGTCACAAGCGAGAAATGCAGAAGCTACTGGCTCGTTTCTTCTGATCATCAGCGCGTGGCTCGAGAACACTAAAACCAGGATTGGACTTTTCACAATCCCCTTTTGAACGGGGTGTCACTCCCGTGTGTGAGCAAGCACTCGCATGGGTTCGTCGGCAGCCAGAACGATGTGATCCTTCCACGTGTCGGGGCATTCATCGTCGATTACGTTATTTCGTTCGGCCTTGGCATCGGGATCGGCGTGGGGATGGGGCTGTGGCTCGGGTCTCGGGGGGCCGTGTACCTCGGTGCGCTGCTTGGGCTATTTGGCTATTTCATCGTTCTTGAAGGCTGGTCCGGCCAAACCGTTGGAAAGTGGCTGTTCGGTGTCATCGTGGTTAGCCGCGATGGAAGCCCGATCACGTTCCGGCAATCGCTCGCCCGAAATCTACTACGGGTGATCGATGGGATTCTGAATTACGCCGTCGGTCTCGTGGTGATGCTGATGAGCCAGGACCGCCAGCGAATCGGCGATCACGTCGCTGGGACACTTGTCGTCCGGGCCCGCAGATGATGGGATCTTCGCCTCCCTGAAATGTAGCACAGCTTCCAGGGTTTGGAGACCGTCCGAAGTTGATTCGATGACCACGACAAGCAGCCGGACTCGATCGCGGCATTTGTATCGAGGACGATGGCGGCCATCACCCCAGGAGTTCGAGTTCTGCGGCGAGACGGAGGAAACCAGCGTGTTCCATCCCGACCGATTCGCCTGCTTCTCGGTAATTGGGGATTCAAGCTCCAACACGGTCCCAGACCGTCAACACGTCGGCAACGATGTTCTCGCCATCGCGGTCAATTCTAATTGGTGTATTCGCGCGACCGAGCTTTCGAGAGGGGATTTATTGCCTCCCCACCGGAGGACAACCCATGGTCGACACCGTTCTCATCGGGGAGTTCACGCACGAGTCGAACACGTTCTCCACGGAGCCGACGACGCGCGAGCATTTTCGCGAACGGAGAGAGTATTTCGGCGACGAGATCGTCGACGAGCTACGGGGGACGAACACGGCGATCGGGGGTGCGATCGACGTGGCTGACGGGAGTGCCACGAGCGGAACGGGCCGATCCCCGTCGAAGCGGGGCGGTGACGTCGAGTTGCTACCCACGGTCGCCGCGAGTGCCAATCCGGGCGGGGTCGTCACCGCCGAGGCCTATGGGCACTACACGGGGGCAATTCTCGATGGTGCCCGCGAACACGCCGACGATATCGACGGCGTCTTCCTCGCACTGCACGGCGCAATGGTCCCGGAAGGGAAGGGTGACGGCGAGGGACCGCTGCTGGCCGATGTCAGGGGGATCGTCGGCGACGTCCCGATCGTCGCGACCTTTGATCCCCACGGAAACGTCACCGACGCGATGCTCGAACACGCTGACGCGCTCGTCGCCTACGAGACGTATCCACACGTCGACATGGCCGAGAGCGCACACACTGCGATGGGCCTGCTCGAACAGTTCGCGACCGGCGACGCCGATCCCGTGATGCATGCCGAGCGGCCGCCGTTGCTCCCGGCCGGCCCGACCCAGAACACGCGCGAGGGACCGATGGCCGAGATCATGGCCCGCGCCCGGGAGCTGGAAGAGTGCGAGTCGGTTCTCAAGGTGAACGTCTTCTTCAGCTACTTCAAGGCGGACGTCCCGGAGATGGGAATGTCGATACCGGTGGTGGCCGACGACGATCCGGCGGCAGCGAAAGCGGCCTCGCGGGACCTCGCGGCCACCATCTGGGAGCGTCGGGAGGATTTCGTCGCCGACTATCCCGACGCGAGCGAGGGGGTCGCGAGGGCGAAGGTCCTCGCCGCGGAAACGGATGGCGGACCGATCGTCCTGGCCGACACCGGCGACAACCCGGGTGGCGGCGCGGCCGCCGACGGCACCGTCATTCTCCGGGAGCTGCTCGAGCAATCGGTCGAGAACGCCGGCTTCGCGCTCGTCCGCGACCCGGACGTGGTCGAGCAGTGCGTCGACGCGGGTGTCGGCGAGCGGGTGACCGTCACCCTGGGCGGGAAGACGGACGACCGCCACGGCGAGCCGATCGCCGCCCTCGAGGGGTACGTGAAGGCGATCACGGACGGGAAATTCCGGAATACGGGTCCCATGCGAACGGGGACGCGCAACGATCTCGGTCGCGCAATCCGGTTCGAGTGCGGGGTCGACGATGGAGTGACCGTGATCGTTACCGAGAACCGCCTGCAGCCGCTCGACGCGGAAATCTGGCGACACATGGGCGTTCCACCGGAACGGCTGGACGTCATCGTCGTCAAGAGCACGAACCACTACCGCGCGGACTACGAACCGATGGCCAGCGAGACCATCACGCTGGAGACGCCCGGGCTCAACGCGTTCGATCCGGGGACGTTCGACTACGAACACATTCCGCGACCCAAATTCCCCCTCGACGACGTTCCGGCCGACGCGTATCCGGACTGGGACGAGCCGTGAGGGCGCCCAATTGGGCGACGACACGTCGTCCACCAGCATGCGAGAGGTGACCCCGCCAGCCATCCAGCGAAATGCGATTCCGTCCGTGGCGTGTGGAGACCGAACGCGTAGATCGTATCGTTCGTGAAGATGGGGGAACTCATTTATGTTGCTGCGGGGTCGTTGGTGTATGTCGCTACAGACATCCCTGGACGCGCGACCGGACCTCTACGAATCCGTCGCCGACCTCGAGACGCCGGCGCTCATCCTCGATCTCGACGTGCTCGATCGGAACCTCGCCGAGTATACGGCACTGGCCAGCGAACACGACGTGTCGCTTCGAACACACATGAAGACGACGAAGATTCCCGATCTCGCCCACTACGTTCTGGAAGAGACCGGCGACGGGATCATCTGCCAGACGCTCGGAGAGACCGAGGTGATGGCGGCCAGCGGAATCGACGACATCTACGATTACTCGATGGTCGTCACCGAGACGAAACTCGACCACCTGCTGCGGGTCGCAGAGAAGGTCGATCACTTCGAGACGAACGTCTCGGGCCCGGAGCACGTTGAGCGATTCGAGCGAGCGGCGGCAAACCGCGACCAGCGACTGGGCATCGTGCTCGAGATCGATACCGGCGGCGGGCGGTTCGGCGTCGACCCCGGACAGCCGGCCGTCGAGGTGGCAGCGCAGATCCACGAGGCCGATCACCTCGACCTGACGGCGTTGAAGACGTTCGAGGCACACGTCAAACAGGACCCGGACGTCGAGACGCCCGACGAGTACGAACGGGCGTGTTTCGCGGCGATGGACGAGATGCGGCGGACGAAAGATGGCATCGAGGACGCGGGGATCGCGGTGGAGACGGTCAAGGCCGGCCAGTCGGCGACCGTACGATATACGGCCAAACACCCCGTCGTGACCGAGATCAATCCGGGTAAATTCCTGGTCAACGACATCAGCGAGCTGTCGTTCACCAGCTACGACCTCGACGAGGAGGACTGCGCCCTCAGCGTGCTCTCGACCGTGATCGCAAAGCCGTCGGCCGACCGGGTGATGGTGGACGCCGGCAGGAAAGCACTGGTCTCACACCAGACGGACACCTCCGAGGTCGCGGCCGCGGACCAGCGCGCCCGCCCCCGACATCGCACCGGCGTGCACTACCTCCAGGGATACGAGGAACAAGGCATCGTGGACGTGAGTAATGCGGACGATGAGATCGAAGTGGGCGACGTGATCGAATTCATCCCCACGACGGCCCACACGACCCTCAACCTCCATGACACGCTGATCGGGGTGCGCGACGAACAGGTCGTGGACGTCTGGGACGTGCAGGCACGCGGGAAGGTCAAATAGCATCGCAAGCCGGTTTTCGAGAAGTTTCCCGTCTTGTCGGCGTCCCGATGCATACGTTCGCACTCGAGGAGCCACTGGTGGCGACAAGGCTACACCGGCCGGCCGCATAGCATAGGGGTCCGGCGGCGTCGCGAGTCGTGCACGGCCGCCCGATCGCGTCCCTGGGAAGCTGCTACTCACGGAAATACATGGGTGATGTTGTAAGGCGGGTTCATTCATGCAAGCGCGGGAAGCGCTCTATCTCGTACGTCCTCAATCCTGTCGAACGGCCTGTTTCCGAGCACGTGATGCAGCTGACGCCGACATGCCTCGGTCCCGTCCAATTCCGGAGTTTCCCGGAGGGGGTGACACAATCCGATCGCCGATTTCGACTGATCGAGCTTGTTGATCACATCTTCACCGAGTTCGCCACAGGCTTCCTCGCGCGCCACACTCAGTCAAGGAATGGATGCTCCAACGGGGGTAACCCACGAGATTTGCGGGTACATTATAAGGATTGTAGCAACTGATCGGCGGTGCTGACGGAGCAAGGTGTAGTCCAAGTAGCGACTAAACATCAGAAAGGAGCGACGCCAGCGCTCGGGAACAGCCATGGCACGCGACCGGTGGAGGTGACGAGTCGGAACGCCCCGGGTCTTAGCTACGTTCCGCTCTCAGCGGTTGCCGGATTCTCGCCGACGTGTTTGTACTTGTCTTCGAACTCCTGGATGAGTTGTCCCATCATCGCGTACCAGTCGTTGAGCGTCCGCTGCATGTCGTCGGCGATCTGGGACGGCCTGGTGGGGTAGTAGACGTGGTAATAGCCACCTTGATCGTAGTTGATCTGGTCTTTCTGGATGAATCCCGCTTGGAGCAGCCGCTGGATCGAGCGGTAGGCGGTCGAGCGCTCGCGGTCGACACACTCGGCCACCTCGTCGATCGTAAGCGGTTCGTCGCTCTCGACCATCGTCCGGAAGCACTCCTTGTCGAGTTGCTTCAGCCCGTGGATACACTCGAGCAATCCCTCGCACTCCATATCCTGCTGCAATAGTTCTGCCATCGATTGCGCCATTATCCTATATCGGGGTAGTAATCGTGGCGGTATAAGGGTTGTGTGAATATTGTGCAAGTTCGCTACACGGCTCATTCAGCCGTCACCATCGGATGACAGAATCTTCCAACGCAAGTCACCGTTGGCACGGGCTGTCACTGCGGACGGCCGGTTACCAGTCGGTTGCGAGCGCATCGAGCAGGGCGTCGATTTCAGCGACCGTATTGACGGCGTGGACGGAGACGCGGATCGTATCTGGTGATAGTATGCCCTGACAACGAATCCGTCAGCTCAGAGACGTTCGACGGTTTCACCCGGCGAATCGACGTCGATCATCACGAGATCAGATTCGGGGTCTAACTGACTGATCAGGGGTTCTGCGGGCAAGCTCGACGTGAATCGCCCGAGGAGTTCCTGGATCTGATTCTCGATCCGATCGAGGCCGATGACGGAGATCACCCGAACCGACTCGGCCAGTGTGACGTGCGAGCCTGGATTCGCGGAACCGATCCCGAATCGGCGAGCATCTGCAGCGAACGCTGGTTCGGCTGCAGTCGGAGTTTCGACGCTCCGGTATCCAACTGCTCGGGGTTCGAGACCCCCGGCGACATCACGCTCGACGTACAGGAAACCCCCGACCCAGAGTCCGAGCGGCTACGAGTGGCCGGCGGCAGCGACGACGTCGGCCTCCCACTCGGAGGCCTCCATCGGCATCTGGCCGGGTACCTGCCCGGGCACGACGAGCCAGAGCGCACCGGCATTGTGTGCGATATCGACGAGT
>SKQO01000142.1 GCA_007118975.1 Halobacteriales archaeon | reverse complement strand
TCCTGGAGCTTAGCGAGAATCCAGCGATCGGGCTGGGTGAGATCTGGTTGCTCGATTGGAGCCTCGGTCTCGATGATGTCGATCGCCCGTTCCCAGAATCGATCGAGTTGCACCCGCGTGTTGCCGACCGCGTCTGCCCGCCAGTCGAAATCCTGCCACGGCTCGGAACTGTTGAGCAGGAAAAACCGGACGGTATCCGCACCGTACTGGTCGATCGCGTCGCCAGGAAGCACGACGTGTCCCTTCGACGAGCTCATTTTCTCGCCTTCGAGCAGCCCCATTCCCATCACGGTGATCCCTTCTGGCCACAACTCCTCGGGAAACAGTTCCGCGTGGTGAAAGAGAAAGAATGTGAGGTGATTGGCGACGAGATCCGGCGCCGAACAGCGGACAGTTACTGGATACCAGTACGACCATTCCTCCCGGAGTTCGCGAGCCCGCTCGACGGGTTCGTCGGCGACGTCCGGGCCGAAAAACAACGTATCGAAAAAGCCCTGTGTGAGCGCTTCGGGTGGGACATCCTCGAGATGGTGGGCGATGGTATAGTAGCACATGTAGATCGTCGAATCGGAGAGAGGCTCGATAATGAACTCCTCGTCCCACGGTAACGGCGTTCCGAGCCCATAATTCCGGATACACGGCCACTGTTCGAGCCAATCGATCGTGTGGGTGTATTGTTCTTTGGTACTTTCCGGGATGGCGGTGAGTCGATCCACTGCGGCGTGGGCCTTCTGTTTCCAGTCCGGATCGTCATACCGAAGGAACCAGGTTTCCTGGTTGGCGACCACGACTTTGCCACCTGCGCGAGAAATGACCGGCTCGGGAAAGTCGTACATCCGATCGAACGCCCCTTGCTCGTGGTAGTATGCCCGGAGATCCTCTCGAACGTCAGCGACAATTTCCCCGCCGAACTCGCCGTACGCGTCGGACAGGACCCCCTGGTGGAACTCTCGATTGTAAACCTCTTGGGTGACGTCGTGCAGCGCGGGATCGGTCGAATCTGTGATCCCGGCGGCTTCGACGGCGTCCTTTGCGGGCAGCCGTCCGTACTGGTCGATCGAAAGGATCGGTACTGGCTCGATTCCTGCCACCACGCCTGGGTCGATGTCGTATTCGGCGAGCTCATGTGGCTGTTGTTTGGCCTCTTGGAGGGCCAGATAGTCATCCGGGCTGTGTGCAGGAACGGACATCACGACCCCGGAGCCGTTATCGGGATCGACGAAGTCGGCCGGCAACACGATCACGTCCTCACCCGTAACCGGATTCGTGACCCATCGACCCACGTACCGCTCGCCGCTCACCTCTCGTTCGACCTGGACGTCACGATCCTGGAGGCCGAGTTTCTCGACTGCCTCGTGCGACACCAACCATTGTTCGCCGTCTACGGTCGCCTCGACGTACCTCCCCTGCGGATCGATGTACGCGTTCGTAACCCCCCTGACCGTCTCCGGGCGGAGGGTTGCCATTGGGACAACTAGCTCGTCGGCGGTGAACTTGATGAGCGAGTACTCTTGAAACTCGACGTCTTCGCCCTCGAGCAGGTCGTGGGTTGTCACCGGGTTTTCCTGGGCCGTACAGTACTTGACTGGATGGAGGCCGCGTTCGAGGAGGCCGCGTTCGCGAAGGGTTTCGTACTGCCAGCTGATGAAGCGACGATACCGTTCGTCATTCGTGGTAAACTCCCGGCGCCAGTCGATCGAGAGCCCAAGCGCCTGCATGCCTCGCTTGTAACTGCTGTCTGCCTCCTCGATGAAGTACCTGGCAAATCCCATTGGCGTTTCGAGGGCGGTGAGATCCTCAGTTGGGACGCCGAACGCCTCTTTCAGGCTCTGGATCTGGGTGGGATCTTCTTGTTGCAACCGTTCGACTGCTCCCACGATCGGGGTGCCCGTGACGTGCCACGCCATCGGAAAGAGGACGTTTTCACCCCGTTGTCTACGATATCGAGCATAGACGTCGGGCACAGTGTACGTCCGGGCGTGCCCGATGTGCATGCCGCCACTCGGATATGGATACGGAACGGTCACGAACGTCGCCACCCCGTCTTGATCCGGATCGGCCTCGTAACGGCCCTCGGACGCCCAGCGTTCCCGCCACACCGCCTCGATGTCCGCCGGGTCGTAGCTCATGCCACGGGGTAACCCTGGCCCAAATAAAAAGCCCGACCATCGACGAGCATTTACTCGATGTCGATGCGTTGGCCGTCGTCCTCCGGTGTCACCTTCGGGAGTGTGACCCGCAGAACGCCGTCCCGGTAGGTGGCCGTTGTCTCGGTTTCATCGACCGGTTCGGGAAGTCGCACGGACCGGCTTGCACTCCCCCGTCGGCGTTCCTGCCGGATGATCTCGCCCGCTTCTTCGTCTGTGTCGCGTTCTGCGTCGATCCGCAGCGTTTCTTCCGCGACGGTCAGGTCGATATCGTCGCGGGCATATCCCGGGAGGTCCGCGATGATCACGAAATCATCACCGCTGTCGAGGAGATCGACCGGAACAGCGCTCCCACCGATCCCTCGCCATTCACCCGGTTCTACCTGCTGGCTCATCCGTTCGAACAGTTGTTCGAGTTCCTCGAATGGATTGCGTCTCGTCATGGCTTGTCCCTGCTGGTCCCGATACCGGGCGCCGGCAGATTGCCTGTTCGATCACGAAACGGATAAGCGTTGTCCGGCCACTCAATAGACGACGTGCCTGACGTCGTAGGATCCCAGTTCGCGGACCCATCCGTTCTTTGCGATCTCCTTGACGTCGCCGACGGCAACTGTCGAGCGTTCCTCGTACAGACCGGCCTCGAAATCGATGTGAAAGAGGTAATCGCCGAGTCGATGCCCGCTCGGTCGAGATTCGATCCGCGAGAGGTTGATGTCTCGTTCGGCGAAGGCTTCGAGGAGTTCGAGTAATAGCCCCGGATAGTTCGTGTTGGGATAGACGATGATCGTACTCTTCCCGCCGGCCCGAGAGCGTTCCGATTCGTCACCGAGAACGAAAAACCGTGTCGCGTTCGAGGTCCGGTCCTGGATGTCCTCGGCGAGCACGAGGAGGTCATCACCGGCGTTGTCCGGGTGCCCGATGGCGGCGACAGTCGAGTCTGCCCGGGCACGCTCGACGCCACGTGCCGTGCTCGCCACCGCTTCTTTGGTTCGGTCCGGATAGTGCTCCTCGATGAATTCCCGGCACTGGGCGAGCGCCTGG
>SKQO01000093.1 GCA_007118975.1 Halobacteriales archaeon | reverse complement strand
GAGGTCGAACCGCTGCCAGTTGAGAAGCGTAAAGAAGACGATGAATTTGGCGATCATCAGCACGACGGCGACGATGATCGCCTCCTGCCAGTACGCGAGGAGATGGCGAGCCTCGAAGTCGAGGGCAACCGAAACGAAGAAAATCATCACGAACAGGTCCGTCAGCGGGTTGACCCGACCCTGGAGATCCTTGCTGTAGGACAGCTGGGCGATGGCCAGCCCGGCCAGGAACGCGCCCATCTCGACGGAGAGGTACGCATCGACCCCGAACGGTGCGAGGAAGAAATCGATCTGATCGGAGACGAGGACGAACAGAAAGAGCCACGAGATGGCGACGAGGAAAAACAGCGTCGTATCGTCGGCGATCCAGCGAAAGAGCGGCGGGAGCACGTACCGGGACGCGACGATGGCCGCGACGGTCGTGACCGTGACGAGCACCAGCACGATTGCCAGCGTGGTCGCAACGTCGCCGACGCTTTCGGGTCGGCCGGCGGCCAGCACCGCGAGAATGATGACGACGACGATGTCCTGGGCCAGCAGCACGCCGACGTCAATCTTGCCGTGGAGCGCCGTCGCCTCGCCCTTGTCGTTGAGCATCTTGATGACGACGGCTGTCGAGCTGTACATCACCGCCAGCCCGATGATGATCGCCTCCTCGAAGGAAAACGGCAGCGCGAACGCCAGCCCGAACCCGACGAGCCCGATGGCGGCCATCTGTGGAATCGAGATCTTCACGATGGGCGCGATGAGATGGCGGATGTCGTCGATGCGCATCTTGATCCCGAGCAAGAACAACAAAAACGCGAGCCCGAGTTCGGCCATCGCCTCGGTGATGACGCTCGGCTCGACGAGCCGAACCCGACTGGGCCGATCACGACGCCCGTGAGGATGTAGCCGATGATCGTCGGCTGGCCCAGCCGAACCGCGAGCACCCCGACGAGTGCAGCAGCGACGAGGATGATCGCTACGTCACTCGCGAGGCCAACGTCGACCATCGATTAGTTCACCTGGGTTCGCTCTTGCTATCGTGCCATGAAAAGCCCACCGGGATTGGTCTGGCAGGGCCGGAAAGCGGACCGCCCGACGTGCAATCGGTGCGGAACGGTCAGCTCCCGATCCCGTCCGGACGATCACCTCCCCCCAGATCGGCGGTGGCGAGAATGTACGACAGGCCGCCCCAGGGGGATGACATTGTCAGAGCGTACGTCATGGTCGAAGCCAACCCAGCGAGGCGGACAGACTCAAAAACGCCATCAAAGAGATCGAGGGATTGAGGATACGAGGACGTATATTGGGATGGAGTAGGGGGTAGTGTTCAGTCGTCGGCTTCTACAGCCTCGACATTCAGCGTCACCTCGGCCTTTCGCTCCGGTGGCGACGGCTTCTCCTCGGGGTACAGTTCCTGTATCTTCTTGTGATACGCCCCGAGTCCCATCTGACGGTTAATATACACGAGGTCGCCCGGAACCAGCCCGTACAGGTCAAGTAGTAACCGGTCAATCTTCAAATCCGTCTCGTCCCCTAACTCACCGTCATCGAGCATCGTATCGACGCAGTCAACGATTTCTTGTGCCGTCTCGCGGCCATCCTCGGTCGATAACTTCGCTACCGGGACCGGGAGTTCCCGGATGTCCGTCTGTCGCATATTGGCGAACGCTTCTGCGGCGTCGATCTCCCCGGACCTCTTGAACACGTAGTAGTGCAGCGCTCGGGAGTTCATCAGCCCGAGCAGGAACTTGTAGTACATGGCCGTGTCCACGCCCTCAGGGACGTTCTCCGGGTCGGTCCACTTCCCTTCGTACTCTTCGTCCTCGTCGTCCACGTACCAATCGAGCATATCGTCGTGGTCGTCCCTGATCTTGTATACGTACACCGACCGCGGGCAGTACACGACCTCACCCTCGTACGCCACAGACAGCCCAACGCCAGCCTCCCGAATGAACAGCTTATCGCTTTCATACACCTCTCGGTCTTTGTACTTCACGCCGTTGTACCCAAGGTCCAGACCCATCAGTTCCAGCTCGTCGTACCGGGCGTCGAACGAATCACCATCCATGTACGGTACGTCCCCGTCGGCCGGGTCGTCACTAATCAGATACTCTTCACCGAGCCGATCACGGTACTCGAACCCGACTTCACAGTAGTTGCACCTTTTTTCCTCGTCCGGCTCTTTCTTCCGCGGCGGAGCGATCCACATCCCGCACGCCGGACACTTGATAACGTGTCCGGCCTTGTTGAGCTCGACACCGCGGTGTGACTCGCAGAACGCACCAACCGGGATCGAGTTACTCTCCATCGTCCCGATGAGCCGGTCGTCATCGACGTACCGGAACGGCTCGATTTTCCCGGATTCGATGCACCGGTCCTGTGGAATGTCGAACGAGTACGCCGATTCCAGCTGCGACAGACTCAATTCGCCTTCGATCGCTTTCCGGCGGTCCTCATCGACTAGCGTCATGCTCCGGAACGTGTTATCGTCACTTGGGTCGGTGTTTTTCACCTGCATCGTGACGGTGCTCATCCGGATGTCCGATCCGAACCAGTCCGCGCCCATGATGTGAAACCGTTCGAACTCGTAGTTATCGAGCAGATGCTGCCGGATTTCTTCTTTCTCGGACCGGAGCAGGGTTTTCGGGAGCACGTACGCTAACCGGCCGTCGTCGTCTAAGTACTTCAGCGCAGTAAGGATGAAGAGTTCGTACGTGTCCATGTTCTCGACGTCGAACCTGTCGCCAAATTCGTCCATCAACCACGCTTTTGCTTCGTCGCTGATTTCACCGCCCCACGGCGGATTCCCGATGATTAAGTCGAACTCCCCGAATCCCGCTGTTTCGTCCACGTCCTCGAATTGAATCTCGCCGGCGAGCGCATCCTGTGACGCAAAGTTCCCGGTCAACATCCCAAGTGACGTGTCCTTCCGCGCGCTACGTAGCCACACAGACAATTTCGATATCTCGACAGCCTCAGCCAATAAGTCGTTTCCGTGTAAGCACTGGTCGAGAATCTCGATCTCGGTCTGACTGAACGACTGCAACTCGAGTTGGCCTTCTTGCGCGGAAATCATCTTCTCGTGAACCCGCCGCGCTTCACGGCTAAGATGGTTGAAACAACTCACGAGAAACGCGCCAGACCCGCACGCGATGTCGGCGATACGAATATTGATGATCTCCTGTAGGTACGCTTCTAAGAACTCACGGTCG
>SKQO01000107.1 GCA_007118975.1 Halobacteriales archaeon | reverse complement strand
TTTCGATGACCGGGTCGGCATCGGGGTCTGCGAGCCCGGCACTCGGACCCTCCGTATGTTCGTCGACACCGACGAGGCCGCGGTGCGTGAATGGGCGTGGAAGGTGTACGAGGTGTACGACGAAGCGGCGATTGAAATGGAGGGATTTGGCCCCGGAGGCCTCCGGCGGATCTTGCAAACGCCCGCATTCTCGAGTTGATCGCCCCCGCCCTGCATTGTTGGCGGGCGGGATCGAACAACCGCCCCCGATTCGTTCGAGACCTTGTTTCACTATCCAACGAATGGAGAGAGACCGATCGTCGATCAATTACGTTAATTGACGGACGAACGAGAGCACCTCGTCGACGAACCGCTTCGGTTCGTTGTTCATCGCCACGTGTTGATGACCTTCGAAGGTAAAAAGAGGGCTGACCACTCGATTCCGATGCTCAAGTTTCATTTCTGAACGCAAGAATCTTCTCGGCAACCAGTTCGGGAGCGACGATATCAGCGGAATGTGCCTGTCCATGAAGCATTTCGATCCGTGCATCTGAGAGTGCTTCGATAACGGGCTCCGTATCCTCTTTGAGGTGTGCTGGACTTTCCTCACCAACCAACAACAGTGTAGGAATGGAGATAGCCGCCGCTTGCTCGGGGTCGAAGTACCGTTCCGGTGGAATACGGAGTTCGCGCGGAAGCGTGTGAACGGTGTCAACGCGGGACGGCCAGGAGGGGTCGTCTCGATAGGCGCTGAGTTCCTCGTCGGTCATCTGCAACCCTTCTGAGAAAAGCAACTCCACAGCCTCCTCGCGTTTTCCCGCATCTAGCAACTCGTCCATCTGCTCTGGCAGACCATCAGGCAAGACCTTCATCCCGGAGTCGATGCCCGGTTCGTAGAGCATTAGCCTGCCAATGTTCGAGGTAAGCGCTGCCGCGCCGATGGCGAAGTTTGCACCGCTGGAGACGCCGTACACATCGACGGTAGAGTCGGAGGCGTCTGCGACCGCATCGACCACGGCGGCGACATCCTCAAATTCACGTTCGACGGCGTACTCCGGCGTATCGCCGCTGGCTCCCCGACCACGTCTATCCATGGCGTACACGGTGACGTGTGACTCCAAGTGTGACGTAAGCGGCCCCCACCGTGTGTGGTCCCCAAGCCCGCCGTGAACGAGAAGCAGCGGCGGTCCGTTCCCCGTCTGTTCGAAGGCAATCTCGGTGCTATCTGCCGATGTAATCAGTTCCATTTCTTTCTCCGTGTCTGGTGGTGTGGCGTTCGCCATAGCTGGATCTTCCTCCTGACGAGAATTCATCGACACCCCATCGATTGTTGATCGGTCGATATCGAAGAACGCTAGCACCTGATACGGAGAGAGTCAAGTTAACACTTCACATATCCAGATGAAGAACCTACCCCCAGGAGAACTAACGGAGGACATTAGGAAGTCGAATCCTCGTGAACGGGGCGACTCACTTCGGAACCCGGTTTTGGCGCACAAACTGCGGCTCGAATCCCGCCCATTCGATGTTGTGATACGAGTGCTGTGGATCGCCGGGGACGGGCTCACCAGTGCAGGTCAGCAAGCGCGCACACCCGACATCCACAGCGTCTTCGATCCGACGCGCCAGCAGCGCCCGCTGACTACCGCGCTGGCGGAACTCCGGATCCGTCGCCGCCAACTCGAACCACGCGCACTCTCCGTCGATGATCATCGCTCCGGTACCGACGGGCGTGTCGCCCTCGAAGGTCATGTAGAGGTGGAATCCGGGACGGTCGATGAGTCCCCGAACTGACAGCGCGGCGTCCGGAGTCAACCCGTACGCATTCGTCGCGATGCGTCCGAACTCGTGGACGTGTTCCTCCCCGATCTCCCGCACCTCGAGATCCGATTCGGCCGCCGGCGCCGGGTCGGGGCCCCGCTCGAATTTCATCCAGCCCCGATCCGGCTTCAAACCCGCCGTTTCCAGCAACTGCTCGATACCGTCGGGACCAGCTTCGGGATGGACCCCGAGGTAAAAGCGCTCGATGCCGTGTTCTTGGTACGCTGCACGGATTCGTTCGATGCTGTCCTCGGTCGCCGGTCAATTCAGCCCGAACCCCACTGCGCGATTGAACAAGGGGGACGGGTCGTTTTCGACGATCGAGACCGTCGTCCCGTCGATCGTATCGAGGTGCAGTCCCAGCCGTTCCCGAATCTCGTCGCTGGCCCCGACGTATAGCGCTTCCAGCGCGGCGGCCTCCATCCGCTCGCTCGCGTGCCGAAGACGAGTGCTCATCGCGTCCCCTCCTCGATGATTGGTTGGATGTTCTGGTTCAGCCGGAACCGGTTCTCCGGGTCGTACTCGGCTTTCAACCTCGCGAGGCGCTCGTGGATCTCCTCGCCGTGGCCTGCACGCACCAGTTCCTCGCCCTCCTCACCGAGGCCGGCGAAGTTGAGGTAGAGCCCTCCATCAGAAAATCGGTGCATGTCTTCCCAGACGTCGCGCGCCCAGGCGATGTTCTCCTCCGTGTAATCCGGATCATCCCACGTCGCGTCGATGCTCAGGTTGAACGTCGTGCTCCGGTCACCAAACGCCGTCTCGGTGGGGCCGACGCGATTCATGGCGCCGCCGTGGTGCCAGATCGGCATCAACGTGTCCGGAGACGGTCGTGCTTCGGCGTGGGTGACGATCGCGTCGATCACGTCCGCGCCCAAGTTGTCCAGGTCGAGTGACTTCCAGTAGTACAACCGACCCTCGTGGAGAATCGGGTCGAACATCCGCTGGATGTGTGTATACGGCATCACCCCGCTCAAATCGAGGAGCGGTTCGGCAAGCTCGCGGAGTGGCTGGAGCAAGCGATTTCCCTCTTCGGCCGGCCCGCAGTGCATCGCGGGGAAGACCACGATCGGCTCGTCGTGAAGTTCCTCGGGAAAATCGGGCACCGCGGGGATCGACCAGAAGACTGCCTGTGCGGTCACTTCCTCTGGCATCTCCTCGATCATGTCCCGCCACACGGGCAAGAGTTCGCGTGCTTTATCCTGGGGGTACATCGACGCGGCGAACATCACCTCCGGGCCCACCGGGTGGAGCCGATATTCGAAGCTGGTGACGACACCGAAGTTCCCACCGCCACCTCTGATCCCCCAGAACAACTCGGCGTTCTCGTGTCGGTTGGCGGTGAGCACCGTCCCGTCTGCGGTCACTACATCGACCGAGACGAGGTTGTCGATCGAGAGCCCGTACTTTCTGCGGAGCCAGCCCATCCCCC
>SKQO01000064.1 GCA_007118975.1 Halobacteriales archaeon | reverse complement strand
TCATTTAGACATAGACACGTAGTAATCGTGCGTGTGCTCGACCGGAGCGCCGCGACCACCTCGTCGGCCATGATATTGCGTTGCGTGGTGTTCCTGTGGTCGAACATCGCCCGATACTGAATCGATACGCCGACGTCGTACGCCGGGTACTCGACGTTGTCCCCTCGTCATAATCGTCATCGCGAACTCGATTCCCGACCGACGCTCGACCGTCTCGAGAGGGTCATGGAGCCTAGATTCCGTTCCGGTGTGGTCTCCATCGCTGGTATCATAGAGACTCAGCCCAGTCGCCAAGGGAGGCCGTGGGTCAGACTGGCCCCATTTCACCCACCGAGGGCAGTCGGCTTCTGCCATTGCAATTGTTCCGGTCCGCATTCGTACCGGCACAAATTGTAAGGTCGACTGGCATGAACGGGAGGCTCACTGGTAGGTCGGGAGTACCTCCTCGAGGAGTTCTTCGATGATTTCCCACAGGATAAGCGACGGTGTCTCGTGGGCGAACGTGACACCCCACCGATCCTGTTCGTCGTCCGTCGCGTACTGGAAGTGAGCGGGGCCGAGGGAAGGATGATCTTCGTCCTGGTGCCAGCCGGCGTGAAAATTCGTGTTCGGATCGTGGTAGTTCACGCGAAACCAGTCGCGCGACGTCCCGCGATACCAGGTGATCTGGAGTTCAGGTGGTTCCGGACCCGTTGGCGGATCGATGCGGTCGGGATCGAACGTTGCCCTGAGGTGGGTTGCCTCGATGGCGTCCGGGATGTATCCGATCGTCCGGATATGTGGAACTCGTTCGAGTACATCGCGTTTCAGTTGCTCGTAGAGGTGGGCATTCGGATCGCCGCCCGGATGCGGGACAGACATTCCTCAATTGCTGGCTATCGCCCGGTCTGTCGTCGGTGCCAAAAAGTCCCATTCGCGAATCGCAAAGCCAACGATGCGGATCCGGCGCTCGAGGTGCTCCCATTCGCGGGCAATTTCGCGTCGCCGCTTTTCTTCATCACTTCCAAGTTCCCCGTCGGCGAGCGTGGCGCGTAACTCGTTGGGCGACTCGACCTCGAATTCGTCCGTCCACTCGCGGATCCGGGTTTTCATCCCGGTGAGACGGTCGGTTAGTTCTTCGACCGTGTGGTCACTATCGCGAAGTCGCATCGCCTCTTGGATGACCTGCCGTCGATAATCGGGATAGTAGGTCGTGTGTGCCCCGGTGTCGTCGCGCCGAAGGATCCCCTCGTCGACGAGCCGCGTGAGGACACGGACGGTCGGCTCATGGGACCAATCCGCTTCCGAGGCAATCCAATTCGCCGTTCGGGGTTCTGCTAGCTGCCGAGCGACCATACGGACACGATCCTCGCCGGTCGTGTGACGTTCGATGAGCCCGTTTGCCGAGCCGGTTGTGTCGTCGGTCATGCGATACGCTAGGCACTCTATCTTCATATAGGTTGAGGACGATTCGACGTATATTGAACAGACGAGCTACCAAATGGTCAGCGGTTGGCGGGCGAGGCGACGAATCGATGGTTCGTCGAGCATTGGGTTATGGCAACTCCTCGTCGGGGACATTCACGTACAGCCGATACTCGGCGCGTAGGAACCCTTCGCCGACCGGGTTGGATCAAGCGGTGACGTGCCCTGAGTGAACGCGGGTTCGTTGCGTTCTCGATCCCCGGAAGCTTAAACGATATACAATCGTTATACTAGTGTATATCATGAATGCCGATACCGATTCGGGGATGCGCCAGCTGAATACGCGCATTCCCGGAGTGCTGGACGAGGAAATCGATATTACGTGGAAGGCGCGGGGGTTTGCGAGCAAATCCGAATTTGTCCGACACGCGCTCCGGGTGGCCGTTGGCCCCATCGAACTGTCCGAGGAAACGCGCGGTATTCTCAAGGAGACCGCGGGCGAGCTCGAACGCGGCGAGACGGTCTCCCACGAGGATCTCAAGCGCGAACGCAACCTCAAGTGAATGGCGGATATCGAGTATTCAACGCGAGCTGTGGACTGGCTTCGGGACGCCGAACCGGACGTACGGGGGCGGGTGATGGCAAAGCTTGAACAGGCTGGGGACTGACCCGATGGCTTCTTTGATGTCCTCGCGGGGTTCCGTATTACAAACTCCGGCTCGGTGACTATCTAGCCATCATTGACTGGCGACGAGGGGAGGATGTTCTTTTCGTGAGACGGATTGGTCATCGGCGTAACGTGTACGATAGGTAGTCGTCTCGAGGATCATGGCAACGTACGTCGGATCTCCTGTGTTCATATTGGTCATTAGTACGAAGCCAATCGCCCGCACGATTTTCGTAAATCTTGAGTGGTCAATGATTGCGGTAAGTATCCGTCCCGAATTTTATAACCAAAAATGAGATGACTTGAACACGGGGCAAGCACAACCACCATCCCCTGACAGCAAGTTGATGTGAAGGTACGATTCACCATGGAACGGGTAATTGAAATCCGCAAATGTGAATGACAACAAATATTTCTTTGAATTCCGATATGAGTCCTTATCTGTTGCAGGAGGACACAATGTATCACTTGGGTGAGTGTCGATGAATCGGGGCTATCGTTGTAATTAGAACTGGTGACAAATTGGAAAAGTATTTCTCTGACTGGCAATTCCAGGATGCAAGACGCAAGACTCGGGGATGTAAACTATTACGCTGCGTTGGAGGTCTGCCAAACTCCTACAGAGGGCGGATACTGACCCCGTGGAAGTCACTGGCTGGATTGTCGGGATCAGGCTTAATTGTCTCAACGAGTTTGCGAGTGTCGATGTCCATTACAAGGACACCAGGCGTCACACCTGTCGCCGCCCGTGGATCACCTGTGACTGGATTAGGTCCGCGGGAGGTAGCAAACATATACTTGCCGTCGGGCGATGCCGCCAAGATGTCGGGTGCCGAGCGCTCCTCGGGAGTAACGCCTGTCTCCGGACCGAAATGTTCGATCATTTCGACGATCTCGTGGGTGGCGGTGTCAACGATGACACCATTGTTGGTCTCGCGATTGGTGATCCACAACTCTTCTCCGTCTGGCGTGATCCACAGTCCGTGGGCGTCGATCCCTCGTGTGTCGGTATTGTGAATAACCTGATGAGTTCTGGTGTCCATTACGAAGTACTCGCCGACCCCCTCGTCCCCATTGTCCGGATCCGATGGCTTGCCCGCCGTGAGATAGACTACGTCCTCTTCGGGGTGCGGGTAGACACCGCAGTTTGCGGCCACCTCATCTGCAGTGTAG
>SKQO01000157.1 GCA_007118975.1 Halobacteriales archaeon | reverse complement strand
TCCCCTACATCCGCCCCGATGTCGAGACGCGTGGTGGGGTCGACGACTGGGAGGACGTCCCGGAGGAGATCAAGGATACGTTCGAGAAGCTCGGGATTCCCGAGGCCGAGCGGGAGGCGCTCTCGGGCGTCGGCGCCCAGTACGAATCCGAGATCGTCTACCAGAACATGAAGGAACAGTGGGAGGAAAAGGGTGTCATCTTCATGAACATGGACCGGGCCGTCCAGGAACACCCCGACATCGTCCGCGAGTACTTCATGACGAAATGCGTGCCGCCGTCCGATAACAAGTTCGCGGCGTTGCACGGTGCCATCTGGTCCGGTGGGTCGTTCGTCTACGTGCCGGAAGGTGTGACGGTGGATATGCCTGTCCAGGCGTATTTCCGGATGAACTCCGAGGGCATGGGCCAGTTCGAGCACACGCTGATCATCGCCGAGGAAGGTTCGGAGGTTCACTACATCGAGGGCTGTTCCGCCCCGAAATACTCCACGATCAACCTTCACTCGGGTGGTGTCGAGGTGTTCGTCAAGGAGAACGCCCACGTGCAGTATTCGACGGTGCAAAACTGGTCGAAGAACACGTTCAATCTGAACACCAAACGGGCCATCGCGGAACGCAATGCGACCATGGAGTGGATATCGGGCTCGATGGGATCGAAGGCAACCATGCTATATCCATCGACGATCCTCAATGGCGAGGACGCAACTGACACGCACATTACCATCGCGTTCGCGGGAGCGGGCCAGGATATCGACACCGGCGCGAAGGTCTACCACAACGCCCCCCGGACGAAATCGACGATCGAATCGAAATCGATCTCGAAGGATGGCGGACGCACCAACTACCGCGGGCTGGTCCATATCGCCGACGGAGCGGAGGGCTCCAGTACCGCCGTCGAATGTGACGCGCTGATGTTCGACAACGAGAGCACATCCGATACGATGCCGTACATGGAGATCGACGAATCCTCGGTCGACGTGGCCCACGAGGCCACGGTCGGGAAGATCGGCGACGAGGACATCTTCTACCTCCAGAGCCGTGGGCTCGACGACGACGATGCCAAGCAAATGATCGTCGCCGGCTTCATCGAGCCGATCACCGAGGAACTGCCGATCGAATACGCCGTCGAACTCAACCGGCTCATCGAACTCGAGATGGAAGGTAGTCTCGGGTAGTCAGCCTGACGTTAGCTCCTGACGGCGTCATCGGGCGTCTACCCTACTTGCGCCACGCTCCGAACTGTACTTCGATCGAAATTTCTACGTGCTACCCTCGTGAGCTACCCGCAATGGCAACACTTGGCCGCTTGATGGCGACGCTGCTCGCGAGCGCTGTGGGGATCGGGGTAATGGTCGTCCTGGCCACCATCGTATTTTTCATCACCACGTTCGTCGTCTCCACCGGGTCCGGGCTGGCCGGGTACGACCCAAGCGGGGATTTCATTGTCCTTTCGGCCGCATTGATCGTGGTGGCTGTCATTCTCACTGGGGGGTTTACCCCGCGGATGACCGCGCAGTACGTTCAGGAACCGACCGGCAGTAGCGGCGAAGATCCGATGTACGACTAGCCGCGCGACGACACAACGACACGGTGCGATCTCAGGTGACGTCCGGGCTCCCCAAGAGCGGTCATCCGAGTGATCGCCTGAGGATAGTGAAATATAGTTGGTTGATAACACCAACCAGGGGCGACTCGTAAAATCTCCCGTGCATCGCCGACAAACGCCGCGTTCCGATCACTCCTCTTCTTCTTGCTCCTCGAGTAGATCGAACTCTTCGAGATATTCGGTGATCTCGTCGGTCTCGAGTTGCCTAAATTCGGCCGATTCGGTGGGGATCAGTGCGGCACCGATCTTTTCCGGGGCGAGGTTATCGTCGTTGACGGAACCCAGCGCGCGAAACGCCAGCTCGACACCCCCATGGAGGTCGAGTTCGTCCTCGTAGTGTGCCTCGAGGTAGTCTTTGATCTCACCACGGTCCTCACCGACCGCGAGCGCTTTCCACTCGTACGGGGTGCCCGACGGATCGGTTTCGTACAATCGGGGTTGTCCGTTCTCGATTCCGCCGATGATGAGGGCCACACCGAACGGACGGGCTCCACCGACCTGTGTGTACTGTTGGATGTGGTCGGTAACCTCTTTTGTGAGTGTCTCGACGCCGATCGGCTCACCGTAGCGGAGCCGGTTGATTTGCGCATTTCGGCGAGCGAAGTCGATCAGTTGCCGGGCGTCTGCCACGTGGCCCGCACTTGCAATGCCGACGTGTTCGTCCGCCTTGTGCACTTTCTCGATACTCGTGCTCTCGACTAGTGGTGACCGAATTCGTTTGTCGACGACCAGCACGATGCCTTCGGGGGTTCGCACCCCGATGCTCGGCGTGCCTCGTTTGACAGCTTCTCGTGCGTACTCGACTTGATAGAGGCGACCATCGGGCGAGAAAATCGTTATCCCCCGATCGTACGCCTGCTGTTGCGCTTGTCCCTGCATAGTATTTACCCGAGATCGAGCGAGGTCGCACCGACGAACGCGTCGGCCAGCCGGATGTCGACGCAATCCCCTGCAACGACGGCCGGTCGAGACGCGTCCGCGTATACGACAGTACTCTCTGCTTTCGGTTCCGGTCGGCGTCCTAAATACTTTTCTTCACAACCACGAACCGTGCCACTCACTCCTGTCACGCGGGTGCCGACGGGGTGGTCGTTGATGCGGTCGATGGTGGCCAGTGCGGCGCGTCCCTCGCTGACGAACGAACGTCCCACCCGAACGACTGCCTCGCCATACCCGTGCTCGAATGAAAATCCGTATACCCGCAGGTTCTCCCTCGCACTGCCAACATCTCCGTGCAAGCCTCGCGAGGCGCGCCAGAGTTCTCGCTGAAATTCGCGACGGTCGATATTCGAATCCGGCCAGCTCGTGACCTCGACGGCGAGATACCGCCACCGCGGCCTGAGGTGTTTGGGCAGCGGGCTCATTCCCACGTTCCGTCGGCGACGATCACCCCGACCTCCGCGGAGATCTCCGTCACGTCGACGATGTGAAAGCCGGCATCGGTGAGGACCGCCGCCAGCTCACCGACTGTAGCCGGGTCGTCGACGGTCGGATCGTGTTCGGGATTCTCCATGTTCGGTCGGCCGACGAACATCAGGTCGCCCAGGACGAACCGTCGGGGTTCCAGCCCGGCGATCACCTCGATCGCCTCCCGCTTTCCCGCACTGTCGAGATGGTGCATGGCATAGTTCGACGTGACGACATCCACCGGCCGGTCAACACGCGGTTCCCGGAATCGACCATGCCCAAAGCTGACGTTTTCTACCCCGTGTTCGGCAGCCTTCGCACACGCCTCCTCCAGCATACCATCACTAATATCACGGCCGATAACGGCCTCGGCGTCACCAGCTAACGCGAGCGCAATGTTTCCGGTTCCCGTTCCGATATCGAGGACGACGTCGTCCCGGTCGACCGCTGCTGCCCCGATTACCCGTTGTTTGCACGCCTGGTATACGGGTCGCTCCGATTCATCGTACTCGGCGGCCGCTTCATCGAACCGAGCGGCATGCTCATCGATCGACTGTTTCATCTGGTATTCGTTCGACCCCGGGTTCGATGAACGTGTCGGACTGCTGGTGTCGCGTCCGGGCAACCACCTCACCCCACGCGGCCAACCCGACTTTACCCGCCGTTTCCGGTGCGGCGAACGCCGGGCCGAGTGCGGCCACCTCCCTGGGCGCTCTGAGTTCGAGATGGGTCGTCGGCGCTCCGGTCATCACATACGGAACCTCGTAATGAGCAAGCACCGACCACGATCGAGTCAGGGTATCCAGCGCCTTTACGCGCCGCCCACCACGCGACCGCAACACCGTCGAGAGGTCGACCGCGACGTACACACCGTTCTCCCGTGCCAGCTTGGCTACCGCCGGATCGATCGGTCCGTCCCCCGGCACCGGCCACTGAAGCACATCGACCCGTTCCTGCCCGGCGATAAACCGCCGCATGGGGCGGGTCGGCCCATACACCGCAAGTACATCAACCAGGTCTCTCACTCGGTCGATCGTCTGCCCCGTCGTCGATCGGTCGGCGGCCTCGAATTGATAGCCGGTCGCGACGGTCATGTCACCTGATTCCCCCAAGGCGAGGGGGATGTCAGGATCCTCGAGCCAGTATACGAGACCATCGAATCCGTAACGACCGGCGACTCGCAGGAACCGAGCGGGTGTCGTCGGCCCGTCGGGGGCGTGGGGGACAGCCTCGTACATCCCACCGTCGTGTCGTCGGAGCACGGTCTTGGTTGTTCCGTGTCCCCAATCGGGAACAGCGCTGGACTTAACCACGGAGGTAGACTATCCTCGTCGATGAGTGGCCAGGGGGAGGTCGCGATGTCCGTATTCGGGCTCCTCGGCGAAGAACTGCGTGCCGCTCTCGCGGAACGTGGGTTCGTCGCGCCGACGGAGCCTCAGCATCGGGCTATCCCCCCGATTGTCGACGGTCATCACACGCTCGTCATCGCTCCGACCGGGAGCGGTAAGACCGAGACCGCGATGTTGCCAGTCCTCGACGGCCTCGTCGGACGTGACGAGCGCGCGGGGATGGGAGCGCTATACATCACTCCGCTACGGGCACTGAATCGCGACCTCGACGAACGGCTGGAGTGGTGGGGAGAGACCCTCGATCTGGATATTCAGGTTCGCCACGGCGACACGGGACAGTACCAGCGACAACGACAGGCCGAGGATCCACCGGACGTCCTCGTGACCACGCCGGAGACCCTCCAGGCAATGCTCACGGGCAAACGGTTGCGAGAAGCCCTCGAAACCGTCGAGTACGTCGTGGTCGATGAGATCCACGAACTCGCCAGTTCGAAACGGGGCGCGCAGCTCTCGGTCGGTCTCGAACGGCTTCGCGAGGTTGCGGGCCCGTGCCAGCGTATCGGCCTCTCGGCAACCGTTGGCGATCCCGAGTCGGTCGCAAATCTCTTGACGGGAAATCGCGACGTGCGGATCGTCAGCATCGATACCGCGAGCCATCTCGAGGTTAACGTTGTCGTGCCGGAGATCGAACCGAAAGACGCAGGGCTCGCGGCGGAGTTGGCCACTGATCCCCGGACGGCGAGTCACGTTCGGTGCCTTTTGGAGTTGGTCGACGCCCACGAATCGACCCTCATCTTTGTCAATACGCGCCAGACCGCGGAGGCGCTGGCAGCTCGCTTCAACGCGGTTGATGCGAACGTCGAGGTCCATCACGGATCACTGGCGAAAGCCGCGCGAGTGGATGTCGAGACGGCGTTCAAGCAGGGTGAGATCGATGCGCTGCTTTGCACCTCCTCGATGGAACTCGGTATTGACATCGGGCACATCGATCACGTGATCCAGTATCAAAGCCCACGGGCTGCGACCAGACTGGTGCAACGTGTCGGACGGGCCGGGCATCGGATCGACGAAACGTCCCACGGGACGATCGTGGCAACGCGAAGCGACGACGTGCTCGAATCACTCGCAATCGTCGAGGCCGCCACGTCCGATGACATCGAACCCGCCGAGGTGCACCGAGGGAGCCTGGATACCGTCGCCAATCAACTGGCGGGGATCGTAATGGACGAGGGGGAGGTCAGTGGCGCCAGAGCGTACGACATCATTACGCGCGCTTCACCCTTTGCAGCACTCGACAAGCAGACAGTCCGGGATGTCATCGAGGAGTTATCCCGCAATCGGATCATCTGGCTGGATCGCGAGCAGGACCTCCTCTCCAAAACCGGGCAAACCTGGCAGTATTTCTATGCCAACCTTTCGATGATCCCAGACGAAGCCACCTATTTCGTGGTGAATATCGCGAGTGGGTCACGTGTCGGGAGCTTGGACGAGCGCTTCGTCGTAAACTTTGCCGAACCGGGGGAAGTGTTCGTCCAGGGCGGGCGGATGTGGCGAATCGCGGAAGTCGACACCGACGATCAAACGGTCCGCGTCTCGCCGGTGGAGGACCCGGGCGGCGAGATCCCCTCCTGGATCGGCCAGGAAATTCCCGTCCCCCACCCCATTGCGCAACGTGTCGGCGGGTATCGATCACAGATCGAGGCACACCTGCTCGCAGCCGAGGATTCGCCCCGAGAAGTACTGCCGACCACGGATAGGGTGGTCTTCGAGCAGGCAGTCGAACTGTATCGCAAGCAAATCGATGGCGAGATGCCGGTCCCGACGGATCGACGGATCGTCGTCGAAGGCAGGGATGGATCGATTGTCGTCAATGCCTGTCTGGGGCATCGAGCCAACGACACGCTCGCACGGATACTCGCGGCGCTGCTGGGCCAGCGAACCGGATCCTCCGTCGGCGTCGACGTCGATCCCTACCGGATCGATATGGAAGTCCCTCGACGTATCCGACCCGGTGATGTGGTCGAGGTACTCGAGGAAACGGACCCGGACCATCTCCAAGCACTGATCGAGCTCAGCCTGAAACGATCGGACGCCCTCAAGTTCAAGCTCGCGCAGGTGGCCACCAAATTCGGCGCGTTGAAGGAATGGGAGGCCGAGTCAAGTGGACTGCCACCGGCGCGATTGCTTGCCGCCCTCCGGGACACGCCGATGTACGACGAGGCAGTTCGGGCAGTGTGTCACGAAGAATTGGACATCGAGCGGGCTGGTGAGGTACTCGATGCTATTCAAACAGGCGAAATCGAGATCATCACGTACGCCGGGCGAACTCCAGTGGGGCGCGCAGGCCGTACGCGCATAACGGAGCTTCTCGCACCCGAAGATGCGGACGCGAGTGTCATCCGGACCGTAAAAAAACGATTGCTCGAGGATCGGACACGGCTGCTATGCTTGCACTGTCGGGAGTGGGAACGAGTCTGTGAAATTCGTCGGGTCGACGAGCAACCAACGTGTCCAACGTGCGGCTCCACGCGGATCGCGGCCGTAAGTCCATGGGCGGACGAAACGGTCGCTGCTCTCGAAGAGACCGACAAGACCGAAGAGCAGGAGCGTCGCACGCGTCGAGCCTTTCAGGCCGCAAATTTGGTCCAGAGTCACGGAAAGCAGGCAGTCATCGCGCTCGCGGCACGTGGCGTCGGCCCGGAACATGCCGCACGGGTGATCGCGAAACTCCGGGAGGACGAAGACGAGTTCTACCGCGATCTGCTCGAGCGAGAACGAGAATACGCTCGAACGCGGGCGTTTTGGGATTGATCGACAGCTCGATCAGTTCCGGATCGGAACGTCTCTTTCCGCTAGATAGGATTTCACGGCAGGAATCGAGTACTCCTCGAAGTGGAAGATCGACGCCGCCAGTGCGGCGTCCGCGCCGGCCTCTGTAAACACCTCGTACATGTCTGCCGGGCCGCCACAGCCCGACGAGGCGATGACCGGGGTCGGGACAGTCTCACAGACGGCTCTGGTGAGCGGAATGTCGTACCCGTCCTTTGTTCCGTCCGTGTCGATCGAGTTGACGAACAGTTCCCCTGCGCCACGCCTGGCCGCTTCGTTCGCCCAGCTGACGACGTCCCGGCCGGTTCCCTCGCGACCGCCTTTGATCGTGCACTCGAACCAGCACGATTCGCCGTCGACCTGTTCATAGTACTCCCCATCTTCGTCGTATCGTCGTCGGGCATCCACACTGATGACGATACACTGGCTACCGAACGCTGCGGCCCCCTCATTCACCAATGCAGGCCGTTGGAGGGCAGCGGTGTTGATGGAAACTTTGTCCGCACCCGCCCGGAGCGTCTCTTTGATGTCCGCTGCCGTTCTAATCCCACCGCCGACCGTAAGCGGGATGAAGACCTCGTCGGCGACGCGTTCGACCGTCTCGAGCATCGTCGTCCGGCCGTCTGCACTGGCAGTGATGTCGAGGAAGACGAATTCGTCGGCGCCCGCCTCGTTGTACCGCTGCGCCATCTCGACCGGGTCCCCGGTGTACGCGAGGTCTTCGAAGTGGACGCCGGTGTACACTGCGGCGTTACCGTCTTCGTCGAGATCGACGTCGATACAGGGGATAATGCGTTTAGTTAGCACCATGGAGTGATGTCATCGTACGTTCGTGGTTGATTTCGGTTGAACACTTCGCGCCGGATAGGGCATTGTTCGGTCGAACGGGACGTTAGTGTTGTGCTCGTGCGCTCGTCGCTTCCCGAGGCTTCCCGAGGGGAGAAGACGTGCGTCCCCCTTGCCACCGGCACATCACAAAGACGAGAACTCGAACGTCAGTACGTTATACTTTTTGTGCAAATGAAAACGGGCCGGGTACTGCAGATTTAGGAACCCTGCGTTCGTTTTTCCTGCCATGTCGGACGAGAAGGTGACTGTGAAGACCTACGTGCCCGAATCCCAGAAAGCGATCTGGGTCGAGCAAGCGGAAAAACTCGATATGAGCCAGGCGGAATTTATCAGGTGCATGGTCCAGGCAGGTCGGCGGACCTTCGAGAACGGGGGTGAACCCGCATCAGAGACTGTGACAGCGGAGATCAACGAGTCGAAGTCAGCACACACACAGCACCCAGCTGACCTCGCGGAGACAGTACTCGCTATCGTGCGAGAATACGGCCCGGTCGGGAAAGAGGAAATCCTCGCGCATTTCGAAGACTCCATCGCGGATATTCTCGGTGAACTCCTCGAACAGGAGGAAATCTCGTGGGACCCACACGGAGATGGATACGTCCTCGTCAGGGAGTGACAGCACAGGTGGGAACGGTCACTATCCGCTCGAGTGCTCTCACCGCCTTGTGGTATCGGATGGAAAATCTGAATGCGTGTTTATATTTGTAAAGGCTTCGACACCACCACTTGCGAGCGGTTAGCGGTGTTACGGCGTTGCCAGAGTGCCTGCGAACACTTTTATTCCCACCGTCCACAGCTGGGTAGCCTGAAGACCTCATTTTGCGTGGTGTCCGATGCACCGATGATGCGAACTCGCACCCCAGAGGTCCCGTACGACCGATCCCATCAGGGTCTTCTGGGAGGATCAAACGGATTGTACCCGTCAATGTGGATCGATCTAATCAGCGGGTCTAAGAGTACGCATTCCCGGAACCCGCTCCGCCTAATCCGGCGCAATCTCCGTAGAGTTCAGTCGCTCGATCAGAGACACTGGCCGACTGTGGTACAACACGAGCAACGGAGGCACGATTTCGCGACAGCTCTTCGAAATGGGAAACTCCGAGACGAGCCCTAGCGAACATGAAACGTAAGCTGAATCGACGCTACGGAACGGTGGTAGCTGGTTACGGTGGCTGACTGATCCGTCGCCACTCTCCCGCGAGATACACGTAGGCAGCCTCATTTGCTTCGTCCTAAACGGCGACACCCGCTCGTCCGCTGTCCAGCCACGCTCCCGTCGTGGATGGATCGCCATCGTTGGTTGACCACCCCTCAATGAGGACACGGGTGTCCGCGGCAATCTCAATCGCCGTTTGGCCGACGTTCTCGCTAAACGTAGTATCTGTGACCTCACCATCGGCCCTGAAAAGGCCAGCCCCCGATTCAACGGTATTCCCCGTGACAACCATCTCGGCGAGCTCAGCGTCTGCCTCCGCGGTGATCGCGGCCGTACTGGAGGTAGCCAGCGTGTTTCCTTCGATAAGATGCCCCTGACCACCGATCGCGATGGGTGCTCCCGCCGGCTGGGGTGCCCGTAGGGTATTCCCTCGGATTTTCATGGTTGAGGATCCCCGGTCTGATCGAATGCAGTATCCTTCCGTCGAATCTTCCAATACTGCCATATGATTCTCCGAGATTTTGAGATCCTCACAATCGCCAATCGATATCCCCGCGGCGGAATTGACAAAGATTCTGTTACCCGTGAACTGGCCGTGTTTCATGGCATCCGTTTCAATCCCGTGAGCGGCGACGTTCCGGAGTTCGATCGTGTTATTTTCGACAATCGAACCGTCGTTATCATGATCAAAATCGCCGATCCCCCCGGCATTTGCGGTAAACACACGTGCCACCCCGTCCGGTGGATCGGCTTCGAAGTCGATCAGGTGATTCCCGGTGATCGTTAACCCAGTTGTATCATCCGAGATGTACAATGCAGTTCCTTGACCGTCCGCAACCCAATTTTGACGGATCTCGGTACCTGTCGATGCTAAGCCGATGTGGATGCCGTGATAGTTGACGTTCGTTATCCAGTTAGATTCGATCGAGACCGCGTGCCCGTATTGACTGGAGATCCCTTCGGCGTGATGATCATAGATACGACAATCACGGATGGATCCGCCGGTATCACCGAAACTATAGACAGCGGCAATGCTGAAATCTGCCTGTGCGTTCGCCCGGCGACCGCCTCCGTCGAAATTGAGACCACGGATGTGAATCCCCGCATACGACTCGTCGCTCAATTCAGTAGTAATGAAGGAGTGTGTCTGGGAGCACGCAGCGTCATTCTCAACCAAAAAGTCGTTGTTGTCCACCGTCGAGATCTTTCGGTTCAAGGTGACCGTATTGCCGTCGATCGCCGTGATATGGGTGTGATGAGTGCGGCGTCCTGTCGTGCTCGTCTGCGCGGGGGCGTAAATCATGATGCCACGGCGGACCCGTAAGTCCGATGGATCCGCCACTTCGATGGTCTCATCTCCTTGTGTCGCATCAGTGATGAGTGGTTCGTCGGCCATTCCCGATTTCGTTAGTGTTGCATCCCCGACTCCAATGAAGGACGTTTCACTCCCCGGGGCAAGCAGCGTCCGCCGGCGTGTCTCGTGTGCTCCCGGCAACACCACAATAACCCCGCTCCCGATGGGATCGTTCTCATCACCGACTTTTTCGTGCCAATCGTCCGATGGTCGAACGGTGGTTACGTCGGTATCCGGACCGATGTCGATGCCCGTCGTCTCTATGATATCATGGGTGGTCGTTCCGAAACTCGCATCGGGGTGTACATTGGTGTCTTCGACTTCCTCGTCTTGTGTGTCGACCACGCCGAGCAGCAGTCCGCGATCTGGAACATCGTCGCGCGCCGGGTGGAGCTCGATTGCGACTGAACTTTTCGAGTCAAGGTCGAACTCCAGGCTGACGTAGTTTTTGCCATCGTAGACGGCTTCGCGATCGACCGCTTCCGTCAGATCAACACGTATACGTCGCCCCTGAGATCCGATAATCGCCCGCCCGGGTGATACGGTGATCTTGGAGCCCTTCCGCTGCGTCGTCACGTGCAACCCATGCACCTTGTAATCGATCGCATTGGTATCGTACCCCCACGTGCCGAGTGCCTCAGCAGTGGTTTCGGTGCGATCAATCGGGTACGTCCTACCATGTGGCATTAGGATCTCTCCTGGTTGGTGATCGGGGCCGTCCCAAGCATTCGTTCGCCGTTCCTCAAGTACTCATGTGGCATATCATCGAACGCTCCGATGGGCGTTACACATTGTTAGGATTGTGCCAACGCACGCGGCACCTGCGGGGGCCATCTCTTGAGGAAATAGCGTTACCGGCGGTACCACCCTGCATCGCTGTCAGCGAAACACGCCGCGATATAGCGGAGAGACGTTCTTCGGGAACACGACACCGTTCCTTGATAGCGCCAGCCGCGCCGAGTTCGACGCGCGCGGCGCTGCTCGACGGCATCCTGGGCCGGATGGTACGTTTCGAGTGGTATTGTTCCCACAGCGATCGCGCGTTAATCCACCAGTAAGTCGGTGTAAACTGCTCGCTATGGGTGATCATTGATTGGTGAATTAGTACGCACGCTCACACAGAACGCGGCCGTTTTGAAGGGGATCGTGACGCTCCGTACCGGGGAGGGCGGACGTCAACGCGGGTCCCGGTGCCGACCCTGCCGAGCCTTCAAGGGGAACTTCCGTCGGGTGATTGACTAGAAGATCCCGTCGTCGTCATCGTTGTCGTCGTTGTCATCGTCGTCCGGGTCGTCGTCGGTGATGCCGTCATCGTCGTCCGGGTCGTCGTCGGTGATGCCGTCATCGTCGTCCGGGTCGTCGTCGGTGATGCCGTCATCGTCGTC
>SKQO01000132.1 GCA_007118975.1 Halobacteriales archaeon | reverse complement strand
GGTCGGTCGCCTCGAAGTCGTCGTTCGGGGTGTAATACTGGTTCTGGAAGATTCCAAACTTCATGTGCTGGCCCGCACCTCCGTTTCGATCGCGAGGGTATCGGGCGTTGGATGGGGCCGGTGCTGATCGACCATTACCTAGATCTCACCGAGAGTTGCTCAATTATCTTCCGGGATCGGGGCACGCCCTCCACGGATGAGAACACGCCAGTGGCAGCCGCATAGCCACCTTGATTACTCGCCGCGCCGGATGGGGCTCCGTGTTCATTAGATGATCGGGGAGAATGCGTTCTATGACGATCTCGGCGTCCCGACGGTGATCAACGCCGCCAGTACCAAAACACGCATCAGCGGGAGTCTGATCCGGCCCGAGGCGGTCGAGGCCATGAATCAGGCCGCCGAGTCCTTCGTCAGGGTCTCCGATCTCCAAGCAGCGGCAAGCGGGCTGATTTCCGAGGTCACGGGGGCGGAAGCGGGGTACGTCGCGAACGGTGCCGCCGCGTGTCTTACCCTCGGCACTGCCGCAGCGATCGCGGGGGAGGATTTCGGGGCGATGTCGCGTTTGCCCGACACCACCGGCGTCCCCGACGAAGTGATCATGCCAAACACGCATCGCAATGGCTACGATCACGCGATCCGGGCGGCCGGCGCGAACATCGTCACGGTGGGTAACAACGACAGCCGGCTCGGGACGGGTTCGAAGAGCACCGAGCTCTGGGAGATCGAGGACGCCATCGGGGAGGAGACTGCCGCGATCTCGTACATGGAAAAGCCCTACACGACGCCACCGCTTCCGGACGTCGTCAAAGTTGCCCACGAGCACGATGTGCCGATTATCGTCGATGCGGCGGCCGAATTACCGCCCGCAGAGAACCTCTCGAAGTTTATCGACCATGGAGCGGACATGGTTGCATTCAGTGGCGGGAAAGCGATCCGGGGGCCGCAAACGTCGGGGATCCTCGCCGGCAAACAGGAATACATTCGATCGGCTGCGCTCCAGCACCTAGACATGCACGTCGCCGAGGAAGTGTGGAACCCGCCCACGGAGATCTTCGGTGAGGACCCCGTCCCGGGTGTCCCGCGACAGGGAATCGGCCGCCCGCTGAAAGCCGGCAAGGAGGAGATCGCAGGGTTGATCCGTGCGCTTGAGCTGTTCGTCGATGAAGACCAGGACGCTCGGATGGCCGAATGGAACGGGTTTGCCGACCTGATCTACGATGGGTTGACCGGAATTACCGGTGTAGAACTCGACCGACGGGAAGGCGGGAAGCTCATGGCTGCCCCGGAGGTCCTCGTGGAACTGGATCCCGACGAAACGGGTATCGACGCGGTCGAGCTCGTTGCCAATCTGCGCAACGAAAACCCTCGCATCTTCGTGGGTTCCGACGACTTGATGGAGAACGCCTTCGGGATCAACACCATCTGTCTCAGCGAGGAGGAGTCACAGTATATCGTCGATCGACTCCGTCATTACCTCACCTGATCACCCGTGAGGTGGACTTAAGGTTTAGGCTGCGACTTTTCGAGGCAGCGATGATAGCCACCAACCGACGGTTGAGACATGACGATGAGTGACCGGCCGAACGTGCTGTTGATTACCACCGATCAGCAGCGCTACGACACGCTCGGAGCCACGACGGGTGAATCCTGGCACCGGACGCCACATCTGGACGCGCTTGCCGGTGAAGGAGTCCTCTTCGAGCGTTCCTACGTCCAGAATCCAGTGTGTATGCCGAGCCGCGCGTCGCTGCAGACGGGTCGGTATCCCCATCAACACGGCGTCGACCACATGAAACGGGAGATCGATGACTCTCCAGGCTTGCCGCCGTGGGAACTGACGATTATGGAGCGGCTGCAGGAGGCGGGCTACCGAACGGGGGGCACGGGCAAGCTGCACATGATGCCGCCGAAAGGGTTCCACTGGGAGCGGTTGACGAACGGGAAGGGCGCGCGGTGGCGAGAATTCGAGGGATCGGAGCTCGGTCGGGGTCCACTCGGGCCGACGTATGCGTCCTGGCTGGAACACAAGCGTCCCGGGGCCTACGAGGAGATTTACGAGCAGCGACAAGAGAATGCTTACCGTGACTATCGGACAGCGATAACCAACGTCCTGCCGGTCGAGGAGTACATCGACACGTGGGTTGCAGAGCAGGCGATTGAATTCCTCCACGATCCACACTCCGATCCGTTTTTCCTCTGGTGTGGGTTCATGAGTCCGCACGGACCGGTGGATCCACCGGAACCGTACGATGCGATCTATGACGAGGACGATGTCGGGATGCCGAACCAACGTCCGGATCCCACCGATCCTGCGTCTCCGAAAGGCGCAGCGGAAGGGTGGTGGGGTGACGATGAAGCGCTGATTCTTCGGTGGCGGCGCCACTACTATGGTCTGGTCGCGCTGATCGACGAGCTGGTCGGACGACTGCTGGAGACCCTCGAGGATCGGGGGTTGATGGAGAACACCGTTGTCATCTTCACGAGCGACCACGGCGAGATGGCCGGGGACTGGAACATGATGGCCAAAGGCAACTTCTACGAGGAAGTCCTTCGTGTCCCGACGATCGTTTCACCACCCGATGGCGGTGCGATCGACTCGACGGACGAACTCGTCGAGGTCGCGGATCTCGCGCCGACGATCCTCGAGTATGCCGGGCTCGACGTGCCTCGCCAGCTCCCGACCCGAAGTCTCCGCCCCTTTCTCCAGGGACAGACCGACTCGCACGGTCGGGACGCCATCTTCAGCGAACGCTATTACGAGCGCGAAGAGACACGTCACGCTGCCTGTGTGAGGACTGACCGCTACAAGTACATCCACCACAAACACGACGGGGAACGCGAGCTGTACGATCTAGAGACCGATCCGCACGAGTTGACCAATCTCGCCACGGATCCCGACCACCGAGACATATTGAACAACCACCAGAAGCTGCTCATCGATCGACTGTTACGCGGTGGCGACTCGTATTACCGGGACGAATCGCCGGACGATCGCGATATCAGGAGTTGGTTGCGTTGAGATCCGTTACCCCAGCGGGCGAGATTTTCTCCTCCTGTCTCCGTAATTCGGCTAGGGCTGGACGTTAGTGGTTGCGAAAGTCTGCCACGGTGAAAATGATCTTCTTAAATGTTTATACGTACCGCACCGAGGAACCCGAACAGGATGGAACTAAATGACGTGTTCGGTAATCGGTGGGTGCAACTCTCCGTGATCACACTGTTTGTAGTGCTCGCAGTACTCGAGCCGCTACATGCTTTGATCCCGCGGTGGGAGATCGTCCTGGCGGTCGGCTTTATCGTCACCTGGATGTTCGGCCAGCGGTACGAGCGAGAGATCGTCGTTGAGGCGGGGCTCGCGGATCGCCAGGACGTCATGGACGCAGAACGAGACGCGGCCGGGTTTCTGTTCTGAGAGGGTTGTACGGTCCGTCCACCGACGACCCACGGGGGCTGGCCCCCCGGGCGGTTTACCGGTCGTCACACCGCACGACCACGCTCACCGTCTCCTCCGGCGTTTCGACGACCTGATCGTAGGCTGCATTGATATCGTCGAGTGGAAATCGATGTGTGATCAGAGGTGCTGCTGCTAGGCGGTCGTCGGCAAACCAGTCCATCACTGCCTCGAGATTCCGAGTCGTTGGCCAGCGGACGTACCCCGCCGGATAGTCCTCTCCGCGTTCGAAGGCGTCGTCGTGATACCCGGGACCGGTGCGCGAGGAACACCGAATATCGACGTTTCCCAGTCGGGCACCGCCCCCCACGGTCACCGTGAGCCCCCCGATCAGGACCACCGTTCCCAGGGTTTCGCCATCGGGTGCCTCCTTCATTGCGGCGACAAGATCGTGTAGCGCCTCCGTGCCGTCCCCACCGAAGCACATGAATCCGCCGTCGAGGCCGACACCGTTCGTAATTTCGTCCGCTAAGGCCGCGAGATCATCCGATGTGGGATCACATGTCGCCGCAGCCCCCAGGTCCGCAGCGGTCTCCCGGCGCCGCGCGAAGAGGTCACTCCCTACGACCGTTCCACCAGAGAGTTGCCACAGTTGCGAGGCAAACTGACCGACCACCCCGAGACCGATGACTGCGCCATAGGCGCCAGGCTCGGGCCCGAAGCGGCGAACACCTTGTAGTGCCGTGGCAGCCAAATGGACGTGGGCACCTTCCGCAAATGAGACGTTTTCCGGGAGCGGTGCGCAGAGGTTGACCGGTACGACGTTGTAATCTGCCTGAATCGCGTATCCGCCACCCATGGCAACCACATCGTCGCCGGGTTCGAACCGTTCGACGCCCTCGCCGGTTTCGACGACGGTGCCGGCTGTCTGATACCCGATCGTCCGAGTTCCGTAGTCGGAACGTGGATCATCCCGCAGCCGTTTGATCCGGCCGCCGTGGGTTCCGGCACTGATGACGGCTGCCTCGACATCCACGAGGAGTTCCCCGTCGTCCGGTGGTGCTACCGATTCGGTGACGATGGTAAACTGCCCCCGCCCGTCGAATTCCGCGACGCGCCCTTCGCGTGTCATATCATCGCCGGCTTGCTCGGCGGGCTTAAGCCTTGAGTTGTCCGCGAGGAATGCCCATCACGCGGCGCTCTCGTCGGTGAAACTAACTTCGCCTGCCAAGATACCACCCGTATCGTCACCACGATAGCGGTTCGAGTCTCCATGCCGGGGATGAGATCGCACTGCTTGCGATTGGAGACGGATCACGGATCATTCACTCGGTTGGCGATCAACCTCGCCGCCGCTCAACTCTGAACTCCGGGACTTGCCAGCGAGGTGGCTAGGATGTATCCTCCACCCGCGTCCCCGCATCGTATCCTGCATCCCGGTAGGTCGCGTCTGCGTTGGGCCCGTACCCGAGCTCACCACGCCGGCGCCTGAATGCGGTAACGTCCTCGCGGTACCGCGACTCGTCGATGACGTTTTGTGACTCCCCGGGATCGCGGGCGAGATCGAACAGGACCTCGCCGTGTGTTTCCCCGAAGTAACAGTACTTCAGCTGGTCGCGTTTGATCATCAACTCGGCGGAGTCGATGCCCCGGACGAGCGATTGGTTCCCCACCCCTTGTGAGATCGTCTCGTTTCGCCAGGACGACGTCTCTCCTGCGAGTAAGGGGACCATGCTCCGGCTGTCCCGATTCGACGGCACGGGTACGTCGGCTACATCACAGATCGTGGCATACAGATCGCACAGGTTGACGTTTTGGTCGACGACGCTCGGGTCAAAGGCTTCCGGGTAACGAACCACCAGCGGCACCCGCGCGCTGGATTCGAGGAATTGTCCCTTGCCCCACATGCCACGTTCGCCCAGCAGTTCCCCGTGGTCGGCCGTAAACGCGATCAGCCACTCGTCCGGATCCTCGCCGTGGTGGCGCATCGCATCGATAACCCGTCCGAACAGGGCGTCCACCGTTTCGATCATCGCATAGTAGGCGGCGGTCGCGCGTCGAATCGATCGCGGGTTTGCATCCGTTCCAGGACGAACGATGCGACACTCGCCCGCCGTCCGTGCATCGTCAATGAACGGATGGACGTCGGGCGCAGCTTCGATGAACGGCTCGACCCGATTCAGATAATACGTAAATCGGTCGCGATCGGCCGCAAAGTACGGATAGTGGGGCTCGATGAGGCTGGTCTGGAGAAGCAAGGGCGTCTCCGGTTGCGCCCGATCGTACACCGGGGAGGAAAAATACTCCCGGAGAAACTGTTCGACGCCTTCGACGACGCGTCGATCCTGGATCTGCGTTCGTGACTCGGCGATCCCGGCTCGGCCGAGCTCCTCGCCGATCGTCCACTTCCACCTGCTCAACGAGCCGGTGTCTGCCCCAGGGGCCGGCTCCGGAATGTGACCGTCACCGATTCCGTGTTGCTTCATCGGCGTCGGCCCGATTCGCTTGCGCCATCCCTGGTGCTGGTTCCACCCGGGGTAGTGCATCTTCCCGCCACACGCGGACATGTATCCGTGTCGAGCAAGCTGCAGCGGGAGCGTCCGGTACATCGGCGATTCGAACGCGTCGAACCCGAACCGATCCCAGGTCCGCGGCAGTTGGCCAGTGCGCATCGAGTGGCGGGCCGGAACGCAAACTGGTGCTGGCGTATACGCGTTCGTGAACACCGTGCCGGTTTCCGCGAGCCAGTCGAGGGTCGGCGTCCGCACGATCGGATCACCGGCGTATCCGAGCACATCCGGCCGGTGTTGGTCGGTGACGAGCAAAAGCACGTTCGGGGGGTCTGCCATGCACCGTGTGGGACTCGCGAGCGTCAAGATCGTTTCCCCCGGTTGGGCCTTTCGCCGCCGTTTCCGTTTTCACGTCATATCGATCCGCCCTCGGAAGCCTTACGCCGCCGCGGGGCCCTTAGCTCTGGTTGATCCAGGCGTCGACGTGGGCGGGATCCGTGTCGTTTTTGCCCACAATATCGGGCCGGCCGTTTCCGGTCACGTCCGCGACCTGTGCCTGGTGGGTGCCGACGCCCTCGGCGATCAGGTGGTGCTCGAAGCTGCCATCCCCCTGGTTTTCCAGGATGAAGTGGCGCGGATTGTCGTGGCCGCCATAATCGGACTCCGCGACGTAGATATCGGTATGTCCGTTGCCGGAGAAATCCGCGAGCTGGAGGCTGTGCGGACAGTGCAATTCGTCACGGAGTACTTCTGGATCCCAGTCGGGAGGTCGACATATCCCCAGACGCCCGTCGTGGTAGATGTCGTGTCGGGCGCCCAGCGCCGGGAGCTCACATTCCGCCAGGATGATCTCGTACTCCCCGTCTTCGTCGATGTCTTCCACTTTGACGCGCACGCGTTCGTCCTCCCAGCCCGAGGCAACTCGTTCGACCGTCCACTCCTCCCCGTGCTCGTCCACTCGGTGGTAGATGTTGCGCCCGAGGACGAGTTCTGTCCGGCCGTCCCGGTCCAGATCGAGGATCTGAATCCCTTCGACGTCGCCACGCCCGGCATCGATGATCGTTCGATTCGAACGCGGCCACCTGTCTCGTGGATCATCGGGCAGCGCGTAATAACAGATGACTTCAGAGTACTGCGAGAGCAACAGCACCTCGGGTTCACCGTCGTCGTCGACGTCCGCGAACGCTTGATCGTGATATTTGTGGTAGTCGTTGGTGATCTCGTGGACATCCCACGGCTCACGTGGGTCTTCGGGTTGTTCGAACCAGTAGGCGGTGTGATGGCCGAGCGGCTCGCCCGCGATGATGTCGAGACGACCGTTTCCGCTCACATCTCCGAGGGTACCACCAGCCTCGAGGCCGGGCACAGTGGCCATCTCGTGGCACTCCCATCCCGGGTTCTCGTACCAGTACAGACTCGGACCGCCCGCCCGCGCCCCGACGATCACGTCGTCGCGATCGTTCCCCGTAAGATCGGTCGTTAGACAGATCATGTGTTCGGTGTTGGGCGGGGCGTCGTCGATCCGCTCGTGGCGAAACTCCATACCGCCTGCCGGACTATCTGGGTTCCTAAGTCACTCGCTTCGACGACCTCCTGACGCGAAACGGCGCCCTACTCAGGGGGGACCGGGGTGAAAATGCCGTCCTCGACCATGGCCTCGAGTGGATTGTCCTCGATGTCGAGCGGTAGATCGATCCGTCCTCGACGACGGGCGGACTCCCAGATCGCGAAGATGACTTCGGTCGAGCGGAGGGCTCCTTCCGCCGAGATTACCGGTTGTTCGCCCGATTCGTAGCATGCGACGATGTGCTCGACCGCCGCCGGAATCGACGGCTCTCGCCCGACTTCGATGGCCTCCCAGTCGGCCCCGTCCCGACGAAGCTGGAGTTCGGCTCCTTCGTCCGGCGAGAGGAGCAGTTCACCCTCGCTGCCGAGAATTCGATGTTGTGCGCCGACAAGGGACAGGGGTCCGGTCGAGGCCAGACACGGGACGCCGTTCTCGTACTCCCAGTGTGCGATGGCGTTGTTTTCATTGTGTGCACCGTAGCGGACGTCTTCCTCGCGGTAATCGATTTGACCCATCACCCACGCGACGTCCTGTTCGCCCACGAAGGAATTACACAGGTCGATCAGATGGCTTCCGAAGTCATAGACGTTCTTGCCGGCCATCTCGAGGCGTTCGAGATCGCCGATCTCGCCGTCTTCGACGAGTTCTTTTGCCCGGATGCGAGCGGCATCGAAACGTCGCTGGTGATTGAACGTGAGCTGGACACCCGCTTCCTCGGCGACCTTCGCCATGCGCTTGCAATCCGCCCAGGTCGTTGCCATCGGTTTCTCGCAGTGAATCGCGTCGACGTGGCCGCTTTCCACACAGTCGATCACGATCGGCGCGTGCGTCGGAACGGGTGTGGAGATGCTGACGAAGGTGGGTTCGTGTCGGGCCAGCATCTCCTCGTAATCCTCGTAGACGTAGTCATCCGGAATGTCATACCGCTCCGCGAACGCCTCGCCGTGTTCTCGCACGAGGTCCGCACACGCGACCAACTCGCAGCGTTCCAGCTGGTCGTACCCTTCCGCGTGTCGATATGCCATCGCTGCGCTTTCCCCCCAGACCGGGTTATCTGGATCGGGCCCGGTCCCGATAAACGCGATCGAATGCATCGGCGCGAGATTTCCCAGTGAGTGACTTAACCGTGCGGAAACCGACCTCGGATCCGGTGGCTCCGTCAGTTCAACGCGACGTCAGTCACGCTGAGATCTTCTTCGACAGTGAGGGTCATTTCGTCTCCCCCAAGACCGATCGTACACCGGATACGGGTGAGATTCCGCTCGATTAGCTCGACATCGTACTCGATCGTCCGTTTGACGTCCTCTTGCTCCCGGACCCGGGCAAAACTGCTGGGGCGATACGGGAGGTCGAAATCGATGTCGTGTTTCCAGCGGAAGGCGATTACCGCCGAGTGCTTCTGCAGGACCCCCTCGGGCGAACCCGTCCCGTGAAACTTGCACGTGTCACACCGCCATCGAACGCGACTCTGTTAGATGTATCCGCACCTGGTACAGACCGTCGTCCGATTCCGTTTCCTGGTGCTCACAGACATCGAGCGTGTGCTCGAGGGTGCTGCTGCAAACGTGACAGATCCTGCCCATGAGTAGTGCCTTGCGCGGTCGCTCCCGAATCACGAGCGTCGCGAACAGTTCCTCGAGAGTTCGTTGGCGGAGCGCCGCCGGTGGAAATGCCTGCCCCCAGAGGATTCCGTCCGGATACCGCGGGTCGTCGAAGTTGCCGTCACACTCGGTGCAGAGGCGAAAGAGCCGGCAGTTGTGATAGGTCGGCGCGGTGTCCCGCCGCAAAGCCGACAGACCATTTCGACGTCTCGCCGGTAGGTGGGACCTTCTTCCCCCGTCCCGGCGAGGATCGACTAGACGATCTACAACCCGACCGGTGTGAGTTCATACCCCGTCTCGCGGCGGGTGACGAACCGTTCGCGAAGCTTCCCGAGGTGGTAGTTTCACTGCCCGCTGTCGTCGACATCGACGGCCTCGAAGAGCCCGGAGGAGGCCACGGCGTTGTCGCTCGCAAACGGATCGTACACCCGCCAAAGCGTCAGTAGTATCCGCTGCGGGTTTGGTTCCCCAGCGCCGAGAAAGCCTCCTCTGCTCCTCCGATCGCATTCCCGGATGTTGCCATGTACGCCTAGCGTCGCCCGTTCGGTCAACAACCTTTCCCGCCGGCTTCCTGGCGGAAACGCCAGTGCTTGCCGTGTGTTGCTTAACCCTGTTGCTTTCGAGTGCAGCACCTTGCTACAGTTCGGAAGCGTACCGGATCGTTCAGGATCGATACCGTTCGAGGAAGTCAGCTCCGGACACGTCGACGGCCTCGAGTGCCGGCGATGCCGGGGTCACCGGCTGACGATACTCCCAGGCTGCATGGACGCCAAGGAGCAACGTTGCGGCGTCGAGGAGCCACTGGCACTCGTCGCGACCGGATCGGATTCCCTCGATCACGTGACCGATAAACCGCTCGTACAGCGTGCCCGACCCACCACCACCTGTCGTGACAGCGGCGACTTCGTCGGTTACGTCAAGGAAGCCGAATTCTCCAAACGCGTCCGGGCCATCGACGTCGATCACGGCCGTCGAGCCGTTCTGGAAATACACGGTCGCCGTGAGCGCATCGTGGCCCGGCGCCACGCACGTCCAGTCGCCGCCGGCCAACCAGCGAAGCGTGTCCGTCAGGTGAACGCCGTAATAAAACGGATCGTTGTAACCAATCGCGAACGTGCGACGTCGTTGACCGGCTTCGAGTGCCGCCAGTTCTGGATGGTGGGGGATCGCCGAGCCACCAAACAGCCGTGCACCGTCGGCCGCCTCGCGAATCGCTTGCACGTCGCTGAGCCTCCCTGCAATGGGCTTGTCGATGAACACTGGCATCCCGGCATCGAGGAACGGCTTCGCCAGCTCGGGATGATCGTCCCAGTTTACCGTGAGGACCATCGCCGCGTCGACAGCCTCGAGCATGTCCCCGGGTTCGTTCACGTGTGTTGCATCGTGCCGCCCACAGAACTCGGTCACGTACTCTTCATCGCGGACGTCGCCGCCATCCCACACGGCTGCCAGGCTTGCCGCCTCATGCGCCTCGATCACGTCCGCGAACGCACCCGGGTGACTGGTATCGAGCCCAAGGATCCCGAGATCGATCATCGTTCGACCCTCGTGATTCCAGTGTGATTCCTGGCGGGTGCGCGATGCTCGGGTTGTACCGGATTGCCAACTCGACGGTAATTTCCTGTCATGATCTCGCCATGCGATGCCGCGTCGTCGGACGAGTAAACTCGGTGTCGGGGTATTGGTGCTTCGTTTTCGTTTTCGTGCCGGCGAGCACGGAGGACAACAATGAATACCCACGATGGTGAACCGATAACCTGCATTTATGGAAGAAATCTCGACGGAAGATGCTCCAGGGGCACTTGGACCGTACTCGCAGGGCATAATCGACGGCGGTCGTGTATTCGTCTCCGGACAGGGCCCGGTCGATCCGGAGACGCGCGAAGTTGTCAGCGAAGATATCAAAGAACAAACGGCTCAGACGCTAAAGAACATCGCCACCATTCTCGAGGCCGGCGGGTCCTCCATCGATAACGTGGTCAAAGCAACCGTCTTCGTGACGGATATGGACAACTACGAGGCGGTCAACGAGGTGTACGCGGAGTACATGAGCGAGCCGTTCCCCGCTCGAAGCGCAGTGGAGGTGTCGGATCTACCGATCGACATCGGCGTCGAGATCGAGGTCTTCGCAAGCCTCGAGTAGCTCCCCGATCACCGCTTTCATTCCGGCGGTTCGAGCCACACGTGGCCAGAACAGGTCTCTCGGAAAATCGCACCGGATTTTCGCAGATGTCGCGGCGTTAGAGGGAGTTGAGCACGTCCGCGCCGGTGTCGATAGACGAAAGCGGGTCTTCGGGATCGTCGTGTTCGTAAATCAACCAGGTGGAGCCGACCTCGTCGGCGGCGTCCGCACACGCCTGCATGTCGACGTCACCCTCGCCGATTTCGGCAAACCCGCGATCGACGCTCGTGTCCATGTCCTTCATGTGAATGAGGTCGGCCCGCTCGCCCAGGGATCTGATACGTGCTGCAGGATCGTCGCCACCCACCAATGCCCACCCAACATCGAGTTCGATGCCGATGTCCGTTCGATCGATGAACCGCTCGAACGCCCACTCGCCGTCCAGGTCGACGTACTCGTGGGCGTGGTTGTGGTAGTGAAGATCCCAGCCGTGATCGGCGAGCTCGTCCGCAAGTGCCGCGACTTCCTCGGCAATCGCATCGACAGCTCCCGCTGACTCGAAGTGCTCCTGTCCGATGCTCGGGATGACCGCGCCACCGACGTCGAACGGTTCGTAGACGTCAAGGACGTGATCCAGGTCGTTTTGCAGGTCGTCCAACCCGACGTGTGGGGGCGTGACGCCGAGCCCACCAGCGTCCACCCGTTCCGCGATCGCTTTCGGGTCCTCACCCATGGGGCCGAGAGAGCCGGAGAACTGGACGCCGTCGTACCCCGCCGACGCGACGCGATCGACCGTGTCGGCGATCGGTTCCTC
>SKQO01000094.1 GCA_007118975.1 Halobacteriales archaeon | reverse complement strand
GAACGACCGCGTACGTATCGCGACAGTGGTGATCGATGGGGACTCCCCGTCGTTCGTTCGATGTGGTATCACCACGGTGTCGATCGCTGTCACACCATCCGGTACACTTCATCCATCCAGATGTCGTCCGCTTCCTGGAGGATTGCCGCCATCTCATCGTCCCAGCTTGCTTGGGCCTCGCTATCCGCCATCACCGCCTTGATGCGCTCCGGATGCTCTATCTCCATGAAACCGAACACGTGGCCGTCGCTCTCGAACACGCTGTAGGTCTCCAGGCCGGCATCGGCCGTCAGATACGCCGATTCGAGCGCCTCCGGCACTCGCTCGTGGGACTCCCGGTAGGCCTCGCGCTTCCCGGGCTTGATTCGCAGGTGGAACGCGATTCGGGCCATAACGTGAGACCAAACCATGCGACCAAAATCTTACCGGAGCTCGTGGCCCATCGATGTGATCTTCGAGACGTTCCCGGGGTCAACAGATTGCAGTTTCCTGCGCACAGCCCCGCCGATTCGTGAAGTTCCTTTAGCCGACCCGGTAGTTCGTTCACGGACATGGCCGACAGGACACCCATCGGTTATTGATCAAACGTCGCCGTGATAGGTACGGGTACCGCGGGGCCGCAAGCAAGGCCGACTCGATCGACGGTTCCCTTGGGGAGGCCGAATAACTGGCGTTCATCGTGACGGCGTTCGTCCGGCGATGGCATGTCAACCCTCGCCCGGTGCGTGTACCCGTCAGGGAGAATTCCGGACGCAGTCTCATGGGACCGGCAATCATCCGTTCGGACCATGCCGACAGAGACAAGCGCGGTTCGCCCCGGAGCGCAATCGTCAGTGTGTCTCGAGGTGGACCTCCCAGGCGTGGTTACTATCCAACCGAGTGTTTGTCATTAAGACACGTTACGAACACCCACCCAAGACGCACGGGGATGTCGATGAGTGCGAACCGCGCCGTTTCACGTGCCTCGAGACCAGCGACGAAGAACCGTTCTCCGGGTGTGCGTCGCCACTGGCTCCAGAAGACTGACCAATCACCGAGAACGGCATGTTGTAATGTATGAATATTGTTATGTGGGTGGCGAGTAACCAGAGGATTTGGTCAGTTCGATGCCCTATCCGCTACCGAGAATACGACAGCGACAACGATTCGACCCCGTAGACCAGCGAGCTCCGGGTTGGTGTCAGCTGATCGTGCGTCACGGCAAGCTCGTCGGTGTGGGTGAGTAGCTCCTCGATTGCGACTGCTGCCTCCAACCGAGCGAGCGGTGCGCCCAGACAGTAGTGGGTCCCATGGCCGAAGGCCAAGTGTTGATTCGGCGTCCGATCCGGTCGAAACGTCCCGGCATCCGGAAACTGTCCCTCGTCCCGGTTGGCCGAGCCCAGCCAGACAACGACGCGATCCCCGGCGTCGATCTGCTCGGCGCCAAGCGTGACGTCGGCCCGTGCCACCCGGCCCATGGCCTGGACCGGCGAGCGATAACGCAGCACTTCCTCAAGGGCGCGCTGGATCGACCGATCTCCCCGCAGGCTCGGGAAGAGATCGTGGTTGTCGAAACACCGGACCGCGTTCGTGATGAGGTTCGTCGTCGTGATGTTTCCGGCGACGAGCAACAGCATGCACGTGCCGAGCACTTCTTCGTGAGTAAGCCGATCCCCGCCGTGTTGGTCCCTCGTGAGCACCGACAGCAGGTCACCCCGTGGCGACTCCCGACGATCCTCGATCATGGCGAGGAAATAGCTGGCCATTTCGAAGAGCTGTTCCTGCTGGCGATCGAGAACGGCGGCCGTGTCCTCCCCTGCATTCGCGGCTTCGACCAGGGATTCCGACCAACGCTTGAACTGGTCCCGATCGTCCGCGGGAACACCCAGTAACCCGGCGATAACGATCACTGGCATCGGATACGAATACGCTTCGACAAGATCGAACTCGCCGGTGTCCGCGTCAAGCGTGTCGGCGAGTAAATCCCCGGCACAACTTCGGATACGCGGTTCGAGTTCACGAACGGCTCGTGGTTCGAACGCAGCGTCAACTACCCCGCGAAGTTCGTCGTGGCGAGGTGGGTCCTGGAACAACATCGTTTCGAAGATCAACCCCTCCTCGGGGCGATCGGGCTCTTCGAAGTCGTCAGCGTTCCGCGGGTTCACGGAGAAGGTCTCGTCGTCCGCGAGGACGCGTTTGACGTCTTCGTACTGAAAGACGTCCCACGTCCGACGGCGAGCATCCCACCGAACTGGCTTCGTCTCGCGCATCTCTCGGTACCATGGAAACGGCTCGAGCCAGTCCGCTTTATCTGCAAGCTCATCGGGGAGCGTCTGTATCCCCGGCGGGTCGGCGGCGCTCATGCTGTGTAGTGTCGAGGCCCATCCGCAAAACTGGTGTGCAAATCGCTCCGGACAGTCCGCATTTCGTGATGGTACGATCGGTCGATCCGCGTTCTCGATTCCGGTTATCCTTCAGCAACAACAAGGCGCGGTCGCCGATTGATACCCGATCCATCGCTATAACACCCGTTCGGCTTTACCCGTTGGAATCGCCCGAGCCGTTGCGCTAAGAGAAGGGCTTTACCCCCGGGCATCCCAGCCGCTAGTGGAGTCGAACACTGATGGAGTCCTCCGAGGAAGCCACGGAACGTGAGGAAGCGGAGCGCGAACGAGCGGAAGCGGAACCGGAGACGGACAACGGGTCAAAGAGTACGATCGTCCGCGTCGCGATCATTCTTGCCATCCTGGCCGTCGCCTATCTCGTCTACCGTCGGTACCGATCAGGCAACTAGTCGCTGACAGCTGTTTTCATCGGACCGGTCGTCTCCCGTACGTGCTGGAAACAACCGATTCGGACCTGCCTCCCGCCACGTTCACCATCGAACGAGCTGTACCTGTGGAACCGTCTTGAGAAACGAAATTGTCCGCTGTGATGACGCCGCACGCACCGCATGGAAGGGCCCGGGCCGGCTCTGTTCACTCTAAATGTCCCGTCTTCGGTGTGATATCAACGAGATGTGTGTCAGGGTCGTACGAGATGGCGTCACACGCAGCCATGTACGGGAGGTGGGTGTGATGGAGATCGACGGCGATCTGGTTGACCGTTTTTCCGTCGGGAGTATCGGTCTCCGATTCGGCACTTGCAATGTGTGTTGCGATTTCCCGGAGGTGGACTGTCTCTTCGTGCTCGGCAACCACCTCGAGCACGAGGCGACGTCGCCGTGATGCCATGAGCCGGTGACGATCGCTGGGCGGAACGCAGCGTAACATCGGATACTCGTCGAACGGGCCGGATGAGCTTTGGGCCATGGGAGCGGAGTGGTAATCGGTAATGCCCTTCGGTGATTGAAAGGCTGTGGTGCAAACGATTAGGTGCATATTTCGCCGTCAGTGGATATTTTGTGCTGAGCAAGACTGACGGTCATCTGGGCAAACACGTCTGGCACATTTCCGCCGGCGGAAAGTTGATGGTGGAGGCGCTCTGGATTCCGCCAATGGCGGGTGAGTCACTCAGTGCGCCCCTGCGGGAGACGCTCGATGTATTCCACGCCGACTCCGCGCCGCTTACCACGAGCGAGGTTGCCGACCGCCTCGATTTCGGCCGCCGAAGTACCTACGCTCGCCTGGACAGACTCGTCGAGGAAGGCTACCTCTTGACGAAGAAAGTCGGCGCAAGCGGTCGCGTGTGGTGGCGGTCCCTTCCGTCCTCGGACAGCGTACCATCCGATGGTTCCGTGGGTACCGGGGCCGAAGTCCCGTTTTCAGCCTATGTCGACCCCGTCGAGGAATGCGCAATCGTCGTCCTTGCTTCCGATGGAACGATTCAAACCTGGAACGCGGGCGCCGAACGACTTTTCGGCTATCACCCCGACGAGATCCGCGGCGAGGAATTTGCGGAAATCTACACAACGGCCGATCGTGATCCCGGGGTGCCCGGGGAAGATCTTGCGGCCGCCGCGGCTGCGGCCCCGGTCGTGACGGATGGATGGGGAGTACGGCGGGACGGTTCGCGGTTTCGGGGAACGCTGAGCATTACCCCTATTCGCGACCGAACGGCACAGCTGACGGGCTTTACGGCTATTACTCGCGAGTCGCCGGCGCGGAAGGAGACCCAACGGGACGACCGGGGACATGTGCCGGTGAAGGAGGCATACGAGTTCATCGAGGGCATGTCCGACGGGGTGTGTTCGGTCGACGGGGAGCTTCGATTCATGTATATGAACGAGTACGCCCGACAGGTGTTCGACCTGGAGGATCCGATCGGGGGTCGCCTCGACGATTTGCTTTCCCTTCCTACCGCACTCGAGCGCGCCCTGGGCGAGGCACGCGATAGCCGCGAAGTCACCGTTTGCGAGATCCACTATGAACAGCTGGAAGCGTGGTGGGGAGTCCGCGTATATCCGTCCGAATCCGGGTTGCTGATCCATTTCCGGACGATCACCGAACACAAAAAGTGCGAGCAGGAAGTTGCGAGGTTCACGCGTGCCGCCAAGGCGGCCGGGCTCGCGATCTCGATGTTCGACGTCGATCGGGAGATCACGTACGTCAACCGAGCGTTCGAGGAGCTCACGGGACATTCCGCAGATGAAGCGCTTGGGACGGTTCCTGCCGCATTCCGGCCGGGGACGTCGATTGGGACGAATCCAGACCGTCTCTGGGAGACGATTACGGAAGGTGAGATCTGGGAGGGCGAGCTCATTGGTCGTCGACCAACCGGTGAACGCTACTACGCCGAGCACACGATCGCGCCGGTGCGCGACGCGAACGGGGAGATCGAGCGGTTCGTTTCCATCCAACACGAGATCACCGAGCGACGGGAACGCGAACAGCTGCAAGAGACCCACCTCCGTATGCAGTCGACCATCGCCGATCTCGGCCAACAAGCGCTTCACGTCGATGACCTGGATGACCTGCTCGAGACTGCCGCGATGATGGTCGCAGACGCGCTGGGGACCGATTGTTGCAGGATACTCGCATACGACGACGAGACGGAGACACTCAATGTTCGGGCCGGCAGCGGAGCTGCCGAGTACGATATCGAATCAACTGGACGGGTCCCCCTGGATCACCACTCGCCGCCTGCCCATGCGATGACTACCGGCGAACCAGTCGTCGTCGAGGATCGTGCCACCGACCCGCGGTTCGGCGATACATTTCCGGTGTCTGCTGCGATGGAAGGCGGAATCAGCGTGGTGATCGGCCCGGCGGACGATCCCTGGGGCGTCCTTTGTACGTACGAAACGCGTGCGAGACGGTTTACGACCACCACTGTCAATTTCGTGCAGTCAGTCGCCAACGTGCTGGCCACGGCTGCAACCAGAACGGCCTACGAGCGGGAATCACGCAGGCAACGGGACGCCGTCGTTGCACTGAACGACCTGAACACCGTCGTGAACCAGATCGTCGAGACCGTCATCGAGCAATCGACACGGGAGGACATAGAGCAGGTCGTCTGCGATGCACTGGCTCGCACTGACGCGTACGAATTTGCGTGGATCGCCGAGGTCGACGTCGATCGTACGAAATTCACGCCGCGAACAGCCGCGGGAACGGATGGCTACGAGGAGGACATCAGTATTTCACTCGAACCCGACCATCCGGGAAGCGAGGGCCCGGGAGCGACGGCGATCCGTGAGCGAGAGACGCAAGTCGTCCGCGACGTGTTCGCCGATCCATCCTTCGAACCGTGGCGCGACGCCGCGGCTGCGTACGGCTTCAGCGCAGTCGCCTCCATTCCGATCATTCACGACGACATCGTCTACGGAGTGTTGGGCGTGTACGCGGATCGTCCGAATGCGTTCGATACCGCCGAGCAACGGGTCATCGGCCATCTCGGTGAGGTTATCGGCTACGCCATTGCCGCCGCTGAACGAAAGCGGGCGCTAGTGAGCGATGAAGTGATCGAACTCGACTTTCTGATACCCGACTGGTTCGAACACGAGGCACCGGACGTCTCAGTTACCGGGACGATCACGATCAACGAAACGATCGCCCTCGAAGATGGCAGGTTTCTGATGTACGGTACCGGCACACCGGCGGGCGTGGCGTCGCTGAAAGCCTTGGTCGATGCGGGTCGGCAGTGGAACGAGCTCGTGGTCCTCGACGACCGGGATCCACAACGGTTCGAGTTGCATCTGGCGGAGTCACCGGTGACTGAGGTGGTCTTTTCCCTCGGTGGCTACGTCGAGGAGGGGACGATCGAGGATGGCGATCTGCAAACCACGGTTCACCTCTCGCCGACCGCGGACGTCCGGCGACTCCTCGATGCGATCATGGAACAGTATCCGCAGACCGAGTTGCTCAGCCGCCGCCAGGTACGACGAACCCGAGATGACCCACGCCGTCTCCAGGGGGAAATCCTGCGACGGCTTACCCACCGCCAACACGACGCGCTCAGTGCCGCCTATCACGCCGGATATTTCGAGTGGCCACGGGACGCAACTGGCGAGGAGTTGGCCGAATCATTCGACATCGCGCCGTCGACGTTTCACCAACACCTTCGGAAGGGCGAGCGGAAAGTGATCGAGGCTGCCGTCGCCGAGGGTTTAGTCGCGGAGTAGGTTACCCCGTCAGGAGAGCGGTTGTTGGTGATCGGCGGCGTGAGAGATACTAGTGGGACCTCGGCGGGAACCCAGCCTTTGAAAATTTGACCATTCCTGCGGGTCGAGCGTTGCAGTAGTGAACCAGCCGAGCTCGTCCGTGGTCGATCATTCCCCACTGTTCCGGGGATAATGGGACTGTGGTCGGCGCCGCACAAGCGAGCCAATCGTCTATCCCACGGGGGATAGCCACGGCTGGTTGTACGTGTTTTTCCACCTCCCCTGACCACACTGCCTGGATGGTTGCTCGAACTTGCAATCCCATCCTATCAGCGAGCAATCGACGTTAGCGGGGGTCGTTCAGTGGTGGTTGATCGCCCCGATTTCCTGTTTCTTCGATTTTGGTGACCTGACTCTCACAATGCGAGCATTGTTCTTTCTCGACAGCCACGAACACGAGTTCACAGGACGGACACCTGAACAGTGCGGAGCGATCACCGTTGCGTTCCCGGTCGGGATCGGTTGGTTCGGGGGCCGACTGGTCTTGCGTCACCAGATCGCTAAACTGGGCTCGAGCAACAGACAAGAGGCCTATCACGGCCACTCACGCTCTCTTGGCATGGGATAATCTAATTCGGTTAGGGGGTCACGGGACATAAATTAATAGATCCTTGGTTAGGTGATTCATGACAAGGCGTGACAGGGATGATCGGCTCCCGTAACTCGTCTGTTCGTCCTATTCGAGTCACTGGGTACTCTGATAAAGGTCGTTGTTCGGGGTTGTGGGATGGCGGTGCTTGGACTCTCTCCTGCAGGCCTTCCTGAGGGATTCGGGGGTATTAATTGCCATGTGATGGATGTGATCTTCGTAGGACGGCGCTGGGTGGGTGCTCCTCGAGGCCTCTACGATGTGAATTATTGCTCACTGATTAGGGGAAATATTTTCCGCCGTTAGAGGCAAGTTCCCACAATTGGTTGACAATAGTAGGGTGGGCTGGGATTGTGAAGTGTCTCCAATGTCCGGCGCCGCGCGATCGAGCCGTGTCAAGACGACTGCAAGATCGCCGCGCTTCAGTTTCGCACGCTTGACTGTGGCCGGGGGCAGGGTCACATCCAGTGGATCGGCGTCATGACCGTCTCGCGTACGCAGGTAGTGGACGATTGGGTGAATGTGGTCGAGTGGCTCGAACAGCGGTTCGCTGTCTACGCAGACGCCGGTTCGTGTGATGCCGCGGCGTGGTACGAACGGCAGCAGAACGCGCGGCGGTCAGTCTATCCCCCGAGAACCTCAATTACTGGTCGTCGTAGCTAGCAGCCAAGATAATTGTGTCTTCAGTTAAAATAGAATCTGACGGGTCGTGACGGAGCGTAACCACAGCCTCGACTTCTTCCGCATCTCCATCAATTGAATCACCATCGTCAATGCCGATCAACGCTTCCACACCAGTTCCTGTTCACGCCGATAACCGGACTGACCGCACGTTCTGACCGTTTCGATTCCCCTAACCCAACCGCGTTGTGCCAACTCATATGTATCACGTGTGTACGGGATTCGTTCATCCTGTGGGCCCCACCTCGCCAACGGCAATTGGCGAGGCACCGCCCGCGTACCCGTAGGTGTCGGGTGAGTCAGCTATGCGTATGACAACACCTTCTAAATAGATAGGTCAGTTTAAACATAATTCACATATTCGAGAGAATCTCTGGCACGACCCTGGTGATCCTCTCGGACGTGATTAGCATCACTAGTAGTGAATAACGCTGGGAGCTCTAGAAGAGCTGCTCTACGCTTCGAACCTTGTGACGGCACGGATCCCAAATTCAGGCACAACTGAATGACCCTGGTGGAGATTCCCAAGCCTGGGAGTGTTGCCCCTTGTTGGCGGCAATACGCCCGATTCTGCACCCGGCTAGTGGAAGCGAGAGACGGACGCTGACTACCTGTCCACGATCGGCACACTCTCGCCTGCAATGGAGATATCCCAAGGGAGGAACGCCCGAGCAGTCGCTCCAACAGTGAGACGCGACCACTACGTAGGCGAGAGAAGAGACGACTACTGACGTCGCAGATGGAAAGGCAGCACTACAAGCCCGGGCACAACGAACACATCACGACTGGCAATGGATCTTCGAAGGAAACTTGCCTAACATCGCTTCCATTCCGAGATGGTCGCATCTAACACACATCACAGCAATCAGGATAATCACCAACAACTCACCGCACGCCGGCTGACTCGACGACTGTTGACCCCCACGCCAACATCACCCCCAATGTCAAACCGCCACGTATAGGGTCCTCAACACGTTTCTTCCCAAAACACGCAATGCATCGAGAAGGGCACATGGGCGCCGCCTTAATGTGTTATGCACCACTCGCAACCGTACTCACCATCGCCGTCGGGGCCGAACCCGCGGTCGTCGTGGGATTGCTGGTCGTCGGTCTCAGTATGCTGCCGGTCATCGACATGCGACTGCCGTTGGTGACGCACCGCGGGCCGACGCATACGGTTTACTTTCTCGTCGCGGTAGCCGGTGCGTTGACTATCGGCGGGATCCTTCTCGGAATTGCAGGCGGTTCGATTGTCGGTGGGATTCTCGTCGGGCTCTTACTCGGTCTGATCGGAGCGGTTGCAGTCGGGTCCCATTTACTCGCAGATATGCTCACGCCGGCCGGTGTTGACCTTTACGCAACCGGGTCACGCCGTAGTTACAACGTCGCCCGAGCCGCGAATCCGATCGCCAACTACGCCTTACTCGGGCTCGGAGTGTTGTTCTCGGGTGCGGGCATCGTTCTCGGGCAGCTACTCGCCACGGGGATCGAAAGTCTCTGATCCGTCGTTTCGCCGAAAATCATCGTTCGTGAAGGAGGGCCATCTTGTGACCTTTCGTGTCGCGACCGAACCCCTCGAGAGCGACGAGTGGATCGCCTGGTCGTATGGGTTCAACGACACCCGACACAGGAGCTGATCACGACACTTGAGTGATTACAATGAGGGAGCGTCGATCAGTGGATAATCCAGGCCAAGCCCTGCGAGAGGCAGTCAGCTACCCACACTAGCAAAGGAGAACCCATGATGTCGCTTGCGGGGAACTGCCCCACCCCCGCTCGGTGCTCGACGGTTCGATCCCATGCTTCCGTGGTGAGAGCCGCGTCTATCACTGTACACGAGCGGTCGAAGAAACTGCTATAACCGAGGAAGAGATCCCGTGGATGATGATTCTCCCGGGTCTCGGCACGTATCCTTTCGGGCTGACCGTCGAGGAAATCGACCGGTTTGACCGGTCAATGGACTGGTCAGTTTCGTCGTATGCACCCATGTCAAGGGAACCCAGGCGACAAACGACTGGACAGCTGAATCCCGAGACAAGGCCGCGACGCGGTAATCCTCGCCTAGTGTGCCAACCCTCGCGATCAATCACGTGAAGGGTCCGTCACCGAGTCTGTTCTCGCTCGGTTGAAATGGATGAATGGTTCCGAGATTACCAGTCTCCCACGACTCGGAAGCTACCCGTTTCCATCTTCACCCTGACACGGGAAATGATGAGTGATTCACCCAGTGTGACGGGAAATGCAGTCACGGGGACACGACAGTTCAACCAGTATCGACCCCCACCGCGGCCAAGCTCCCGCCGTCTACCGATTGACTGACCGAAGTCAACATCTCCGCCCGATTTTCGGTATTCACTGTACGACCGAGCACCGACTCACCTGAAGGAATACGATCGCAGAGATCGATTCTTCCGTGAGTCATCTTCCGTCGGTATTCATCTCGAGCAATTCCCGGAATCCCGGGAACTTCCACGGCTACACGACTGGTCGACGGATGGGATTGGACACCCCGGTCGAGGCTTGCCGACAAATCATCCCATATCCATCTCATCAGGTGCTCAGGCTCGTGCTCGTATCTCCCAAGAATAACGACCGCAGGTGGTAGCTGAGCTCGTCGACCACGATGACGACAGCAAAAATGAGTGCGAGGAGCACGACTACTCTGTCGAATTGGTGGAAATTGAGATACGCCATGATGTAATAGCCAATGCCGCCGGCACCCACGATCCCGATCGCAGCGGCGTGCCGGACGTTGTATTCGAACATGAACATCGACTGACTGATGAGGGCGTTGACGGCCTGGGGGATCACGACGAACCGCAGTACTTGCAAACGAGTGGCGCCCAAGGCCGAGACCGCTTCCATCGGTTCGTTATCGAGCCCCTCGAACGATTCGTATTCGAGTTTCCCAACGAAGCCCACGGTATACAGCGTAATCGCGAGCACGCCTGCCGGCGGTCCCGTGCCGAGCAGAATGACGAAAATCACGGCCCACAGGATGCTCGGTAGCACGCGCAGTCCCGCCAACATCCACCTGGCCAGGAGGTTGATATGTCGCGGGAAGAGGTTACGACTCGCCAACAGACTGATCGGCATGCTCAACATGACGCCAAAGAGCGTACCGAGGTACGCGATATAGAGCGTTTCGACCAGCCCGCCAATGCCGACCCGAAGCACACTCATTTCCGGCGGGATCGCTGCCCCGTACAGGAAACTCAGGCCGACGACCCCTCCCGAGAGGTCAACATGGTGTAACTCCAGGACCACGACGCTCCAACCGGCGAAGGTGAGGAGGACGAGGACGAAGATCGATCTGCTCACTGTCCGTAACCGGCTTCGCACATACGCGACCGAAATCGGTCGTTCGACGTTACTCATGCATCGTAATCACGATGAACTTCGGTTCCTCGCTGGTTCGGTCGGCATTTCGTCCCCTTGTTCTCCCAACGCGAGGACGGTATCCGATATCTCGTGGGCGATCTCGAGGTTGTGTTCGACGATGACGACGGCCATCCCCGTCTCCGCCTGCAGGGAATCCAGACAGCGGATGATGGACTGGGCAGTCTCTCGATCGAGCTCGGAGAACATTTCGTCCGCCAGCAAGAGATCGGGTTCTTGAACAAATGCGCGAGCAATCGCCACCCGTCGCTGCTGCCCGCCGGACAGCTCCTTCACCCGACTGTGTTCCTTGCCCGCTAGCCCGACCTGCTCGATGGCCGCACGCGCCTCGCGTACGGCGTCCTTGGGATACCGCCCGAGCAAACTTCGCAGTATTCCGAGGTCCGACAGGCGGCCGTGAAGTACGTTCGTGAGTGCGGACTCGTGAGGCACCAAGCCGTGACCCTGGGGGATGTAGCCCAACGTCCCGGCCGGCGGGGCGGCTGGGAGCCTGCTTCCGAGGACCGTCGCCTCACCGGCAAGCGGCGGCAAGATGCCGGCAAGCGTTTTCAGGAGGGTCGTCTTGCCACAGCCGCTCCGGCCGACGAGCGATACCGTCTCCCCTTCCGGAACCGTAAACGAGAGGGTTTCTAGGACTGCTTCGCCGTTGTAGCCGACCGCTAGTTCGCGACAGTGCACGGGTGATTTCGTCATTGTGTGCGGTGTTCGTGTCAGGCGTCAAGGTCGACGAAGTGATCCTCGATGCCGGGGAGGTGTGCGATGAGTTCGCCGTACGGGCCGAGGTGTTCCGCGGATGTTGCCGGGGCCAGTGCGTGGATATTAAACACGTCATCCAGGATCTCTCGGCCCGCGGAATCGTCATTGAGCGCGAGGAAGGCGTCTTCGAGCACCTCCCGCTCCGCTTCCGTCGTGTCGGCACCAGCCAGTACCGGGTGGCT
>SKQO01000030.1 GCA_007118975.1 Halobacteriales archaeon | reverse complement strand
CGCGTCGACGGTCATGATCTCGGAAAGTACTTGCTCGACGAGGGCGTCACGAACGCGGTCGACGTAATCCGGCTCGCGGAGCGTCACCTGTCGCGTCCTGGCGCCGTCCATCGTCGCGAGCAATAAGGTGGCGACGGCCTCGGCATCACACTCGCGAATGTACCCCGCTGCCTGGCCGTCTTCGATCGTTTCCGCGAACGCCTCCCGCAAGAGCCGATCCCCCCACCGGAAGCGATCGAGGTACCGATCGTTGTAGGGGGCCTGACTCCGGAGTTCTAGGAGAGCGACGTGGAAGGCCTGGCGTTCACCCTCGGGGCCGTCGACGACGAACGCATCGATCGCCTCATAGAGCCGATCGACGGGGTCGAGTTCGCTACTTTCGGCGAGCCGGTCTTCCAAGGACTCGAGCAGATGATCCAAAAACGCGACCAGCAGGTCTTCCTTCGTGTCGAAATGGTAGTGCAACAGCGCCGTGCTGGTCCCTGATTTCGTCGCGATATCCTGCATGGTCAGCTCCGCGAATCCGCCTTCGACGATCGCATCGTAGGTTGCCTCCATGATACGATCTCGCGTCTCGACACCCGCGTCGTCCTCGGTCACCATTCGCTGACTAAGCGATCAGTCAGGAGCGCCTATATGGATTTCGATCCCCGGGAAACCGGAATCTAACCAATTAAGTTCCGCCCAGCCGCGATACTCTCATAGATGGCGTATTACGCCGGGGTCGACCTCGGGGCCACAAAAATCAAGGCCGCAGTGGCCGACGGGCCCGGATCAATCCTCGCACAGGACCGCCGGCTTACCCCACAAGGTCCGCGCGGCATCGACGTGACGGAAGCCGTACTCCGATCGCTCCGAACCACCTGTTCGGAAGTCGGCATCACTCCGGACCGGCTCCGCGCGGTGGGCGTCGGGAGTTTCGGCCCGTTCGACATGGCCGAAGGCATGGTCGTAAACCCGACCAATCTCCCCGAGTCTGTCGATCGCATTCCGCTGGTCGGCCCGATCAGGCAACTGGTCGGCAGCCAGGCGGTCTATCTCCACAACGACACCACGGCCGGTGTCATCGGGGAACGGTTTACCGCACGGCGAAACCCCGACGACATGGTGTATGTCACGTTCTCGACGGGAATCGGCGCGGGGATCACGGTCGATGGCGAGGTCCTTGACGGCTGGGATGGCAACGCCGGTGAGGTCGGTCACTTTCTGGTCGACCCGGATCGGGAACTCATGTGCGGATGCGGCATTCCTGGCCACTGGGAGGCGTATGCCTCGGGTAGCGGTATTCCCCGCTACGCTCGGCATCTAGCAACACAGGATGACGCCTGGATGGACACGGAGCTTCCCGTCGACGAGGAAGGCTTCGATGCTTCGACCGTCTTCGAGTACCTCGGTGAAGATCCACTCGCTGACCACGTCGTGGCGAAGGTCGGCGAGTGGAACTGTATCGGGATCGCGAACATCGTCCACGCGTATGCGCCGCTGGTCGTGTCGGTGGGCGGTGCGGTCGCCCTGCACAACGAAGAGGCAATCCTTGGCCCACTTCGCTCCGAACTCGACGACATCATCATGTCGAACGTACCCGAGATTCGCCTGACGGCACTGGGCGACGACGTCGTCGTCCGTGGCGCCCTTGCGAGCGCGATGACTGGCGGGACGGGTGACCGTACCGTAATGACGTAGCGGTTATCCCCGCACAGCCCGGCGATTCAACGTATCCGCACGGATGACCCTCGACGCCCTCCAGTTCCGCGACCGTGCCGTCTATCTCGCGGAGAGCCAGACGCTCGTCGCCGCGGATCTTCATCTCGGCCGAGGCCGTGTCGATGGAGTCGCCGCACCTGTGGATGACGCGGTCGATCTGGTCGGTCGACTCGAGGCCCTCGTCGCTCACTGGTCTCCGGAACGGACGGTGCTGGCCGGTGACGTCCTGGATTCGTTCTGCTCAATCCCGCCGGGGGTCACTGAGCGATTCGAGTTACTGCTCGATCGGCTGTCGCGTCCCGATCACGAACTCGTCCTCGTGGCCGGCAACCACGACACGATGTTGGAGCACCTATTCGACGGACCAGTGTACGAAGAGTTCGTTGTCAGTGATGCCGTCATCACGCACGGCCATCGGGAACCGAATGGGGCCGGGGAACTCGTCGTCATCGGCCACGAACACCCGGCACTGCACATCGAGGGTGTCAAACAGGCGTGTTACCTCCACGCCGGGAACGTCTACGAAGGGCAGGATCTCCTGGTCTTGCCGAGCTTCTCGCCGTTACTGCGAGGGACTGGGGTGGATCACCGGCGCGACCCTGACTGTCACTCCCCGCTACTTCACGACGGTAGGCTGGTGAAATGTCGGCCGATCGTACTCGATGTGGCACGGGACGAGCCGCTGGTGTTCCCGCCGCTGGGCAGCATGCGGCGGCTCGGATGACGGCACGTGACGAATGGACACGCTGATGCTCGGCGACCGGACAGTAACCACATGTCGTGGAACCCGGCGTTTGCGGGCCTGGACTGCCTTGCGTGTGGTGAGCGCCACCCACCGGACGGGGCAGCCGAGCGCTGCCCCGCCTGTGACGGGTTGCTCACGGTGGCCCTTGAGGTCACACCTGATGACGTGCCAGACGAGGACAACGGTATCGGGTTGTGGCGGTTCGGGCCGGTACTCCCGGTCACCCGTTCCCAGGCGGTCGATCTCCGCCCGGGGGGGACCCCGCTCGTCCAGGCGCCGGGTGTCGCAGACGAGTTACCGGTGGCCCAACTGTTCGTGAAAGAGGAAGGACGCAATCCGACGGGGAGCATCTTCGATCGCGGGATGGCGATCTGCGGGGGTGCATTGACACATGCCGGCGTGACGGAGATCGGGCTGGCGTCCCCCGGTTGGAGCGGGCAGGCAGCGAGTACGATGGCCGCCAGGGCCGGGATGGAGCGAGCCGTCTTCGTGCCCTCCAGGTCGTCGTTCGCGGCGAAGGCGTTGATCAACGTCGCCGGCGGGGAGATGCGGGTGATCCCCGGCCAGTTCGCCGACGCGGTTGCGGCCTGGCGGGACGCCACAGCAGACGCCTCGTGGCATCCCATCGACCCGGCGGTCAATCCGTACCTCCGTCGGGGACTCGCCACCGTGTACTGGGAGTTACTCGCTGCGTGCCAATGGACGCTACCGGAGGTCGTCGTCGTTCCAACAGGCTCGGGTGCGACGCTGACGGCGGTGATCGAGGCGGCAATTGCAGCCAAACGAATGGATTGGGCGGCGGATACGCCGACGGTGATCGCTGCGCAACCGGCGGGGTGTGCGCCGATCGTCGACGCATACGAGCAGGAGAGCGACACTCCAGTCCCCGTCCAGCACCCGGATACGATCTGCGGCGAACTCGAAATCCCGGAGCCACCGGCCGGCAGGCTGGCGCTCCGTCGGCTCCGGGCGATCGACGGATCCGCTGTCGCCGTCACCGACCAGGAGGCCTTCGCCGGGGCGATTGCCTTAGCACGACGGGACGGGATCATCCCGAGTATCGCGGGCGGCGTGGCTACTGCTGCGCTCTCGAACGTCGGCGATCTCCCGCACGACGCGACGGCCGTCGTCATCAATCCCGGAGATGGGCTCACCCAAGCCGATCGCCTGCGAAGCTATCTGATGAGCCAGGGCGAATGAGCAAGCGGAGCCAAACGGCTTACCCGCGGGGGTTCGGGTCCCTCACGTGCCCCTCGTCCTGGGTAACCGTGTCCATCTCCGGGACCTCCTCTTCTAACCAGTCTCGGAACCATTTGACCCGTTTGAGTCGCTCGTGGGCCATGCTTTCGGCAGTCGGGCTTTTGACACGTTTGGCCGCGTCACGTCCCCGTTCGAATACTCGGTCGACCATCTTCGCCGCGTGCATGTGCGAGCGCGCCTCGTAGCCCATCCGCAGGAGAATGAGGGCGGTGCCGTTGGCACCGACCTTGTCGAGCAGATCCGCCTCGACCAGACACTGCGCTTCTAGGTTGAGGTCGGTCACGTCGCCCTGGTAGGAGTGGTCCTCGATCGCCGAGCACACGCGCTCGACGAACCTCGGCGGATACTCTCCTCGCGTCGTGAGATACTCCCGGGCCACTCTGGCACCCTCCGCCGCGTGAACGTCCTGGTCGGCGTCGAGCTTCGCGACGTCGTGAAAGAGCGCCGCGACGCGTACCACGTCGAGGTCGGCCCCTTCCGCCTCGCCGATCTCTTCGGCGAGTGCCATTACGTTGAGCGTGTGATTGAATCGGTATTCCGAGGAGTGCCAGGGGTACCACCGCATCCGACCTCCATCGTCCTCGTTCCGGACGCTCGCGGTCAGGTACTCATAGACAAACCGCTTCATGTCCTCCACCTCAGTCGCGGTGATGGTGGGGTCCCTGACCTCAACACCCACCGAACCACCTCCTATGCGCGCGATCCGTGATCATTGTATGTCAAGTTATGTGAGATTCGGTCTTTAGCCTTTTGCAGTCGTCGAATTCAACCGACGGTGACTCTGGGCGCACGATCGATCAAACCCGAGCGATTTACCCATCGGCCCACGGACTCTTCGGTAGGTGCGCATCCAGACCAGCTTTATCCAGATCGACGGTGTTGGGGAGATCACGGAGCGGGAGCTCTGGGAAGCAGGGGTTACGCGGTGGGAGGAGGCCGCGGAGGAAACCTGGCTCCGAAAGAACCAGCGGCAGGCCATCGAATCATTCGCAGCCGAGGCACGGCCGCGGGTGGACGCGGCCGACATCGCGTATTTTTCAGACCGGCTCCCGGGCGGTGAGCAGTGGCGTCTGACCGACACGTTCGGTGATCGGTGTACGGCCCTCGACATCGAGACGACGGGACTGGACCAGTTTCGTGATCACGTCACGGCTGTATCGGTCCACGGGCCGAAGGGGACGGAGACGCTGGTACGAGGGAGGGATTTGAACCGTGGCCGGCTCGACGAGTTGGTGGCTGACATCGATCTGCTCGTGACGTTCAATGGCAAGCGGTTCGATGTTCCCTTTCTCGAGTCGGCGTTTGGCATCGAGGTCGACGTTCCACACCTGGATCTCATGTATCCGTGTCGGAAGCTCGGCCTCACCGGGGGGCTGAAAGCCGTCGAGTGTCGCTTGGGAATCGACCGGGAGGTTCCCGATGTCGACGGGCGTGAAGCAGTCCGATTGTGGCACCAACACGAAGCGGGTGACGAGGAGGCCCTCGACCGGTTGATTCGATACAACCGCGAGGACACCCGGACGCTTCTGCCGATCGTCGAGCACCTCCACTGGACCCTCGAACGTGAGATCTTCGAACCGTACGTTCCCACCGATTCGCCAGCCCAGCATGGCGGATCTAGCAAGTGACTAAGGGTGGTCCGGAGATGTGGTAGCGAGATGCTACGATGCGTTAGCCACGTACTGTGTTCGATGGTACCAGGAGACCACATTTCGCGCCACCAGCGGGCAGGATAAAACGTCTCCGGGTGTCAGCGGTTCTCTTGAATTATTTGACAGCCGTGATCACGGGTTAAAACGATGTAAAATCATAACAAGCGTCGGTGTGCTATATGTTCCTCGGGTGCTTGGTATCGGTCACTCACCATGCCCTCCTCTCCTCTCGGCGAGAACGGATCGCTCCCCGTCGATCCGTTCACCATTCGCCGACGGCTGGTCGTGGAACCGATCCGCGCGCTCGCGTTCTGGACAGCGATTGCCCTCCCGTTCCTGTATCTCCCGCTCCTCTGGTACGGGCTCGAAAGTACCGGCGAGCTGATCGTCTTCTTCGGACTGGTCGCGCTCAATCTGTTGGCCCTCCTGGTCGGACACGGCTACGATCCCCGGGACACGGGAGGCGACAGCGTTTAGCTGGCGCCGACGTTGACATACACTGTGCGGGCCGCTCGCCCTCCGCGGCGGTTGCGGGACCGGTTCGACGAGGCGCCCCATCCCGATCCACAGGGACTCCCGGAGACACATCACCGGGATTTCTATCTGGCGACCGATGCATCGGACGCGGGGCGGCTGGGTGTCCTCATCGAAACGCTCGATGGCGTACGGGTCGGCGAGTGGTCACGGATGGTGCCCGTTCTGGACAACAACGAGGCGGAGCTTTATGCGCTACACTGGGGGCTCGACGTATTGGCCGGTCGAGCGCCGCCCACAGCGCGTGTCGGTATCCTCGTCGATCACGACGTGATCGGGGATGCCGTCGCCCGGGCGATCGGATATTCCCGGGCACCGGAACGGCCGATTCGATCAGCCAGTCCGAATCACTGGGGTGGGATCCTCGCAGGGTTGCACCGCTTCGCGGGCGTCCGTGTGGCGGTGGTGTCATCGGGGAATAATCCCGCACACGAGGTGGCAACCCGCCGAATCGGGAACGACGGGGCTGGCTATCCGGATCGATGCGTCCGACCCGCGGCCGACCGTATCCATTCCACACCGCCCGGGAAGTGAAACACGTATAGCCACAGGCGGCGTGTCTCAGCGCGAATGAGGCGTGGCGAGTGGACCCTGGACGGGCGGGTACATCGCCTGCTACTCGCGACCACGGCATCCACCCTCGGGCTCATGCTGTTGGGGATTTACACGGCCGCAATTGGGGCTGGACTCACGTGCGACGGTCGGTGGCCGCTCTGTGACGGCGCCGTGTTCGGGCTGTTTCCAGCAAACTGGACGAGCTTCGTCGAGTGGTTTCACCGACTGGTCGCGATGATCACTGGCGTTCTGATCCTGGGAAGTGCCATCGCGTCGTGGCGGACCCAGCAGTCCAGACCGGTGGTTGCGGCCCTGGGACTCGCCGTCGTGTTACTCCCGATCCAGATCTGGGCGGGTGCACAGACGGTCCTGACCTACGAAATCGTCATGCTGACCGCCCACTTTCTGATCGCCCTCCCGATTTTCACCGCCGTGCTCCTCGCGACGGCGTGGCTCGTGGCACCCCAATCCGTCGACCGGCGTACGCTCTCGCTCACGAGCGGTGTTGGTCTCGTAGCGCTGGTTCCCTTCCTCCTCCTGTCGCCCCGGTTGCTATTCGTCCATACTGGGCGGGTTCAAGCGGTCTACTACGGTCTCGGCCTCCTCGTGTTTTCGAGTCTCGTCCTCGTGGTGGCGCTGGTGCACCGGAACCCGACGCTCGCCGGGCGGGTACGGTGGGTCGTTACCAGTATCGGAGCGTTGCTGGCGATCGTGCTCGTCACGAAACTCCTCGTCGGTCGGCTGTACTATACGCCGGAGCTCCAGGCGATCGACTGGCTCGCCAGTGGCGTGTTGGTCGTCGGGCTCGGTGTACTGTTCCTCGTCTTGCGACGTGAACGCCGGCCCATCAGTCGGAAATCTGCAATTTGAGTCGGACGGTCCGGGGCGTTGGTTGACGTCTCAGACGAAATCTGCGAGGCCAGTCTGATCTTCGGGATCCTCCTCGTCATCTGCCGTCGATTCGTCGTCGATGTCGTCGTCCGGTTCGTCATCCGGTTCCTCGAGTACGGTCGGTTCGAGCTCCTCGTCCGCCGGGACCGATGCGGTTCGTTCCCGGGCTTCCTCGACGATCCCTTGCACCTTGTTGGTGCTCGCACCACTCCCGGTCACAAACGCCACCTGGGATTCGTCAAGTTCGAGCGCCGCGGCCATCCGGACGGTGAGCTCCCGGTCGCCACAGTGGTGGGTCATGCCGGCGAGAAACGGCAGCACCTCACGCCGCGCGGTGGCCATGCTAACGCCCGTCTGCTGGGCGATCCCCCGGGCGATATAATCCCGCCGGTCGCGTGCACTCCGCGAACGACCGAGCTTCGACCAGTATCGGGGTGGTCCATACCGTGTCCAGCCCCCTTTGGTGTCGTCCCGCGCGGCGGCAACGCCGGCTGCAATGTTGTCCGTCGCGTACCGCCAGTACCGGTACTCCTGTGTGGCCCGGACCCGACCGAGCCATCGGTCAGCGTCGGCCAGATACCTGTATGCGCGGGCCAGTTCGATCCCTTCGTAATCCTTCGGTACGTTGTCCTCGACCCAGGCCAGGAGGTCGTCCGGCGTCTCGTCGACGCCGTAGGCGGCCTCTAGTGCTTCCTGTGCGGTCGCCTGCTTCAATACCAGATCGAGAAACGGGAAGATGTCGACGGATCGTTCGCGTTCGTCGGTGACCACGTCCTCGACGGTGAGTCGCTCGTGGCGCTCCGCCAGGGCCTGGAGATCGTTGACAGCCGACCGCAGATCACCATCGGTTGCCTCCGCGATCAGCTCCAGGGCATCCTCCTCGAACGCAACCTCCTCCTTCCGACAGATGTCCCGAAGTACGGGAACGATCGACCGCGGCGAGATGTCGCGGAACTCGATGGCCTCGCACGCGTTTCTGAGGCCATTGCTCATGTCGTAAAACTCGTTGGCGATGAGCACAACCGGCTGATTCGACTCTTTTACCATCCGGGTGATCGCCGCTGTCCCCCCGCGATCGACGTTACCGTGGAGGTTGTCCGCCTCGTCTAAAATCACCAAGCGCCGCTGGTCCCGATCACCGGTGAGGGACGCGCTCTTGGTCGCCTCGCCCGCGACCTGCTCGATGATGGACGCTGTCCGCTGGTCGCTCGCGTTCAGTTCGATGGTCTCCCACGACATGTCGTTCGCCAGTGCGTGAGCCGCCGAGGTCTTCCCCACCCCCGGTCGGCCGTGCAGGATGACGGCCCGCCCGTCGTCTGGCCACGCCTGTGCCCAAGCGCGCAGCTGGTCGCGGGCCTTGTTGTTGCCGCGAACGGCCTGTAGGGTCTGCGGACGGTAGCGTTCCGTCCAGTCTGCCATCGCAGTAGCTAGCATCGACTGTCGCTTAGTCGTTCCGGAGCGGGGTGCCAGTCACCAGCGGGGTCGACCCTCGACGGCGGGAACCGAGTCGACCTCTGCGGCTTGCTCGGGGCCAGCCGCCGGGATATCCCGTACTGCCCGAACCGAGCCGATGCTGAGCGATCTGACGATGTCCGTCCGGGTCACCAACCCGGCGAGGTCGCCACGGTCGGTCACCACAAGCACGCGGCCGATATCGTTGCTCTGGAGCTGTTCGAGCGCGGCGAACGCTTCGTCGTCGGGCTTGACCGTCTCCAGCTCGGTCGTCATCACGTCCGCCACAACAGTATGCTGTCTGTCCTCCGGGCTGATGGTACGAACGTCATCGAGGGTGACAATGCCCGCAATGTGTCCGTCATCAATCACCGGGAAGCCCGTGTGGCGCTCGCGGTACATCAGCTCGAGCAGCCGATCGACGGTCAGCTCGGGGCTGACGACATCCAGTTCGGCTGCCGGCGTCATGAGATCCCTGACCTGTACCCCCTCGAGGGCGGCCTGCAGGGCGACGTATCGCGATTCACCCGTCGCGGCGATGTAGATAAACAGTGCGAGCGCGATCAGGATGAAATTGAAGGCGAGTAGACCGAAGAGGCCGAGCATCAGGGCGAACAGCTTGCCGACGCGAGCGGCCTGGGCGGTTGCGACGGCGAACGGCTGGTTGCGGGCGAGCAGCGCTCGGAGCACACGACCGCCATCCATCGGAAACCCCGGAAGCATGTTAAACGCGGCCAGGACGAGGTTCATGAGCGCGAGGTAGGCAACGATAAAGATGGTCGCGTTGTAGGCGGTGGGAATAAGGTACACACTGACCCAGAGTCCCACCCCGAGTGCGACACTGACGATTGGTCCGGCGATGGCTATCACGAGTTCCTGGCGCCAGTTGGTGGGGTTCTCGCTCAGCTGGGCGACGCCACCGAGCAACCAGAGGGTAATTGATTCGATGGGGAATCCGTAGCGAATGGCGGCAATCGAATGGCCGAGCTCGTGTAATAACACGCATGCAAACAGGCCGAGGGCAGCGACCAGACCGACGATGAGGGGCATATAGCCCTCCTCCAGGGGGTTGGCGTGAAGGTCCGTTCCGAATATGAGATCGATCATCTCGACCAGCTGGTCGACCTGCCAGGCGATCACCCATGCGAAAATGGGAAGGATGAGGAGAAAGGTGACGTCGAGTTTGATCGGAATGCCGTAGATCGACCCGATCTTGAAACTCTTAAACATGCCCGGAGGCATGAACGCCGGCAGCTTAAATCGGCCGGCCGTCAGCCCAGCTGATCGCCCACGATTCCATCCGCGAGCTGGAGGAACCGATCGCGGTCAGCGGAGGGAATCGTCGCTCCCGCGGCGATCGTGTGGCCACCGCCTTCCCCACCGACCGCGGTCGCCGCCTCGCGCATGACTTCCGAGAGGTCGAGGCCTCGCCGGACGAGCATTCCGGTCCCGCGTCCCGACACTTTTGTTTCTCGCGGGCTCTCGTCCGCGAAGGCGATAATCGGGACGTCCCCCTGGATCCCCTTGATTCCCAGGGCCATACCGGCGACAATGCCAACGATCGTATCGGGGATGCGTCCACCGGCGTCGAACCACTGGAGGTGGTTTTCGTGGGTTACGCCGTTCGAACGTACCCACTCGAGTCCCTCCGAGAGGTTGCGGCGATGATTCGCTAACAGCCGTTTCGCGCGGACGTACGCACGATCTCGATCGCCCAGACAGACACCCAGACCGACGTCAGCCCGCTCGTAGCGTGCTGTGGCGTTAAGGAGCGTCGAGAACTCGCTAGCATCGCGCAGTTCGGTCCCCTCGGTTTCTCGGGCCAACGTGTAAGTGGTGCCGGTCAGCGTGTCGATCCGCTCAGGCGCGACGCCACCCTCGACGGCCCGGCGAACCAGTCCGCTCACCACCCGGCGCTGCTCGTCGTGGGTGAGATCGACCCACCGGCGCCACTCGTCGTCGGCATCCTTGACTGGGACGTCGAGTTCCTCGAAGAACGCGCGAGTCCCGCTCGCGTTGTTCGTAATGCCCGGAATTCTGACGTCGCTCGCGTACTCAAGGAGTTTCGGGAGCGGCCTTGTCTGGATCCCGTAGAAACTGAGGTCCGTGGTGGTTTCCAGCACCCCGGCCGCGACCCCTTCTTCGACGATGGCGGCGTTCGCACCGAACAGTTCCCCGTCGCTGTCCTGCATGTCCCCCACAGCGCCGACCACGGCAAGCGCAGCGAGGTCGGTGTTCTCTTCCCCACCGAGGGCCCTGGCAAGCACGTAGGCCGTCCCCGCTCCCGAGATTTCTTTCGAACCATCGATATCAAACAGGTGGGGGTTCAGATGGTAGGTCGTCTTCGCGTCGGCGGGCTCGTGGTGGTCACACACGACGGGCTGGAAGGCACCCGCCCGTTCGTGCTGGACGATTGTGGGGAGCTGGCCGCTCCCGAAATCGGTGAACAGGACCGTCTCGAAGTCCAAGCCCGCGATCGCCGCGATTTCCTCCTCGTCGAGCTGCTTGCTGAAGAAGACTTCGTGGGAGATGTCGGCACGGGTAAGGGCCGTCGTCGCAACAGCAGCGCTCGTGAGACCGTCGGCGTCGATATGGGACACGAGTAGTACGCGGTCGCTACCCGCAAGTACGTCGGCACATGCCCCCGCCCGGTCCCCCAGGGCTGGCACGGGCACGCTCATTAGGTGATTCGTAGCCCATGCCACTGTATAAACGTGCGGACACGCGGTCCCCGTTCCAATTTTCAGTAGCTTTCAGTCGTACACCGTACGAATTGGGTACACTGCTGGACGGCTGGGCCACGTCCATCGCTACCATCCGCATTCGACTCTGACAGGGCGACAGCGGGTGCTATCATAGCCGACCCACCACAAGCGGTCGCCCCTGCCTGTTCGGGTCTGTAGGCAACGAAACCAGATCCGAACGTGAGCCGCGTGCCACCGTCAGCGTCGAACGCTGACGAGGATCGCGAAGCACGGCTTCGCTCACCAGCGGAACGGCAAGCTAGCACGATTTCACAGTCCCCCGTATAGGAGGACGTAACATCGTGGTCTAGCGTGTTGCCGTCGCTGAAGAACACGCGAGCCACGTTCAGCGCCCCGATGTAGTCCCGATCGCCTTCGAAACCACATCGGGCATTATCACACCGGAAGTGCCCGCCCCACCAGCGTTCGTGCTGGTGGTCGGGCGATTTACAGGTGTGTCCGGTCGAGCCACAGCGAGGACACGACCGACTCGTCCCCTGTGGGTAGACTCGCTCGACAGCGATACCAGCGCAGGCTGCTCGATATGCAATGTTCTCGATAATGTCACGTCGCGCCCACGATGACAACTCCCAGGACAACGCGCCTTCGTCACGTGGTGGAGAGAGCGAGCGCAAATCCTCGTGGACGATGGCGTCCACATCGTAGACGAGTGCGAGTGCAAGCACGTGGTTGGCGATGTCGTGT
>SKQO01000095.1 GCA_007118975.1 Halobacteriales archaeon | reverse complement strand
TTCACCCCGCACCGTCGGGTCGAGGCTGTTATAGTTTACGAACGAGTCACTCGTCGGAGTCGTGGTAATCTCGATACCGGTTACGTCTTCGGTAGCCGTGAAACTTGCGACGACGGTGATTGTCTGCGTTCCGTCGTCGACTCCTGCGTACTCGGTGGTCGTATTCGACTCGATGACGTCGGATGCAGCTGCGCCGCCCGGCACTGTTCCGATGATGACCCCCAATCCGATTCCGAGCACGACGAGAGTGAAAACGACTCTCGTGCCGGCATCTATATGTCGCATGCAACCTCTTTTACATCAATTGGTAATAAACATCTTGGATTGGAGTCAAATATACGTCATTATTCTTCGGAGTCGAGCTATTCGGTCCCGTCTGGAGTCATACCCAACACGACGTATCGAACTGACACAAACATCCAGTCTATTACCGGGGTAGCGGGTGGGCCCATGCAGAGGCGAAGAATGGAACGATCCCGCATTGTTGCTTAACGACGTTGTTAACCCACGAGGGGGGTTGCTGTTAACCGAGACGACTTTGTTTCCTTGGCCACATAACGAGAAGGAAACGAGAAGGAGATCCATCCACCAGTAGCGAAGGGATGAACATGTAAGACCGCGAAAGCGTATAGAGAGTCTTAGCTGATACGTTGGGGGCTATCGCCCTCTGTGGGGTAACGGGTCACCTCCGTTGTGGTTAACAACGCCGTTAATCGGGCTGTTCCTGGCATCGTGATCACTCTGGGATAACGACCGTGTTACCCTCGTTGTCTTCCCTCGTCCGGTGAAGGGGCTGTTTGGCGTCAAGGATTTCCTCTGATTCACCCACAAGAACCTTCGTGCTGTCGTCGAGGCTGTCTGTTTCGAGGACGCCGTCAGACATCTGTGCTACCGTTTCCATAACACGGCTCGTTATCATCGGGAGTGATTTCTCCGATACCTCATCTCCGCAGAACTCGTTCATCTGCCGACGTACCTTCGACGATGGGAGGAGCCAGTTGTTCCCTCGTTCGTCACACGCTTTTTCGTAGAGGTTCCAGACGTGAACCGCACGTTGTTCGTAGGTGTCGAGATCGTCACGATCTTTGAGCCCGCGCTTGATCAGCTGTCGCTCCCTCTCGATCGTTATTAGATCAGGCTCGATGGGGCCACGTCCCCCCGTAGCGACGTTCGCAATTCGCGGATGCCATTAGCAAGGGATTCCGCCTCGTCGCGTACGGTTCCAGCATTATCGGAGGATTGATCGCTGGCGATATTGAGCCGTGTGTCGGTGAGTCGTCCCCTATCCTTCAGCTTCGATTTGATCGCGTTAATCTCCGTAGTATGAATGTCACCTAATTTCTCGATGAGCGACGTGTAGTACTCCTGGTCGCTTGGGAGCTGAAGATCGCTATCTTGAACGACGAATACATTCTGAAGATGCGCTGGTTCGACAGGAGTAATTTCACACAACGAAGTACGCCCATCGCACTCGTACTGGTTGCCACCGTGCTCGACGATGACTCGACCAGTAGGACGCTGGTTAACGCGAGGCGGCGAATCCATTACGTCCGCCACATCAGGTTCGAGAAGCTGGAGCAAAGCTTCGAGGTATAGCGTCTTTCCGGCCTCGTTCGGTCCCGAGATGACCGAAATACCATCCTGACACGGTGAACGACAGTTATACAACGGTCCATAGCGGTCGATCTCGGCTGTTCTGAGACGCATATTAGATATCCCCCTGCACTGTGAGCTCGCTGAACACTTCCAGCGTTCGCTCACCCACTTTTGCTGTCGTTTCGTCGTCCCAATCAGTCTCTTCCAGTTCCTCCTCAAACGAGCGGAAGAGCGGATGTGAGAGGATGTATTCGACGCTACGGGTGTCGTTCGTCACTGTTGCCGGCGAAGCGGCTGCCGTGAGTTCCTCGTGGAACGCAATATCGGAGGCGGTAAGAAACCAGCTAACCAACGTTCGAACAGCCTAAACGTCGTTCCATTCCGTGCTTTCAGTCTGCTGTTGGTTATCTTCGAGGTTCAAAGAGAATGCTGGGCCGTTCAGGAGAGTAGTGCTCCTCGGGTTGAGAGGGCCCCAGGCCGACTTTTCCCGCATTGTTTTATCACGCGCTCGCTGGGTTCTCCCCGCCTGATGGCCTCGTGAGCGGAAGGTCAACGTCGATCTCGTCATACCATACCACCGGCCGCTTCGCACGGCCCTCTTCTTTGAGCTCGACCAAGCCGTAGTCTGTGAGTTCGTTCACGTTTTCCAGAACCTCTGGCGGATTCCGATCGACAAGCCGGGACAGCTCGCGGATGCTTTCAGGCTCGTGTTCGACAATCGCCTCCAAGAGCTCGAGATTCGTGGATCGGAAGATGCGTCCGAACGTTTCGAGGTCCTCGATCGATAGGGTTGGCTCCCCAGGTTCAACAGTCTCACCGGCGTCGATCGCTGCCAGGCGATCTTCAAGGCCGTTGCGGTCACCGGACTGAATCCGGACGTGCAGTGTGCGGGTCATGATGTATCTTGATGGGTGCGTTCGTGGTCGGTTCAATGCTACTTTGTCGGTCACCATCCCCGAGCAGACTACCAGTCCTCACGCTTCTCCGGCGGCAGTGCAGCGCGCCAGGCGCGGTGGATATCGGCCAGCCCAGGAAAGTCGATTGTGAACGTCTCCTCCCCCAGGTGGAGCTCGTGCGGTCCGTGATGGTTGTCGAATCTGATGATTGGGTCGTCCGCGCCAACCTCACCGTAGTGAAACGCGTACTTGAGGCCTTCCTCAAACCGGGCCGACTCCGGGACAGAGAGCACTCGGACGCGGGCGACAGTGCCGTCAGAGTAGGCCTGGATGTCGTCTTCAAGCACGGTGACATCGTCGCTCATCCCCGTCTTCAGTGACGTTCGCCGTCCCGATAAGCGTTAGGGAAAACCCTAACAAACGATTCCACCCATGCTGGTCAGTCTGTATTTCACAGGTTTACCAAACAGACAACAGGGATTTTGCCCGCTGCTCGTTCTATCTCCGGAAAATGCGCGAGTGCCTGTTGATCGAATCCGACGATGGGTGTATCGCGCGGTCGACTGAGGAACGCACGATCGGTGGCGGTGAGAAACCAGCTAACCAACGCCCGAACAGGTGGATCACCGCCTCAAGCCGTGATTTTGTCCCGCTGTTGGTTAGCTGTGAACCGCCGCGAGAACGCCTCGTCCCCAAAAGGTACCAGAATGCAATCGGGGATTCCCGTCTTTGGCTCGTCCGTTCCATAAAATTCGATATGAATATTCGTGCATTCCATAACTCCATGGTTGACCTCCTCCCGCGTCTGAAGACGCAGGAATCCCACCATGGGATTTCAGGCCGACCGATTCGGCCCTAAGGTTTCAAGACGCATACGCTCCAAGCGTCAATTGCTGGGCGTCAGCATCGGCTTGGGAGTCTTGTGGGACGGT
>SKQO01000072.1 GCA_007118975.1 Halobacteriales archaeon | reverse complement strand
TCGATCAGGAGGCCATCGAGGAGTTCTGCTTTGACCGTTTCCGCGGGAACCTCCTCGAGAAGGCCCAAGATCCTTGAGACACCCGTCAGTTCGATTGCATCGCCACGTCCGTTGCGGAGGGCCGAGACCGATGCCTGGTCCAAGTCGGTCTCCACGAGTACTCGCTCCTCGCCCAGGGTGTCGACCACCTGTGCGATTTCCTCCGCGTATACCGTCGCCGCCTCGTCGGGCGAGATGCCGTCAGCCGGAAGGTGCACGTATCGACCGATCGTCATGTATCCGAATCGGCTGCTCGACTAAATCAGCCTATCGACCCGTGATGCTACGCGAGCGAGCGCCCCTCGAACGAGGCAGGATCGTGATCGACTTCCAGCATGTCCAGAATCGTGGGTGTGATGTCGAACAGGTTCACGTCCTCGAGTGAAACGGACGGAGCGTCAGTGACGAGAGTGGCGTCTCCGAACGTGTGCATCCCGTTTCGGGCGCCTTTATCGAAGATTCCGTTTCGATCCGAAAAGCCGGCCTTCAGATCGAATCCGTCGCTCGGCAGTGCAACGAGATCCGGTGCAATATCGTCGTGATCTCCGGTGAAGACGTTCGATCCCCGGACGACTCGATCCACGACGGCCGAACCATCGGGACCAGTGAGCCCCTCGAGCATATCCGTCAGTTCCTCGAGCGTCTCAGCATAGTCTCCCCGCGATACGGATCCGCGGGGTTCCCGATCTTCCAGATTCAGGTAGAACCGCCCGGGGATCAACGAATACGCTCGCGTTTCGTCGGCGATATCGGCGAGTTTCTCGTGGTCTTCATTCTGATACGACAGCCACCCTTCCGAACGCAGCCAGTGGTTGAGATACACTTCCCGATCGAGGGTCGTGAATCCGTGGTCACTGGCGACAAGGGTGGTAACGTCTCCGGGCATCGTCTCGACGAGTTCGCCCAGATACTCGTCGAGCGTGGCGTAAAACTCCAAGAATGCATCCCGGTAGGTACCGTCCTGCTCGTAATCCTCGAACAAGAAGTGGTTGACCCGGTCTGGGGTCATGAACACCCCGAAGAACAGGTCCCAATCGTCGGCTTCGACGTATCGCTTGAACGCCCGGAACCTGGCCTTGAGCGTTTCGTGTGCGTCCTCGATGAAGGCGGTCTTGTCCGCTTCGTGCCCGAGCTGGGCGTTGACGTCGATGCGATATCCCATCTCTTCGAGCTCGCTGGCCAGCGAGTCCGGATGGCACGCTTTCTCGAGCTCGGGCGAGAGGAACCCGGAGACCATTCGCTGGATGTCCCGCTGTGGGGGAAACGTGATCGGGACGTTCATCACGGTCGCCGACCGGCCTGCTTGTTCGACGTAATCCCAGAGGCGGGGCGCCCGAACGTCGCGACCCATCGGGACGTACGTCTCATAGGAGCCGATCTCTCGGTCCTGAAAGCCATATACTCCCGTTTTCCCGGGATTGACGCCCGTCGTAAGCGACGGCCAGCACGCGCTCGATTCCGGTGGCACGATGCTTTCGATGGCACCGCCCGAACCCGTCGCCTGCATCGACGACAGGTGTTCGAAGACCTCCGGATGATTTTCGATGAGCCGGAACGGAACTCCATCGATCCCGAAGAACGCGACTCGCGGACCGTCCTGGCCCCGCAACCGGTCCAACAACCCCATGAAGGCCCCTGTTCGCGTGAACTACAAAAAGAGCGCGGAACCGGGCGCTACCGGGTTCCTGACGCCCGAGACAGGTGACTTATGCGACCGGCCGTCGACGTGTTCGTATGGGCGATTTCGTTCTCGATATCGATGGTGTATCGCTCGAAGGACAGTGGACCGAAGGAAACGCAGAAACGCGGGCGGCCATCGAAGCAACGCTTCCGATTGAGGGAGCGGCCAACCGATGGGGAGACGAGTTGTATCTGGGCATCGAGGTGAGCGCGAGTCCGACCGATACGACGACAATCGTCGAACCGGGTGACGTCGCCTACTGGCCGGCCGGGCCCGCCTTGTGCTTGTTCTGGGGGCCGACCCCGGCCAGCACGGACGAGCGTCCGCGCGCGGCCAGCCCTGTCGGCGTGATCGGTCGGGTTACCGGATTGGACGCCCTGTCGGGACTCGATGGGGGAGCCACGCTCTCGATGCGGTTGCTCGATCCGTGAGGGTTTCCGGCTAGAACTGGTCTTCGTAGAGCCGACCCGCGTGTTCGATGGCCTCGATAGCCCTCGCACGATCGTCCCATCCCGTGGTTTCAACCTCTTTGCCGGCCTCGAGGTTTTTGTAGGTCTCGAAGAACTCGTCGATCTCGTCGCGCTGTTGCTGGGTGAGGTCATCGAGATCCTCGATATGGTCGAACCGCGGGTCCTCGCTCGGCACGCCGATCACCTTGTCGTCCTGCTCGCCGTCATCGTCCATTCGCATGAAGGCAACCGGGCGAACTTCGATGACACAGCCGGGGAAGGTGCTGTCTTCGACCAGCACGAGCACGTCGAGTGGATCACCGTCATCGTACCAGGACCGGGGAATGAACCCATAGTCACCCGGGTAGTGCACGTTGCTGTGCAGCACTCGGTCGAGCACGACTGCCGGGATATCCTTGTCGTACTCGTATTTGTTGCGCTCACCCTTCAGACACTCGATGACCGCGTAGATCGTTTCCGGCGGGTTCGGACCGGTCGCTAGGTCGTGCAGGAGGTTCGGCATGGCCGTGTTTTTCTGCGCCCCGAAATAGCCCTTTCGAGGCAATGTGGGTGACCGAGAGAGCGGCGAGTGTTCCCACTTTGATAAGCGTTATATCCTTCGATGTGTCACCTAAACACATGGCTTCGCCGTTAGTCGATGAAGGAATCGTCGCCCGGGAGCTGACCGCATTTCAGTACAACATTCTGGTCATCCTCAGCCGGGAACCCATGTACGGGCTCGCGATAAAGCGCGAGCTCGAGGCGTACTACGACGACGAAGTCAACCACGGGCGTCTATATCCGAACCTCGATGAGCTTGTGGAGGCAGGTCTGCTCGAAAAAAGCGAGCTCGACAAACGTACCAACCAGTACGCACTGACAGACACCGGGGAGGACGCGGTCCTCCAACAGCTCCAGTGGATTTTCAGCAATTACGTCACGTCGGAGGTCCGGGCGGACGAACTCGGCGAACTCGTCGACAGCTACGTCTGATCGCGTGCGAGTGTTCTCGCCAGTGAAACCGACTCCGCGACGAGTGTCTCCTCTCTCCTGGTAGGCCACACGTTCCTGACGTAATACTCCTCGAGGAATTCTTCGACGTCTTCGGCCGTCGCCGTCTCGATGCGGCGAGCCCGGTGATTGCTCATAAACGTCGCGAACGCCTCGGCGTTACGCCCGTGTTCGGGTCCGTGCGCTGCGGCAACGCGCTCGGCAACCGCTCGGTTCTCAGCATCTACTTCGTCCCAGTCGTCGGGGTCACCGGCACCTTCGATCGGAATCTCTACGGCACGATCCAGGTCGTCGATAGCTGCAAGGTTGGCTGTCCCCGCTTCGACCCACTCGCTCGGATAACAGACCAGCGTCACCCGGGCGTCGTCTTCGCGGAATCGTGATCGGTATCCCACTCGGTCCAACACGCGCTCGCGCCGGCTGCGGAAGGCCGCGGCCTCCTCCTCACTCGACGCGTTCAACTCGCGGCGGGCGTACGTGGCGACGGACTGTTTGATCTTCGCCGGGAGTTCATCGGTCATCGAGTGCTTCGTCCGCAAGGTCGTCCGCACGATCATTTACCTCCCGCGGGACGTGCTGCAGATCCCACGACTCGAACGACTCGAGGAGTTCGCGGGCCGTCGCACGTTTTTCCCGGAGATTCGGCGCCGAAACCTGGTAGACCCCCGTGAGTTGGCGGATGATCAGTTCGGAGTCTCCACGGACGTCAACCCGGTCGAAACCGAGGTCCCGGGCCGCGGCGAGCGCCCGGATGATCGCCTCGTACTCGGCCTCATTGTTGGTTGCCCGTCCGATCCGTTCGCCGGATTCGGCGACGATTCCCTCGTCAGTGACGATGACCCAGCCCGCAGCTGCCGGGCCTGGATTCCCTCGACTCGCGCCGTCGAAGTACACGTATGCACGACCGCCGCGGTCCTCGAGGTGTCCCGCCAGCGACCACGGACGTGACCCTTGGACGACGACTTTGTCTTCGTACGCAACTGCCGTCGCCTCGTCGGTACGTGCTCGCCATTGCTCGTGGGCAGTGTTTCCCGGCTCGATTTCGACCCCGGCGCTCGCCAGCCGCTCGCGTGCCGCGGCGGGATCACACTCAATGACCGGCATCACCGTGAGAATGCCCGTGGGCAGGGTAAACGGATTCGGTTCTCGGGCTCGACCGTCCCGTTTCGGTGCTCGGGTCTCACTCTCCTGTACTGCCGGTCGTTCGGTGTTTCAACCCGATTTCAGCTAAATCGGAGGTATTTCCGGTCGTATCCCGGATCCCCTTCTCGCGGAAAGAGGACGATGAACGATTCCGGTGGCAGCCCGGCGAGCTGGTTCGGTAGCTGTTCTAGGCGATCGTGCCAGCCGACCTGGCCGGGCCGGGCCCCGATCACCGCGACCAGGTCGTCCGGATCAAGCCGTTCGCTGAGCTCGGCAATCGCGGCATCCCAGTCATCCACGCCGCTGAAGTCCGCGGGGACCTCCGGGTCGACGAACCCGAACGAGCGCTCGTAGGGATCGAGGTCACTGTCAACCACGAGCACCTCGAGATCGATCCCGAGGCTGTCGGTGAGGCGCTTGATCAGGTACAGACTCTCGAAGTAACCTTCGTTGTGTATGACTCCGCGGGGCAACAGCAGGAACAACCGGGTCGTGGTATTGATGGGATGGCCCAGACGTGCAATCATCACTGGGCTCGTGAGTTCATCCAGAACGTGGTCGATGATCGTCCCGAACAGCCGTGCTTGGATCGACATTTTGGCGTCCCAGCCGATCAAGACGAGGTTTGCCTGCTCTTCCCGGGCTGCCTGCGCGATCCCCGAGGCGATGTTGTGGTTGACGCGCGATTCGACCCGGATCGGGACTTCAGCCGCGCTTGCGATATCTTCGAGTCCCTCCAGCTCGGCCCTGGCATCGGCGATTCTCGCATCCGTGTCAGTGCCCGGTTGGGGTTGCACGACGGTAAGGACGTGAACGGGTTCCTCGCGCGGTTGTCCCTTCAGGACGAACGTCAGTTCGAGCAAGCGTCGCTGGAGTTCGGCGGTGTGGGAAAGCGGGAGCAGGATGCGCGGATCGAACGCTGCCTCTTCGCCACCGGCGACATCTTCTGCCCTGGCCAGTCGTCTCGCCGATCGTTCGGTCACCCACGGGCTGAACACTGCCGTGACGAGCAACATGAGAACCACCGCGTTGAGCACGGCCGTATCAAAGAGCCCGGCCTCGAAGCCAAGCAGCGTAATCGCCAGGGCTGCGGCAGCCTGACCGGTCGACAGTCCGAACACGACTCCCCGTTCCTCTCGCGAATACCCGTAATACATGCCGACGACCTGGGCCGCAACGCCTTTCGTGGCGATCATCGTGCCGACGATGAATGTCGCTGCGGCGACTGTCGACAGGCCCGCGAGGATCACGTCGAGATCGACGAGCATGCCGACGTGGAGCAGAAAAAACGGGATGAAAAACGCATTCCCCGCGAATTCGATCCGGTTGTGAAGCATACCGCCCTCCGAAATCAGCTGGTTTAGTGCGAGTCCGGCGATGAAAGCGCCCAAAATCGGTGCGATATCCAACAACTCGGCCAGCGATGCGGCCAGAAAGAACGCCGCCATCACGAACAGAAACTCGAAGTAACTCTCCTCGGTGAAGTTGCGGAAAAACCACCGCCCGACCACCGGGAGTACGAGCCAGACCAGGCCGACGAGGATCGTCAGCGAAACACCGATGTTGAGGACGAGACTAACCCCGAAACTTCCCTCGTGGGCGCCAAGCACCAGGGCGAGTACGATCAGCGCGAGCGTGTCGGTAAATAGAATACCCCCGAATACTGCCGTCACAGCCCGGTTCTTGGCGACGCCGATGCGGTTGACGACAGGATAGGCAAGCAGGGTATGCGAGGCGAACACCGCCGCAAGCAGCACGGCAGCGAGGGGCTCCAGTCCCAACAGCAGGTGGCCACCGACGCTCCCGATGACGAACGGGATGAAAAAGCTCGTTAATCCGAATACCGCGGCTCGATCGGGGGCGCGTTTGAACCCCGGAAGATCGAGTTCGATACCCACGGTGAACAGGAGATAGATGAGCCCGACCTCCCCGAGCAGGACGATCGCATCGACGTGTTCGACGAGCCCGATTCCTCCGGGGCCGAGCGCCGCACCCACAAGCACGATCCCGACGATCCCCGGGAATCCGAAGCGCTTGATCACGAGCGGGCTCACGAGGAAGATTACCAGGGCGAGCGTAAACACGAGAACCGGCTCTTCGAGGGGAACGGCCGGGACATCAAACGGTCCAATAGTCATTGTAGCAGTGATCCCCCGTCAAACGACCGTCGGTCTTGCTTGGCGTCGGGCGAGTCGCTATTTTATCGTTTTGACACACGCCGGACGCACGACATCGAATCCCGCTCCACAAACCGGGTCAGTGGGCAGACAAACAGCGACGATTACACTTTTCGGCCCACGAGCGAGGGAACGTTCAAGCGCCCCGACGGCGAAGTAACCGGTAGATGCGCCTCGACGAGCTCCTTGACGAGTTCGAACGCGACGAGGCTGCAGAGCGTCGTCAGCTTGCTCGCGAGCGGTCCTACGCGATTACGGACTATCTCGAGGATTTCGAATCGCGGTTCGAGGAGGCGGTGAGCGGCGATGCCATCTTTGGAAGCTCGGCTCCCTCCGTGTTCGTCGGGCATGCGAACTATCCGAAGGTCCCGACCGGCGTGCTTTCCCCGGTCGGAAACGAGGATCGTGCGGCGGACTTCGTGACGACTGGGGACTGGTATCGTCGCGGTCTGGGGATCTCGGATGTGTTCGAGCGGCGAAGTGGATTACTCACAGCGAATCGGCGAGTGGATGTCGACGCACCGTCGACGGTGTCCCAGGGATATCCAAACGTCCACGACACCTGGGAGGGGTTTCTCGGCGTCCAGCGCGAGGTCGCCATCGCTTCGGATCCCGTTGACGTCGAGATCGGACTCGCCAACAAACCGACCCTGGATGTTACTGTCGACGACATCCTCGAACCCTCGGGGCCGTGGGCAGCGGCACAAAGCGCTGATCTCGCGGAGAATCCCTCGGTCCCGCGGGAGGTCGAGCGCACCCTCGCCGATGACGACTGGCGCGCCGAAGGGGCAATGACCTACCTTTACCGGCGCGATTTCGACGTCTACGACATTCACCGAATACTGTCCGCGGGTGCCCTCGGTGAGGCCGAACAGCGGCGATTGGTGCCAACCCGCTGGTCGATCACTGCCGTCGACGATACGATCGGGAACTACCTCCGCGGTTCGGTTCGAAAGGGAAAACCGTTGAACAAGGTCGAAGTCTGGACGAACGAGTATATCGGTAATCGGTACTGGATCGTGCTCGGTCCCGGGCAGTGGGAATACGAACTGGTGGAGCTCAAGGGAGCGGGGAGCGTCTGGAATCCGGAGGGGGAGACAGGCGTCTACGTAGGGGCGGATTACGAGGGTGTCGATGGCCGACGGTCGTACGTCGAGGAGACTGCCGGCGCGTATCACGCCGCCCGACTCGGGGTGCTCGAGCATCTGACAGCGCGTGATCGACAGGCAAAGGCACTGGTGATCAGGCACGTGACGGACGAATACTGGGGACCTGTTGGCGTTTGGCAGGTGAGGGAATCGGTCAGAAACGCGTTCGACGACGAACCCGGGATCGCGAGCTCGATCGACGAGGCCATCGCGGCAATCGCGGCCCATCTGCCGATTAGCTCGGAACGGTTTGCCCGCGTTTCCGAGTTGGCGGCCGGGAGACAAAGCTCACTTTCCCGGTTCGGATCTGGGTGACTCTCGCTATCACGCGGGCAGACGCGTCCAGAAACAGTTAAATGTGGTCTGACCAAGGTTCTCCCACAGTGGTTGCATGACCCGCGAGCGTGGTGGTTACTTGGTATCTGTCGCGTCCGTTTGTGACTCGCGTATGCAACCCCGACGACCGAGGGAGTAATCCAATTATGACACGATTGACACGGCGAACAGTGGTACGCGGATCAGCCGGTGCACTGACACTTAGCTTCATCGCGGGTTGTACGGGTGACGACGACGATGACGATGCTGCCAACGACCTGACGCCCGAGGAAGTGGCGGTCGAATGGGCGTCGGACGCTCACAACTTCGACGACGAAGGGGACATTGCCGACCACACGGGCGAAGACGAAGTCGAGGTCGAGAACGGCGGTACGGCGAATGGGAACTATACGTACGAACCCGCTGTCGTCCGAATCGACGAAGGCGCCACCGTGAACTGGGTCTGGACGAGTCCCGGCCACACGGTGACGTTGATCCCCAGCGAGGGGGCAACCCTGACGGACTGGGACGAGCACGACGAAGAAGAGGGGGAGGGCTTCGAACACGCGGTGACGTTCGACGAGGCAGGCGTTGCACTCTACGAATGCCGACCACACCGGGCGGATCCACAGCGCGGGGCAGTGATTGTCGAATGAACACGGGGAGGATGGCTCGGGACGGGGGGCGAATGCCGCTATGAGTGCAGACGACCATTCGTGCGGTCGTGATTCCTGCGGATGTAGTGAGGGCAACTCGTCGACGGCAAAGACGTCGATTCTCGATCAACTCGGTGACGAGGAAGGCTTCCATCCGATGGGATCCGGATGGGAGGACGAGATGCGGGAGATGCTTGACGATACCGAGTACGACGCGGAGCTCGGTATGGAGATGGCCCGCGATGCGATGCGTCTCGTGGCCGGCGAGATCTCCGAAGAGGAGTTTTACGAACAGTACCACGACGCCGTCGTCGATGAGTTCGAAACGGACGAACGCCCGATGGCGGAACTTTTCGAAGAAGACGAGGGCGAACCGGACGGTCACGTGGCGAAACTTTCCGAACTCTCCGCGGAGGATGTCACGCGTCGCGACACGATGAAGAAGGTCGGCTTGGGCGCCGGAGCGATCGGCCTTGGTGGCCTGTTCTCCAACGACCAGAACACCGAGGATCCAGTTTCGTCGACCGCGGCTGCAGCATCCGACGACCACCGCGAGGGAGACCAGCGGTACGGCATGGTCATTGACCTCGAGCGTTGTGATGGTTGCCTCGAATGTGTCGTCGGCTGTATCGACGAAAACGGCACGGACAGAGGGGCCAACTGGATGTATGTGATGACCTGGGAGGACCAGAACACGGAACAGGAAAACTTCATGGTCCGTCCCTGTCAGCATTGTTCGAACGCCCCATGCGCGAAGGTCTGTCCGGTTCAGGCCCGCCACATCAGGGACAGGGACGGGCTAGTTCTCACGGACTACGAGACGTGTATCGGTTGCCGCTACTGCCAGGTTGCCTGTCCGTATGGTGTCAACTACTTCCAGTGGGGCGATCCCGAAATTCCCACCGACGACCTCATGACCGGCGATCACGGGCTCTCCGGGTCCGAACTCAGAGAGCTGTCCGAGGAAGAACGGGTTGACACGCTGCAGGACAGCGGTGATCACATTCACGATTACCGTGGCAGGGAAGTTGACAGCCGTGGTCGCGTCGGGACGATGGGCAAGTGTACGTTCTGTCCCAGCCGACAGGACGGCAACATGGGCGAGGAATATGTTGGCACCGTGGCGTGTATGGACGCCTGTGACAGTCAGGGTATGAGTGCGATCCACTTCGGCGACCTGAACGACGAAAACAGTCGTCCGAACCGATACTTGGAGCGCGCAAAGGAGATGCAGGTCGATCCGGAAGATAAACAGGAAGGCGTGATCGACGAGGAAGAGGACATCTGGGCACCCGCGCCACACGGTGAGAGTCAACTCTCCGCGTTCCGGCTACTCGAGGAGATCGGGACCCAGCCCAATATTCTCTACCTTGGGAACGAGCCCGGTCCCGAGGCCGAGCAGATCGAGGGTCCGGTCCCCTACGACCGACTGCGGGATTCGCGGGATCGACAAGTGGTCGATCGCCGGAAAGACGTGACAGACGAGATGACTGACTTCGGAGCCGCGGGGGACTGATCGAGGATGACACGCGAACCAAGCGAGGAAGACATCCTCCGTCCCCTCAAACACACGTCAATGTGGTACTTCGTCGCCCTGGGGATCGCCGGAATCGGGGCCCTGATCTGGGTTGCCGGCTACCTCTGGCAACTCCAGCACGGGCTCGCGGTAACTGGCTTGTCCGATTGGGGTTCCGGTGGTGGCGTCACTTGGGGCATGTACATCGGTCTCTTTATCTGGTGGGTCGGGATTGCCCACGGCGGGATCATCCTGTCGGCGGCCGTTCGGCTACTGGGGATGGACCGATACCAGCCGGTCGCACGACTGGCTGAACTGCTGACCATCGGCGCGTTGTCGATGGCCGGACTGATGATCCTCGTCCACACCGGTCGACCCGATCGGCTGGTCTGGAGCGTGGTAGTTTCTTACACCGAAACCGTCCACTCTTCACCGCTGGTGTGGGACGTGACGGTCATCACGCTGTACTTCGTGCTGACCGCGACCTATCTGGCACTCACCCTCCGATATGACATCAGCCGGCTTCGGGACGACCTTCCGGGGCTGTTCACACCGTTCTACGAAGTCGTCACCCTCGGCTACACGGAGGAAGAGGACCCAATCGTCGAGCGCATGGTATGGTGGCTGGCGCTGGCGATTATCATCCTGGCACCCCTGCTGCTGCACGGCGGTGTGATTCCGTGGCTGTTCCAGCTGATGCCGTCGATGCCCGGCTGGTTCGATTCGGTCCAGGGTCCACAGTTCCTGACCATCGCGCTGTCTTCGGCGATCAGTGGGGTCATCATCCTCTCGTACGTCATGCGAGCGCGGTATGACTGGTACCACCTGCTCAGTGACAACGTGCTTCGCGGCCTCACGAACTGGCTCGGCCTCTTCGTCCTGCTGTTCCTGTGGCTTCAACTTCAGCAGGTCATCTCGGGCGTGTTTGCGGCGCCCATCAGTGTCGGGACCGTCACCGGGGCCATGCTCGGCCACCCTGTCTACTGGTTCGCGATCGGCGTCTCGGTGCTGATTCTGGCACTCATCTTTGCCAGCGCGATCCGACCGTCGATCTGGTCCCCCACGCTGGCGGTGGTGTTCAGCGTGGGGATCCTGTCGGCCACCCTGGCCGAGAAGGTACTGTTCCTGGTCGAAGGACTCCAGTACCCTGGATTCGGCCTCTACGCGGCCATACCGGGCGCCTACTTCCCGAGCCTGGTCGAGATCTCGGCGTTCGTCGGGACGGTCTCCATGGTCACGATCTTCTTCCTGGTCGTGCTCAAGGTGTTCCCGGTGATTGAACTCCATGCCGTCGAGTCACACGATGGTGACCACGGCCACGCGGAGGTGGCTGACTGATGGTCCTCGAAATCTTCGGCATGGTCTCCCCAGTCGATTACTGGGAGGGGATCGCCCCCGGGAGCTGGCTGATCTTCGCCGTCGTGCTGGTCCCGGTGTACACGGCCGTTGCGGCCTGGTACCTCGGTAAACCCGGCAATCCGAAGATGGCGACCATGGGGGTCGTCTATCTCGTCGGACTCACGCTCGCGCTGTGGGTTCCGTTCTACATCGCGACCGTTCTCATCGGGATCATCTTTTTCTAACCGGCCCGATCCGACGGGTACAAATCCGTCCTCCGCCTTATTCCATCGAGATGCAGGTACGCCTCCGACGGGTTCTAGGCAGGTGGTCGACGCCGTGAGCGCATCGCTCGACTCACTTCGGGACGCCCTTCGGGCGGTCGAGGATCCACTGAACGACGGGGATATCGTATCGATGGATCTGATCGACGACCTCCGCATCGAAGATGGCGAGGCGCACGTCCGCATGGCGCTCAATACCCCATTCGCACCTGCGGAAGTGACGATGGGGAAACAAATTCGAGAAATCTGTCGCGAGGTGGGCTACGAGCCGGCCTTGCGCGCACACGTGGGGGCTGAGCACGGCTTCGACGAGGAGATCCTCCCGAGCGTCCGAAACGTCATCGCCGTTGCGTCGGGGAAAGGCGGCGTCGGCAAGACGACCGTGGCCGCCAATCTGGCGGCGGGGCTCGACGACCTCGGTGCCAGCGTGGGGGTGCTCGACGCAGACGTCCACGGGCCGAACGTCCCCCGCGTGCTGGGGATCGCCGATGAGGAACCGGGTGTGGAACCGACGACGGACAGCCTCGTCCCGCCCGACGCCGACGGGGTGAAGGTGATGAGCATGGCCTACATGGTCCACGATCCGGACGATCCTGCGATCATGCGGGGGCCGATGGTCCAGAAGGTTATGACGCACTTTCTCGAAAACGTCACCTGGGATGAACTCGATTATCTCATCGTCGACCTGCCGCCGGGCACCGGTGATGCCTCGCTTGACTTGCTCCAAACGCTCCCGGTCGCGGGTGCGATCATCGTGACCACGCCCCAGCGGCTCGCACTGGATGACGCCCGGAAAGGGTTGAAGCTATTCGAGAAACACAGCACACCGATCATCGGGATCGTCGAGAACATGAGCACCTTCCTGTGTCCGAGCTGTGGCGACGAACACGCTATCTACGAGGGCGCGGGAGCAGCCGAGATCTGTGAGGACTTCGAGATCCCCCATCTGGGCGCGGTTCCAACGCACCCCGATTTCGGAACCGAATCACACGATCGAGCAGTGGTGAAAAACGAGGAAAGCGAGGTTCGACCAGTCATGCTCGATCTCGTCCGGGAAGCCGCCGACAACCTGGGGGCCCTCAATCGCCAGCGCGTGGCGTATCCTGATGCACAACCGGAGCTCTGAGGGTGCGCCGTCGGACGGTGATCGCCGCCACCTCGGTTCTCCTCGCTGGCTGTCTGCGTGACGAAGGTGACGAGGAGACCGAAGACGACGGTCGCACCGGACCGATACTCAACGGCCGCGAACTGGACAGTTCCTTCCCGCTCGTCCGCTATGACGCCGAAACCGGCGATCGGGTGGGGGAGGTGCACTACCACGAACGGGACGACTTCACCAACTGGCACCAGCAGCCACTCGAACTCGTGGTCGACGAGCCCGCAGCATTCATCGTCGAGGTGCTGGACGAGAGCGTCGAACCGTTGCATCTGGGTCCGGGAAGCGAATACGACCCCCGTCATGAACCGCCGGATGCAACGAGTAGAAGTACTGGCAGTCGACATCGACGCCGATGACGTAACCATCACGGGCACGGGGGTCGGGGGAGTGCGAACTCCGGTTGGCCGTCCACGGCCCGGGTGCGGATCACTGGCGGACGCCCGGGATGGCCGTCGAGATCGTAGCGCAGGATTGAGAGACCGACGATGTCTTGGGTCGAACCGCTCGATGGACATCCATGAGCACGGCCAGCGACGTGGATCCGGAGCGCGAGATCCGCAGACTGCATCTGCTCCTTGAGGACTGGTACGGTGGTATTCGTGAGGATATCGAACCGATCGTCGACGCCCTGGCGGACGATTTCTCGATGATTCGACCCGACGGTACGCTGTGCGATCGCGATGCGGCGCTCGCGGCCTGGACCGATGAACGGGACCAATTCCGGGCGTCAGAGCCACCGGTCGCCGTGGAGATCGATGAGCTGTCCGTCCACCGCACGCTCTACGGCGTCCATCAACTCACGTATCTCAAGCGGCTCCGTATCGGTGGTGAGTGGAAAAACCGTCGATGCAGTCTCTGGCTCCGCGAGACGGAGCGAGTCCCGTCCGGATTGCAGTGGCTCCATCAGACGGAGACGAGCGTGGAAGTGGCCCGGGACTAATCGTCCTCTTGCAGGCGCGAGAAGGCTTCGTCGGCAATATCTCCAGTGTCTGCGATGATTTCCGCCCACGCCTGGTTGTCCGGTGCCATGCCAACCATCCTGGCGATTCGCATTATCGAGACGTGATAGATCTCCTGGACACCGGGTTCGACCTCTCGGACGATGATGTTACAGGGAAACAAGGCACCGATGTCGGCCGACTCGTCGAGGGCACGGTCGGCCATCGCTGGATTACAGGCTCCGAGGACGTAGAAGGGATCACGATCTGCGTCGACCTTCTCGTTTAACAGCTCAGACGGTGAGAACTCGACGGGAATACCGAAACCGACCTCGGTACAGATCTCGCGGACGTGTTCGATCGCCGCTTCGTGTTCCATGTCGAGTCGAGCGACCTTCTCGCCGATGTCGTCCGACGTAATCGTCTCGGGGTCGAACGGTAGGGACATACCAGGGTATCCGGTCGATCGCACCAAAAGCGTTGGTCCTGCTGGCGGGTGTCGCGGGCTACTGGTCTACTTCCGTCGGAACCGGCCCGTACCCGATCACGTCACGAATCCCGGCGACGAACTCCTGTCGTCGGGCGAAGTACGACAGCTCGACCTCCGCCAGGATATCGGCGAGTTCCCGCGGACCGTCTGCCGTCCGAATCTCGGTTTCACCTTCCGCGTTCACGATATCACCCTTCGACTTCGGCCAGCTGATGCGCGAGGCGACGCGGGCGATCGGCGCACCGCTCACCGGTGCCGCCTCGCCCAATTCGACCGCCAGTTCATCTTCGTCATCCTCGTCAGCCATACCGGCTGCTTTCCCCGCCCCGCGATTAGCGTTTTCGGTGCCGTTCGAACCGCACCATCGCGCCGGAAAAGGTTTTAGCCAGAACTCTACGTACGTTCGCCCATGTACGTCCGGGACGCGAAAAACAGAGAGGAGGTCTGGCTGCTCGATCACATCGAGGCCATGGACCTCGACGACACTGCGTTCCGGTCACGGGATTACGTGATCGCGATCGACGAGGATAGCGGGGCCAAGGCGGGGTTCGGGCGGATCCGAATTCACACTGGCGAGGCAAACGAGCAGGTCTGCGAGCTGACGAGTATCGGCGTACTCGATGGCTGGCGCAAGCAAGGTGTCGGCGGCCACGTCATCGAACGGTTGATCGAATACGCGAGCGATCAGTCGTTCGACCGGGTGTACGCACTCACGGCGATTCCGGATTATTTCGCGCAGTTCGGATTTCAGCCGATAGACGAGGAGGACGTGCCGACCGTCTTGGATCCACGGCTCGCCGCCAAACGCGAACGTCACGATGGGCCAGTGGTCCCGATGTGGCTCCCAGTCGATCGATTTCGGATGCCTGCACGGTTGCGCGAATGGTTCAAGAGTGCAACCGAGGCCGCGCCCGAGACAACGGAGAGCGACCCGGACGAGGTGGCCGAGGAGTTCGGCATCGACCCGGAAGAGGCGACATACAAGTATGATCCCAGCGGGCGTCGTCGCTGATGTCCGGCGTTGGAAAACCGTAAAGGCGCTTCCGGGCGTTGCTGCGGGCGAGTGATGTACGATCCCGCGGAGCTGGAACGGATCCGTGCGGCGAAGGATGAGTGGGAGGACGGGGCACTCGAACAGTGGCTCGAGCGCTACGGCGAGCACCGAGACGAGTTCGAGACGGATACCGGTGGGATCGACGTCGATCGGCTGTACTCGCCGCTCGATCGGGCAGACACCGATTATCAGTCGGAGGTCGGCTTCCCCGGCGTCCCCCCGTACACGCGCGGGATCTACCCGACCATGTACCGCGGTCGGCTGTGGACGATGAGACAGTACGCTGGCTTCGGGACAGCCGCGGAGACCAACGAGCGATTCCGATACCTCATCGATCAGGGCCAAACGGGGCTCTCGCTCGCATTCGATCTCCCGACCCAGATGGGTCTCGATTCGGACGATGCACTCGCGGCCGGCGAAGTCGGCCGCTCCGGCGTCGCCATCGATACGATTCACGATTTCGAGCGGGTGTTCAAGGGGATCGCGTTAGACGAGGTCAGTACCTCCATGACGATCAACGCACCTGCCAGCGTACTGCTCGCCATGTACGTCGCAGCGGGTGACCGCCAGGGGGTCGACCGGGACGAGCTTCGCGGGACCATCCAGAACGACGTGTTAAAGGAGTACATCGCCCGGAACACCTACATCTACCCGCCCGGTCCCTCGATGCGGATCGTCACCGACACCTTCGCGTTCTGCGCGGACGAACTTCCGGCATTCAACCCCATCTCGATCTCGGGGTATCACATTCGGGAGGCTGGCGCGACGGCCGCCCAAGAAATCGCGTTCACCCTGGGCAACGGGATCGAATACGTCGAGACCGCTCTCGACGCGGGGCTCGATGTCGACGACTTTGCGCCGCAGCTGTCGTTTTTCTTCGCCGCGCACAACAACTTGTTCGAGGAGGTGGCCAAATTCAGGGCCGCCCGGCGTCTGTGGGCACGCCTAATGACAGAGCGGTTTGGCGCCGAGGATCCGAAATCACGGCAACTCCGATTTCACACCCAGACCGCGGGCTCGACGCTGACGGCCCAGCAGGTGGACAACAACGTCGTCCGCGTCGCATATCAGGCACTGGCGGCAGTCCTCGGTGGAACACAGAGCTTGCACACCAACAGCAAGGACGAGGCCCTGGCGATTCCGACCGAGGAGACGGCGCGCACCGCGCTCCGAACCCAGCAGATCCTCGCTCACGAGACCGGGGTAGGAGACACGATTGATCCGCTTGCAGGTAGTTACGTGGTCGAGTCGATGACTGATGATCTCGAGGCGGAGGCCAGGGAACTTCTCGACGCGGTCGACGATCGTGACGGGATGTTGGCCGCCGTTGATGCTGGCTGGGTCCAACAGCGAATCCAATCGGTTGCGTTTGACCGCCAGCGGGAAATCGAGACGGGCGACCGGGTGATCGTCGGGGTCAACGAGTATGAATCGAGCGAGAAACCCGAAATCGACATTCAGGAAGTCACCGAGGCGGAAGAACGTCGGCAGCGAGAGTCACTCTCGTCTGTCAGGCACAACCGGGACGGAGAGGCGGTCGATGCGGCGCTGGCCTCGGTGCACGAGGCCGCGACGGAAGGCACGAACCTCCTTCCGCCCTTGGTCCGTGCCGTGAAGGTTGAGGCGAGCGTCGGGGAGATCTGTGACGAGCTCCGTGACGTCTTCGGCGAGTACTGACTCCGCCTTCGGCGCAATTCCGGAAGCCCATGTAGGCCACCTTCCAATGACCCGTATGGACGGGGGACGCTCCTGGCAACTACTTGCCGTGCAGGCAGCCATCGTGGTCGTGGTCATCATGCTCTTCCAGCAACTGTTCCGCGGCGATATCACCGTGCCCATCGCCCTCGCCGTCGGGATCGGTTACGTGGCCGTCGCGGAGCTCGTGCGCCGTTATCGCGATTGACGGGAGGTACTCGATTTTTTGCCCTCCGGGCGTGAGGCTGGAGTATGCGGTTGCATCATGTCGGAATCGCCTGTGAGGATGTCGATCGGGCTGCTGACCTGTTTGGGACGTTGCTCGAAACACCCGTTTGCCACCAGGAGTCGCTCGAATCGGTCGCAACGACGTTTCTCGAACTTCCGGCCGGCTATCTGGAACTTCTCGAGCCGATCGGTGAGGGTCCTGTCGCCAGGTTTCTCGAGCGGGAGGGCCCCGGGATCCACCATCTCGCCTTCGAGACGCCAGCCATCGAGGAGCGTCTGGCGACGGCCGACGCCGCGGGTATCGAGCTCATCGATGACACACCTCGCCGGGGGGCGATGGGCCATCGTGTCGCATTTTTGCACCCCGGCGATACCGGCGGCGTCCTCCTCGAATACGTCGAACCGTGAATCAGCCGAAGTTCTCGACACCGGCGTCGTCGGGATCGCCGCCGGCAGCCTCGATCGCGGCGAGTGCCTCGGTGACGAACTCCTGGAACCCATAGACGAGCACGTTCGCGTCTCCTGTGTAGGTTTCTGCCACCGCGGCGTGGATGTCGGCTGTGAGCCGCAGTTCGGCCCCGGCGTCGGCGAGATCGGCCAACCGTTCTCGGTGGGGCGGCTCATCCCCCCCGAAGACGATCGTCACGCCGTTGTTGTCGGCGATCGCGCGTTCCCCGATCCCGACGGCCGGACCGATCCCCGGGCCCCCGGCGATAACCAGGGTGCTCGGTTCTCCATCGTAGTATGCACGGCCGTACGGCCCCTCGATCCGCACGGACTCGCCGCTGGCCGTTTCCAGCCACGGCCCCAGCGTGCCGTCCGATTCTACTTCGACCGTCACTTCGAACGTTTCTGCCGCATCGGGTGAGGAAAGCGTATAAAAGCGTGGGACATGCTCGCCGTCCACCCACGCGGTCACCTTCACGAACTGCCCTGGCTTCGGATCGAAGTTGTCAGGCGAGACGATTTCCACCGCCACCGTTTCCGGGCCGACCTCGCGAACGCGTCGAATCTTCGCCTCCGTGTCGATCATATCGGGCGTTTCGACGGTCTGTATGAAGTGTTTGTCCACCCACGCTCGGGGTTCCCGGTACAGATGCCAAAGCGGCGCGATTCTCGGTTTCAGAAGGCTTTTCGTCGGTCCTCCGATAGCCAATCCCACATGTTCGAGGACTTCAACTGGGCCGTCGGTGGAGAGGCCGGGGACGGGATCGACTCCACCGGCAAGATCTTCGCCCAGGCGCTCTCGCGGGCGGGCCGCCACGTCTACACCTCGAAGGATTTCGCGTCTCGCATCCGCGGCGGATACACGGCGTACAAGATCCGTACCTCGACGGACCGCATCGAGAGTGTCGTCGACCGACTGGACATCCTCATCGCCCTGACCCAACGGACGATCGATGAGAACCGTGATGAACTCCACGACGAGTCGGTGATCATTTACGACGGGGAACGATCCTGGGAGGCCGAGATTCCCGACCACGTCACCGGGCTGTCGGTTCCCCTCCGGGATCTCGCCGAGGAAGCGGGGGGTGCCATCATGCAGAACGTGGTCGCCCTGGGGGCGGCGTGTGCCGTCGCCGACTTCCCGATCGAATATCTCGACAGCGCGCTGGAGAAACGGTTCGGCGACAAGGGCGAGGCCATCGTGGACAGCAACTGTCAGGCGGCGCGGCTCGGCCAGTCACACGTCGAAGAGACCCTCGATGTGAGTTTCGAGTACGATCTCGAGACGACGGAAGAGGAATACGTGCTCCTGAACGGGGACGAGGCGATCGGCCTCGGCGCGATCGCGGCCGGTTGCCGGTTTTACGCCGGGTATCCCATCACCCCGGCCACGGCCGTGATGGAGTATCTGACTGGACGGATCGAACAATTCGGTGGCACCGTCGTGCAGGCGGAGGACGAACTGGCGGCGGTGAATATGGCCCTCGGCGCGGCGCGGTCAGGGGCGCGGGCAATGACGGCGACGTCCGGGCCGGGGATCGATCTGATGACGGAAACGTTCGGACTGGTCGCCGCGAGCGAAACTCCGCTCGTCATCGTCGACGTCCAGCGGTCGGGGCCGTCTACTGGGATGCCGACCAAACAGGAGCAGGGTGATCTCAATACCCTGCTGTACGGCGGGCACGGGGAAGTTCCACGATTCGTCGTCGGCCCGACAACGATCGCCGAATGTTTCCACAAAACGATTGAGGCGTTCAACCTGGCCGAACGGTACCAGACACCCGTCTATCTCGTCTCGGACCTCGCGCTGGCCGTGACCGATCAGACCTACCCGGCCGACGAGTTCGACATGTCTGCCGTTGAAATCGATCGGGGTAAACTCGTCGAATCGGACGAACTGAGCACCTGGCAGGACGAAGATGGCCGCTTCAAGCCCCACGCGATCACCGAGGACGGCGTGAGCCCACGAGCACTGCCCGGCACCCCCGGCGGCGTCCACATGACGACCGGACTGGAGCACGACGAGCTCGGCCGCCGGACGGAGGATCCCGAACTGCGGAACGAGCAGGTCGAAAAACGCGCCCGGAAGATGGAGACGGCCCAGGAAACCGAATCATGGGAGGTTCGGGAGTTTGGCGACCCGGATGCCGAGACGCTCGTGCTGTCGTGGGGCTCGAACGAGGGATCGATCCGGGAAGCGATGGACCGGCTCGCGGCGGACGGGATCGACGTGCGGTTCCTTTCGGTGCCATATCTCTCGCCGCGTCCCGATCTCGGGGAGGCTATCGAGCACGCGGAAACCACCGTCGTCATCGAGTGTAACGCGACTGGCCAGTTCGCAGACCTGGTAGAGCGGGACGCACTCACCCGGGTCGACCGGGTCAACAAGTACGACGGCATCCGATACAAGGCAGACGACGTCGAAGCGGCCATCCGCGAACGGGTGGCCGATCCAGCGGAGGTGAGTCCATGAGCTCAGAGACTGTCCACTTTACCGATTTCAAATCCGACAAGCGACCGACCTGGTGCCCTGGCTGTGGGGACTTCGGGACGATGAACGGCATGATGAAGGCTCTCGCCAACACCGGGAACGACCCGGAAAACACCTTCATCGTCGCCGGCATCGGCTGTTCCGGGAAGATCGGGACCTACATGCGAAGTTATGCCTTCCACGGGGTACACGGCCGAGCCCTGCCGCTCGGGATCGGCGCCAAACTCGCCAATCCCGAGCTCGAGGTGATGGTCGCGGGTGGTGACGGCGACGGGTATTCGATCGGTGCAGGCCATTTCATTCACGCCGTTCGGCGCAATGTGGACATGACGTACGTGGTGATGGACAACCGGATTTACGGCCTGACGAAGGGCCAGTTTTCCCCCACGAGCCGGGAGGAGTTCGAGACGCCGACGTCGCCCGAGGGGCCACAGCAAGCACCGGTCCAGCCGCTGGCACTCGCCTTTTCCGCCGGCGCATCGTTTCTGGGCCAGACGTTCGCCTCCCATGCCCAGCGACACACCGAAGTCCTCGAAGCCGCCATCGATCACGATGGGTTCGCGCTGGTCAACGTGTACAGCCCGTGTGTTACCTTCAACGACCTCGACACGTATGATTACTTCCGGGAGGCGCTGGTCGATCTCGGCGAAACGGATCACGACCCCACCAACTACGCATCGGCCAAAGAGAAGGTCATGGACTTCGAGACGACCCACGAGGGCGTGATCTACCGCGACCCGGATAGCGTCGCGTACGATGACCGGAAAGGGCTCGCTGCGGACGCGACCGAACTACCGGATGGGGCGCCGGACGGGGTATCGGCTCTCGTCGACGAGTTCAAATAACGGGTTCGCTCAATTACCGAACAGTTCACCGCGTGCGATGAGATCGTCAACGGGGTTATCTTCGCTATCGAGCGGCAGCTCCACGCGGCCACGCCGTCTGACGGACTCGTAGATGCCGTATCCGATCTCGTTGGCGATCATAGATCGGCGCGCGGCCACGCGGGGTTCCTCGTCGGTTCCGATACAATCGACGACGTTCGCCACACACTTCACCAGCGATTCACCGAGTTCGATATCGAGATGTTCGGGGTCCGCGCTGTCGCGTTTGACCGTCAGCGCATCTCCACCCCAAAAGTTCACCGCGATCTCGCCCTTCGTTCCGATGACGCGATTGCGGGTACCGATCGCCGCTTCGCCAGCACCCATCGACGCCAAGCCGAATACACCGTTTTCGTACTCCCAGATGCCGAGCGCCTGGTTCTCGATGTGGATGCCGTGACGGCGCTGCTCTTCCGGATAGTCGATCGCGCCGAGCACCCAACTCCCCGGCACATCACCCGCGAAGTCGCTACACAGATCGAGCTGGTGGATGCCCGATTCGAGTAAATCCGAGCGTGCCCCCTCGACACGCTGTACCTCGCCGATCTCGCCGTCCTCGATCAGTTCCCGCGCCCGAACGACCGGCCCGGAGTACCGAAGCTGGTGGTTGAACGTGAGTTGGACGTCGCGACGGTCACACTCCTGTGCCATCAACGTCGCATCCCCCCAGTTATCGGCCATCGGCTTTTCACAATGGATCGCCTCGAGGTCACCTTCCCGGGCACTGTCGATCACGATGTCGGCGTGGGTCGGAATGGGTGTCGTGATGCTGACGACCTCGAGATCGACCTCCGCGAACATCTCGTGATAGTCCGTATAGGCGTTTCCCGGGGGGATGTCGAAGTTCTCCGCGAACCGCTGGCTGTTCGTCTGGTCGATATCCGCGCAGGCGACCAGTTCACAGTCCGAATGCTGGTCATAGGCGTTTCCGTGTCGGTAGCCCATCGCGCTACCGGTCTCCTCGGTCCCACCCGCTTGGGCGCCCGTACCGATCACTGCAGCGGCGTATGTTGCCATATCCAGGGGTCCGGTGGGGGTGGCCTAAAGTTGACGGAGTCCTGCCGAAACCGTGGTACGGAGGCACGTGGCGGGGGCACCTCAATGGGCGGATCGTTCAGCAACACTGATTATCCTGAATGCGCAGCTTTCGTCAATGGCCGGGCGGTACGACGTGGTGATCGCTGGTGCGGGCCCCGCCGGTGCCCAGTGCGCTCGCGATCTCGCCGCGCGTGACTACGATGTCCTCGTCCTCGAGACGGAGACGGAGGCCGAGTTTCCACGGCAGAGCAACAAGTCCACGGCCGGGACCTTCCCGCGGATGATGGCCTCGTTCAATATCCCGAACCGGGTCGTCCAGCATTTTACTGACTCGGTCGTCCTGGAGTCACCGAACGACCACTTCGTCCAGGAACAGACGGGCGCCGTGCTGGATTTCGCGGCCTTCAAGCGCTTTTTGGTGGCCGACAGCAAGGAGCGCGGGGCCGAGTACCGATTCGATGCCAGGGTGACCGGGCCGGTACTCGAGGACGACAACATCGTGGGCGTCCAATACAATCGCGGCGAAGAGGTCAGGGGCGACGTGATGATCGATGCCACTGGCCCCGGCGCTCATCTGGCCCGTCCACTGGGGATTAGCGACCTCGAACGGGAGAACCAGGCGATCGGGATCGAGTTCGAGTACGAGGGCGTCGAGCCCAATCATCCCGAGTTCGCCGACTGTCGAGACGCGATGATGCTGCGACTCGATCACGAGCTCGCCCCGGGGGGATACGCCTGGCTGTTTCACACGGGAGAGGATACGGCGAAGGTCGGCCTGTGTTACATCCAAAACGAGAGTTACCGTCGAAACAGCGAGGAGGCAATGACGGTCGACGATTACCTCGAACGGTGGCTCGAGCGCGATCCCCGGTTCGAATCCGCACGTCGCATCCCGGACAAACAGAGCCATCGTGGATCGGCGCACGTCCAAGCGCCCGGGGAGATTAGCACGGACAACTTCATGGCCATCGGGGATACGGTGCCGACGATCGATCCCGTCTGGGGTGAGGGGATCGATAAGTGCATGCGCTCGGCCCGCGCGGCCGCAGTGACGGCCGACGAGTCCCTTTCACCACCCTCGATCGATACGTCCGCGGCGGCGATGTCGGCATACGACACGCGATGGCACGACTCGGTGGCGCCCCGAGCACAAAGCAGGCTGTTTATGACACGGCTCCTCTATCTCGCCTCGAACGATCGGTACGACCGGCTGATGAGGGATATGCGGAACCTCGATCTGGAGACGCTCGCCCGGATCAACCGCGGGGACAAACTCGCGATGCGGAAACTCGTTCATGTTTCGGACCTCCCGCTACTGGCAAGATTTGCCCGACTCCACTGGACCGGGTGAAAGTGACTAGCCGGAACGTTGAATGCACGACGCTGGAAAACGTCTCCATGATGGCGTCCGCGAACGGCGGGGTACTAATGACCGGCATCCGGGTGGACCTCCGGAATCTCCACGACCAGTGGATGGGTCTGGTGTTTCCACGTCAGCGGGCGGCCCCGCATGCCGTACTCGGACGCTGGCGACCGGACCAACCCGCCGAAAAGGTTTCATACTATACCTGGTGGCTTATCGGTGCACCGCTGGTCCTCTTCCTGTATCCCCTCGTCTTGTTGGGCTATATCACTCGGTTTTACACCCGGCGCCTGGATCACGCCGCCGCACGCATCGGCGTCCTCGGCGTCGTGCTGTTGTGCGTCCTCGCGTGGGGGGCGCTGACTGCCGTCGCCTTCGTACAGCTCCCGTGGGAAGGGTTCATTGCGGTCGGTGCGGCAGCCATCGTCGCAACCGTGTCAGCTGTGCTGGCCTACGTCTTTGCCCGCGTCGACGGCCGCGTCGTAACGGTGTTGTTTGCCTACCCGTTCGCGATGAACGCGATCTTCCTGCCCCCAGTCGTCGCCGCCCTGTTTTCGGAGACGATGTGGGCGTTTGTCTTCCACCCGAGCAACGCGCTGGCGATCTGGATCCTCGACACGCTGCTGTGGGTCGGCGGCATCAACGAGATGCTCCGGGCAATGTTCGACCTGCAGGAAGGGTTGAACCTGGTCGCGATGTGGGTAGGGATCGCCGCACCGATCGGGTGGATGCTCGGTGTAGTGGTGACGATTGCGGATCTCGTCCGGCCGCGCCGTGACGATCGTGCCAGCGGTTCCCGGGCGACGCCGGAAGGTGGCGACTGATCGGGATTACATGTAGCCGAGGTCGCGCAGCCGACCCATCAGGTCCTCTTTGTCCTGGGCGCGCCCCTCGCGCTCGACTGTGTCCTCGAGGTCCTGATGCCAGGCGGGGACGTCCTGACTTTTTGTGGTACTCACTTCGCTGCCGAGCGAGCGAAAGCCCTCCCAGTACTTCGGGCTAATGGGAATGTCCGCTGCCGCAAGGCCCGCGGGGAGATCGTCCTCGTCTTCGGGGATGTACCCATCGTCCGGAAACTCGGGAACTGTATCCGGCACCAGGTATCGCCAGGTCGCATCCCAGACGGCCCGCTCGTCGAACTGAACGATGGGGTGGACCCGATCGTGCGTGGGATACTTCTCGACGTCGTGACGCGGGGAGAAGAACGTCTCGTCGGCGCGTGCTTCCTGTTCGTCCCAGCGGACCCCGGAGACAACCGCGTCGAAGCCGTGTTCCTCGATGGCGTCGTTGAGCGGGACGGTCTTGAGCAGATGATTCCCGACGTAGGTATCGAGGAGAAACGGAAACGTGTCCTCCTCGTATTCGAGTTTTTGACGGACCTCGTACTGATTGCGCTCGTTGAGGTCCGCGACACGTATCTCGTCCCCGGGTTCGTCCGCCAACCGGCCGACGTCCTCGTTCCTGGCATGGATGACCTCGAGGTCCCATTCCGTCGCCCAGCTGTCGATGAACGCTTCGATCTCCGGGAAGTGCTGGAAATGGTCGATGAACACAGCTGGCGGGACTGGTCGATCCAGGTCGACAGCTACCTCCATGAGGACGTACAACACGAGGGTCGAATCCTTGCCGCCTGTCCACATGACGGCCGGGTTGCGGTACGCCTCCAGGGCCGTTGCGGTCACCTCGACGGCACGGTCGAGCTTGTCCTCGAGCGTCGGATAATCTTCGGGCGATTCGTCAGTTCCTGCATCGTAGTCGACATCGGCGTACGACAAGGGTCCAGAACTCATACACGCAAGTATGGTTCAATTCCCGTAAAACGGTTGTGTCTGGGGGCCTCGTCCCGGGATTCGGGTTTTCGGAAAGTGTTACCGGGCTTACGAAGTGACCGGATTCACGGCCCTTATTCGTAGATACTCTCGATCCGTTCCTCCCACGCCGCGGCGATGTTCCGACGTTTTTTCTTCAACGTCGGCGTTAACATGTCGTTCTCTTCAGTGAATTCGCGAGGCACGAGTTCGAACCGTTTGATCGTCTCATAGTCCTCGAACGCGTCGTTGACGCTGTCGACCTCTTGCTGGACGAGAGCGTGGACCCGTTCGTGCCGGCAGAGCGCCTCGGAGTCTTCCGGAAGAACGATCCCGCTGTCTGCTGCCCACTCCCGGATCGCGGGTTCGTTCGGGACGATGAGTGCACCGACGAACTTCTTACCCTCGCCAACGACCATGCACTGTTCGACGTAGTCGCTCGCGGCAAAACCGGCCTCGATCGGCCCGGGTGCGACGTTCTTGCCGGTCGACAGGACCATGACTTCCTTTCGTCGTTCGATGAACGTCAGATATTCGTCCGGGCTTTGTCGCACGATGTCACCAGTCCGAAACCAGCCGTCCTCCGTGAAGGCGTCCGCTGTTTCCTCCGGTCGATTCCAGTAGCCTTCGGAGACGTTCGGACCGCGTACGAGCAGTTCGCCAACCGTGTCCTGGTCCTCGGCGAGGTCATCCACCACGGCGACGCCCTCGTCGATCTCAATCTCCTGATTCACTACCGGGGGACCGATCGTCCCGATTTTCGCCGCCTCCACCGGGTTGCAGGTGACGACCGGGGAGGTCTCGGTGAGCCCGTACCCCTCGTAGATGGGTACTCCCATGCCGTGATAGAGCGCACATAGATCCGAGGAGAGGGTTCCACCACCGCTGATCAGCATCTCGAGGTTGCCTCCCAATCCTTCTTTCACTTTGCCGAACACCAATCGGTCCGCCAACCACGCCTGCGCACGAAGGGATGCCCCCGGTCGCTCGACCCGGTGATGGGCCTGCCCCACCCCGACCGCCCAGTGGAAAATCCGTGCTTTCACGGCCGAGCTTTCGGCCTGCTTCTTGATCGCCGCATAAATCTTCTCGTAGACGCGTGGAACGCTCGTCGCCACGGTCGGGCGGATCGCCTGGAAGTCCTCCCGGAGAGTGTCGGGGCTCTCCGCATAGGCGATTGTCCCGCCCGCTGCGATCATCGTGAAGTGGCCCGCCGTTCGCTCGAAAATATGCGCGAGTGGGAGAAACGAGACGCTGGTTGTCCGTTCGTCGATGACCGGATCTTCGGGATCCTTGTCCGGGCGTGGTCCGTACCGTTTGCGGATCTGATTAATGTTCGCCCGGATGTTGGCGTGCGTGAGCTGGACTCCCTTCGGACGACCGGTCGTGCCGCTCGTGTAGAGTAGCGTGGCCAGATCAGTCGGCTCGACCCCCTCAACCCACTGTTCGTAGGTCTCCCGATCGAAAACTTCGCTCCCGCGTTCGTACAGTTCACCGAGGGTGAGGACTTCGACACCGGCCGGTGGATCCACCGTTTCGAGCGCATCCATGCTGATCACGAAGGAGATCGATGTTTCCTCGGCGACCGAGAGGACCCGTTCGATCCGTTCCTCGTTCTCCGCGATCACGCCCGTCGCCCCTGCGTCCGCCAGTTGATACGCGATCATCGAGGCGGAGGCATTCGCGTAGACCGTCGTGACCGCGCCGCCAGCCGCGAGAACGGCCAGATCCGATTGGGCCCATTCCATTCGCGTCTCCGCATGGATTGCGACGCGATCGCCCCCGGTCACGCCCAGGTCACGGAGCCCGGCCGCCAGCCGTCTCACGATGTGTCTGAGCTCGCCGTAGGTCAACGATCCGAAGGAACCCGGCGGGGCGGGGGCGAGACCGCCAGGCATCAGACTCCGTTCGTAGATGCCACCTTTGTAGCGCTGGGCGGCGGCGTCGCGGTTCCGCCGCGCTGCTTCCTCGAACAGCGCCGGGAGTGGGTTATCGCCGATAACCTCATCATCGTACGCCTCTTCGATCTCCCGACGCCACACCATTGTCTCCCGGTTGCCGGGGGAGGGTATAACTCTTGGTGCCCGACATGTTACGCTGAGGACACTCGTTGGTGTCGTCGATTCGTCCTTACTGCCGGTCGAGATAGTGAAGGACGCCCTTGACGTTTACTCGTGCTTCTGCCCGCGCTTTGTGGTCGGACCAGACGGCCGCGCGCTCGGTCCGTTCGGCAAAATACTCCATAACCGCATCCTCGTCCGCGAGCTCCTCCCGAACGCTCGCCACTTCTTCGACCCAGGCGGTAAGGACCTCCCCGAAGGATTCTAGACGCGAACTCGCCCGCCCAGCCGGGCCGAAGTGCGTGTACAGGAGTGTCTGTGGCTCGCACGCCCGGATCGTCTCGAGGTCGGCGAGCGCCTGCTCGAGGTCGAAGTTCGGCGGCGGTGATGTTTCGACGACGGTCTCCCATTCGGGCACCCAGATGCCGGCAGCGTCGCCTGTGAAGACGGCGTCCATCGTGGGAACGTGGAAGACAACCTGGTGTGGTGCATGGCCCGGTGCGGACAACGCGGTGAGGGTGTGCGTTCCCAGGTCGATCCGGTCCCCCTCCACGATCTCGCGGATTCTCTCTTCCGGCACCGCTGCCGGTTCCGTATAGTACTGCCACTGATCGCCGACGGCCTGCTTCGTCCCGGCGATCAGCCGCTCCGGATCGACCAGATGTGGGGCCCCCACCTCGTGAACGAGGACGGTGGCGTTCTCGCAGGCGTCCGCGAGAAATCCCGCACCACCGGCATGATCGAGATGCACGTGCGTCACGGCGATTACCTCCACCTGCTCCGGTTCGATGTCGAGTTTTGCAAGCCCCTCGAGAATCGCGTCGTAGTTGGTCCCGATTCCGGTCTCGATGACGGCCGGTCGATCGTCGTCGACGATGTAGACCGCACCGTAGCCGGTCACGTCGTACATCCCCGTCTCGAGGAGGTAGAGATCGCGACAGTTACCCGTGTCCACCCGGCGTAGCTCGCCTGGCTCCATACCTGGATGTGGGCCGCCCGTTGCAAAACGTTCCGGATTTATCTCCGATCCGCTATTCCTCCCGTTCGTAGGCCTGCCAGTAGATCTCGATGATGTCGTCCCGGTCGAGCTGGCGTGGGTTTCGCTCGATGTTGTGTTCTGAGTATGTCATCGCCATGTCGGCGAACGATGCGAAATCGCTCTCGTCGAGGGGTCCGAGGTGGCCGATCCCGGGTGGAATCCCCACCTCTTCGGTCAGATGTTCCACGGCGTCGACCGCCTCCTCTGGCCCACTATCCTCGCCGGTCAGCAAACGACCAATCTCCGCAAACCGCTGCCGATCCGCCGGCAGGTTGTATCTCATCACGGGCGCGAGCAACATGGCGTTCGCTTCACCGTGGCCAAGGTCGAACCGGATGCCGATTGGATATGTCAGGGCATGGACCGCCCCGAGCCCAGAATTGACGAACGCCTGCCCTGCAAGCATCGACCCCAGGAGCATCCGATATCGGGCTTCGTGGTGACGACGGCCCTGGTGAACCACGGGTCGGAGGTTGTTGCCGATCAGCTCGATCGCGCGGCGAGCGAGGGTATCGGTGTAGGGGGTCCGGTGCATGGAGACGTAGCTTTCGATAGCGTGGGTCAACGCGTCGAGCCCGGTGGCTGCTGCGACGTGTGGCGGCATGGAAGCGGTCAAGTCGGGATCGAGGATCGCGAGATCCGCAAACAGGTGCGGCGAGTACACGACCCGTTTCGCGCCGTCGTCCGGATCCGCGAACACGCCGATGTGGGTGACCTCGCTGCCAGTGCCGGCCGTCGTCGGAAGCAGCGCGACCGGTCGCCCGTCTCCGGGCACGTTGTCCATCCCGAGTACGTCTTCGATCGGTACCGGGTGATCGGCCAGCACTCCGGCCAGCTTCGCCGTGTCCATGCTACTGCCGCCACCGCATCCAACGACGAGGTCGTGTCCCGCCTCGCAAACGTGTTGGGCAGCCTCGACAGGCATCGAGAGTTTTGGTTCCGAGCGAACACCCGTAAACACACTTACGTCGACTCTTGCGTCCTCGAGGGCCTCGACGACGGCATCCGTCGCGCCCGCGTCGTGGACGCCGGGATCCGTCACCAGCAGTACACTGTCGGCCGATTGTTCGGTCACGAATTCCGTGAGTTCCGCCGTGGCACCGCGGCCGTAGGCGATCCGGCCGGGGCTACGGACCTCTTTCGTGGCGTCGATCGGTGGGGTAAACTCGCTCATGCCCGAAGAGGTAGCCCCCGTGGCACATAACTTCAGGTCCACCGCGGGATCGAATCAGCCAAACGTCGCCTCGAGGTTGTCGAGGACGTGCCCGGGCATGTGTCCGGGATGGGTGGGATAAGGCGAGACCTCGACCGTGATCCACCCATCGTAGCCGATTTCTTCGAGGGCTTTGTCGACCTCTTCCCACGGGACGTCTGCCTGGGTCGGATACGTAAAGCCCCCAAAGCCGCCGATATCCTCGTCGAAGTCCTTGACGTGCACCGCGTCGATCCGCTCGTCGAGGATACGGATCCAGTGGTGTGGATGTCCCCGGTGCATGACGTTCCCGACATCGAAGTACGCGCCGATCGGGCCGGCATCGCTCACTGTGTCGACGAATGCCGCGAATTCGCGCGGGGAGAGCAGGAAGTCATTCCAGACGTATTCGAGCGATATCGAGTAGTCCGCGCCGCGTGCCGCCCGTCCGATCTCCCGGACGGCCGTCACGGCGTTGTCGAATGCCGCGTCGTACTGGAGGTCCGCACTGACGCCACCCGGGATTAAGAGGATGCTTTCGAGATCGGGGAGAAGCGGGGTGACGTCCTCGAATGTTCGTTTCGCCTTCTCGATGGCCGCGGCCCGCGTGGCTTCGTCCGGATCGGCAAGGGCCGACCCACCGGCTGCGCTCGCCATCACGGTCGGAATCACGAGGTCGTGATCCGCGGCCTGGTCGACGATCTCGCCTACCTCCGCGGGAGATTCGAGGTGGTCCTCGGTGATTCTGATTTCCACGCCATCGTAGCCTGCCTCAGCCAGACAGGCGAAACTCCGGTCGAGATCGTCGAACGGAAACCCGACTTCGCTCATGCCGAATTGCATACACCACATCCGACGCTCCCCAGCACTTGAAGCTAGGCGGCTCGAGCCAGGGAAGCGTGACAACACACCGCGAGCTTTTTGGATGCGGATGGCTCTCGGCCGAGGAAGTTTTGCTCGTTGCGCCGGTAGTCGTTCATATGTCGACGACTGCCCGCGCCACGCTCGGTGGCGGCTGCTTCTGGTGTCTCGAGGCGTCATTCGCCGAACTCGATGGCGTGACGGCGGTAACGTCGGGGTACGCCGGCGGGGATACCGAGGATCCAAGTTACGAGGAAGTGTGCGCGGAAACCACCGGACATGCGGAGGTAGTCCAGGTCGAATACGACCCACGTGAGCTGTCATTTGTCGATCTGCTCGAGGTGTTTTTCACGATCCATGATCCGACACAGGTAGATCGACAGGGCCCCGACGTCGGTACGCAGTATCGGTCTATTATCCTGTATCACGACGACGACCAGCGCGAGACGGCGGCGTCCATCATCGATGAACTCGAACCCGAATACGACCGCGAGATCGCCACCGATCTCGAACCGCTCGAGACGTTCTATCCAGCGGAAGCCTATCACCAAGATTATTTCGAGAAGAATCCAGATGCTGCCTACTGCCGGGTCCACGTCGCCCCGAAGGTGGCCAAAGTGCGGGAAGCATTCACGGGCCATTCCCGGACAGCCAACGAGTGATCCCCGCCCCACGATACGACATCATTTTCCCACCTGCCCCAGAATCACGGGGCAGGAATGCTCGACCGGACGACGATTCGGGAGGAGACCGACCGCGTGCGGTGGGCCCTCGAGGTGCGCGGCGATGACGAGGGGTTGCTGGACGAACTACTGGCGGTCGACGAGCGCTGGCGCGAGTTGAAGGGTCGCGGGGACTCCCTCCGCCACGAGCGAAACGTCGTGAGCGAGCGGATCGGCGAGCTGAAACGTGCGGGCAAAGCCGCGGAGGACGAGATCGCCCGGTCGAACGAACTCAAACAGGAACTCGACGCGATCGAGGCCGAGGCCGACGAGCTCGAGGCCGATCTCGAATCAAAGCTGCTCGAGATCCCACAGATCCCTTACGAGGGCATCCCGGTTGGGGCGGACGAGGCGGACAACGTAGAACGCCGTCGGGAGGGATTCGCCGAGCTCCGGGCGCTTCCGGACCCGGTGGTTCCACACTACGACATCGGCGAGGACCTGGAGATCATCGACGAGGCGCGCGCGGCCAAAACGTCCGGCAGCGGCTTTTACTTTCTCAAGGGAGATGGGGCCCGGCTCGAACACGCCCTGATCCAGTTCATGCTCGACCTCCACCGGGAGGAACACGGCTACCACGACGTCTTTCCGCCGATTCCGATCAGCTCCGAAGCGATGACCGGCACCGGGCAGCTGCCCAAGTTCGCGGAGGATTCCTACGAGCTGGCGGGTGAGGATCTTTGGCTCTGTCCGACCGCGGAGGTGCCGGTGACGAACATGTACCGCGACGAGATCTTGCTCCCCGAGGACCTGCCCGTCAAACACCAGGCCTACACCCCGAACTTTCGACGGGAGGCTGGCGAACACGGAACCCAAACTCGAGGCATTGTCCGGGTCCATCAGTTCAACAAGGTCGAACTCGTCAACTTCGTCGAACCTGAGGAAAGCGATGAACGGCTCGAGGCACTCTTGGACGAAGCCGAGGAGATACTCCGCCGCCTCGAGCTCCCTTACCGGGTACTCGAGCTCTGTAGCAGTGATCTAACCTTCGCCTCCGCGAAGACCTATGACATCGAGGTGTGGGCACCGGCCGACGACATGCCGGACGGCCCGGATCGTGGCGGCCGGTGGCTGGAGGTATCCTCCGCGTCGAATTTCGGGGCGTTTCAGGCGAGACGTGCGGGACTCCGCTACCGCCCGGCCCACCACGAATCCGCGGAGTATCTCCACACGCTGAACGCGTCCGGGACGGCGCTTCCCCGCATCATGGTGGCGATTCTGGAATACTATCAGAATCCGGACGGGACAGTGACTGTTCCGGAGGCCATCAGGCCGTATTTAGGCGGACAGAAGCGCATCGAGGGTCACGACCCGATCGGTGAGACGGCGGTCGGTGAGGGAAGCTGACGACGGCCAATAAGCGAGTCGATCACGCGTTCGAGTACGTGTACAGTTTCTCGATCTGCCCGTCTTGGCGCACGTGGTGGATGTCGACGAAGTCGAACAAGGTGTGTCCGTCAGGGTGGACGAGCTGTCCCCACACTGCAGCATGATCGGCGTACGATCCTGTCCCCGTGAACATCGCGCGCACCTCGTGGGTCGTATCCTCGACGGGGCGATCTTCCCGCATGAATGCGATGAAGGTCTCTCTCGTGTCGAAGGTACGATCGCGCCGGTGCTGGGTGAACTCCGGGCGCAGTAGTTCTTCGAGGGATGCGTATTCGTCCGCGTCGAGATGTCGATAGTATGCCCGGACGATTGCCAGTAGTCGATCCCTGTCCATGCTCGTGGTTCGATCGTCTTCGGCAAGAGTTTCCGGATCTCGCGGTTTGTTTTTCTCCCCCGGCTCGGTAAGGACACTGTGGACGTGCACGTTCGGTATGTCGGCGACGACGATCCCGACAAGTGTACCGCAAGGAAACTCGCTCGCTTCGATCTGGTCGAGCTCCACGATACCGACGGCACCGTGCCGTTCGGACTCATCCTCACGCCGGAGGCAGATCGAGCCCTCTCGCCGGCGGACCGCGAGCTGAGCCATGCCCTTGTTGCCGTCGACTGCTCGTGGGTGTCGGCCGAGCCGGACCAGTTCGATCTCCGCGGGGAGCACCGAGCTCTTCCGTTTCTCGTCGCAGCCAACCCGGTGAACTACGGGCGTCCCTTCCAGTTGACGACAGTGGAAGCGCTCGCCGCCGCCCTGATTATTCTCGGTGAACGGTCCCAGGCCGAGCGCCTCCTGGGAAAGTTCCGGTGGGGGCAAACGTTTCTGGAGCTGAATGCGGAGCCACTTCGCCGATACGCCGCAGCGCGTGACTCGACCGAAGTCATCGAGATCCAGGAGGAGTATCTGGCCGGTGGTGAGGAGTGAGCGGCGCCTCCTCAATGGGT
>SKQO01000145.1 GCA_007118975.1 Halobacteriales archaeon | reverse complement strand
TCTTGCTCAGAGAACCTACATAATAGCACGTATCGACGTCTGATGTCTACCCTTGGAAATCCAGTTTCCGCTCTAAATCCCATCCATTTCAGGATCGAATATTAAATCAGACATTTCGGGCAAATATGTGCGAGAATGGGGCTCTGAAAACGACGACCCATCAATGTGATCTCACTATGGAACGGATTACGAGACCTGATCAAAGGTGCGTGTAGGAGGCAATAGCAAAGATGTTCGCGGACGGAAAAAGTTGCGAATCTGGTAGTAGAGACGGACCTCGCAAACGATTGGTCGTGTTGCAGAATGGTCTAGAACTTTGATCCTGAGAATGGGATCACCTCTGGTAGCAAACACGGAGGTGACCCATGCACGCCAGTGTGGACGTGCATTTAGAGATCACGATCCAGGAGCCCAAAACCGTTACCCTCGGAACGCTCGCACAGTCGATCACCGACCTCGCCATCAAGGAACACCTGATCGAAGAGATCGTTACGTCGGCAGATGCACAGCTGACAGAAGCGTACTGTGGTGAGAAATACGAACACGGGAACGGCGAGAAACGCTACCAACGCGGTGGCACAACGACCCGCACCGCGACCACGACCGCCGGCGAACACGAGTTCACGCTCCATCAGGTAGAGGATACGACAGAGGGATCGTACTTCCGGCCGGTCGAGGACGCGATCACCTTCGACGGGAAGAAACACTACCAGGAGGATGTGTCGATGGATGCGGTCGAACTCGCCACCAAGATGAGCTACCGTGACGCCGAAACCGAAGGTGAACGCTTCACCGCGATGCCGTCACCATCCACGATCAACCGCCGGGTAATCGAGTACGGTGAACACCTTCAGGAGTTCAACCGCGAGCACGTGGAAGACCGCGAATCGACGTGCGTGCAGGCCGATGGAACCAAATCCCACAGTCAGGAGGACGACCAACGCTACAACAACATCACCGTCGCCATGGCTGACGACGGCGACGGTGAGTTGCTGGCTGTCAGTGTGGATAAGCCGTGGGAGGAGACCGCCGCCGACCTGGACGAGCGTGATGCGGTGGCGGAGGACGCGACGATCGTCAGCGACGCCGATCAGGAGCTAGCCAATGCGTTCATCGTGCAAGACCGCACCCACCAGCTTGATCTCGTGCATCTCGTCCGAACGACCGCCTACAAACTGTGGGAGGACGAAGAACTCTCACTCGAACTCCGGGAGCTGGCTGTCGAGTCACTTGAACACGTGATCTATCCACTGGCGTATGCGGTCGAATGGTACCGAGAAACGGACGACCGAGCCGACTCATGGTTACGAGAGCGGATCGACGAGACCGTCGAGACCCTCGAGCAGATGGCGACGAATCTCGACTCGATTGAATGTTCCATCGCCGCGGAGTACATCCAGGAGTGCTCGAACCGGGCGGTGACGTTTGCTCGGCTTGCGCTTGAGGATGTCCACGTCCCGTGGACCTCGAATCGGGTTGAGCGGCTGATGGGCGAGATCTCCAAGCGGTGCAAACACAAGTGGATGCGATGGACCTCTCGTGGTCAGGAAGCGATCCTGCGGTTGCTGTTGACTCGATACACATCGGAAGAGCACTATGAGCAATTCCGAGCCGAGATCACACATCAAGCCGACCAAAGCTATATCTCAACGGAGGTGAGAGTCGACAGTGCCAGAGGAAAGTTCTAGACGATCTTGGGACACGACCAGCTTTTTGGAGATCGAAGGACGGCCAGGGCCGATAACCCAACATCACGTATGATAGCGTTGTCCGGGCGACCTCTGCGGAGAGGTAGGCGAAGACGAGAGCCCACGCCGTGGGAGAGTACAGCGCGTAACCAACCCCGACGGCGAACTGTACCACGCCACCGCTCGTTTGGTAGACGAACTCCTTGTGAAAGCTTAGATCTTTCTTGAAATACACGATTGCCGGGTTGCGTACCCCGTAGATGAGTGGGATCAGCGCAATGACTTGCACCAATGGTTCCGCCTGCGGCTCTCCGAAGAACCTCGCAAGATACGGTGCCGCGGCGAACATCGCGATGAACAGAAGAATACCCCGTCCAGCTTCCAGACACCAGGTGGTATTCAGGTAGGAATCGATGTTATCGCTCTTTTCGTGGATGAGTGCGGCGTTCAAGCCGATCTTGGTGAAGCGTTGGGTTGCGACCAGCGCCAATAGCGCAATCCCCACAAGTCCAAAGTCTCGCGGGGTGAGAAATCTCGCGAGGACGATCAGCATTAGAATTTGAAGAGGACGGTTGGTGATCTTGATCGCCGTCATCCAGAGGCCGCTTTTGATCGTTTGCTCTGCGATGGACCCTTTGGGAATGAGCCGGGCCAGAAATGCGCGGAGGGAGTCCTTCATCGCCGATTCCCCCCGGTGACAAAGACAGTAACGGCGGCTAAAATGTGCCAACCCCTTTTCATTCTCGAGATTTAGAATATACAGATCATCGTTAAGATGGGGCTAACACCACTGGCGAGGTAAACGCGTGATGGCTCTCTTAAAACATTACCCCTTTCTGATAAATGCAGGCCTCAGATCAGTGATGAGTTGTGCCTGGGCCCCACACCAGTCCGGCCCAGGAGGTAAGTTGCTGCAACAATGCGAGGACAGATTCCTGAAAATGGTCGGCCGGATCAAGCTTAATGACATGGGAGCACCCCGAGAAGCACGGCGATCTTTGTGGTCCTTGGCACCCACAAAACGTCACCATTCAACGCGTGGATATGCGTCGATGGCTCGGTTGTACGACCGACCGCTGAAACCGGTGGTGGGCGGAAAACTGGCAGTCGACTCGGTGTGTCACGACGAATGACGAAATTCAAACAAGTAACCTGGCTGAACAGATCGACAGGGAACCCCATCTCTATAGATATGTCCACGAAACGCACCCATTTCGACCACGGCCGGGATCACGAGCAGGAGCCAGTTTCCCGGAGCCGATTATCGTGTTGGTTACAAATAGCTACAACGATGCCCTGCGGGGAACTCGGCTAATGACGACACGTTATCCGACATGTTACGGTTGCCGGGACCGGATCGCATCGCACCACGGAGTCGCAGCGTCCTGTAGACCGAATCCGGAGCAAGATCCCAAATTGATGGCTCTGGGGCCTTCCCCCGGATTCTAGCGCTTATGGTTTGCACCCGCGGTAAAGGAGCCGGCGGGGGGATTCGAACCCCCGACCTAATCCTTACGAGGGATTCGCTCTGCCAGTCTGAGCTACGCCGGCACGGGGACATCCAAAGATAGGCCCGATTCGTTGCATAAGCGTTCCGAATTCAGGAGTTTTGGCTATCGGGCGGTGAGTCTCACGTCGAGACAGATGTTGACTTCGTGCGGGGCGTACGACCGGACCTCTTTACGTTCGAGGATCTCGATATCGTACATCGACCCGAGCGTCGCCCGGATCGCTTGTTCCCCCGGCGAAAACGGTGCCCCGTCGGGCTGGATGTCGTAGTAGTGGATGATCGCATCGTCGCCGGCGATATGCCCGGCTGTCTCGAGGAATTGCGCTGCGCTATGTGGGAGATTCATGATGATTCGATCCGCCCACCCTGCATACTCCGCCCCCACATCGCGGACATCTCCGTGAATCGCGGCGATCCGGGATGCGACCTCGTTTCGACGGGCGTTCTTCTCCAGATACGCAACGGCTGCCTCGTTCAGATCGACTGCCACGACCTCCGCACCCCGTTTCGCGATTGGAATCGCAAACGGACCGACTCCGGCGAACATATCGAACACGTGCTCGTCGGGGGTTACTTGCTCGACCACGCGCCGTCGCTCGGTGGCCAGCCGGGGGGAAAAATACACTTTTGTGACGTCGAGGAGGAGTTCTACCCCATACTCGCGGTGGACGGTTTCGGTCTCCTCACCCGCGAGTAGTTCCCACTCACGAATGCGGTGCTCACCTTTCACCTTCGATCGGGCGTTTAGCACGCTCCGGATCGGAAGCGAGGATTGCATCAGTGCCGTCGCGACGCGGCGAGCACAATCTGGATCATCCTCGTCGACGAGGGCGATGTCCCCGAGTCGTTCGTAGGATGGCGCTTCTCCGAGGATGTCTCCTGGCAGAGTCTGCGTGTTTCGCGGTTCGACGGATCGGTGTTCGACGGGGAACGCCACCGGAAGGTTATCCGTATCCGTCACCGGGATGTACAACCAACCGTCCGAGACAGCGATCTTTGCATCCGTGTCGATCACGTCGGCATCGGCGAGTTCCTGCCGAACGCGTTCGCCCGCCGAACGTGGGACGCGGACGCACGGGCGTTCCATACTGGGCAATACTTCCGTGTGGGCTATACGATTGGTGGTCCTGCCCGAGCAACCCTGGCTCCCTCTGTTTGCGTCGGGAGATGGTGAGCTTCTTTTGGCCTGCGATCCCGATCTGTGTATGCTCAACTTCGTCGGCCTGGGGCTCTACGATGAGCGGTCGGTCACGTTGCAGGGACGCGATAAAATCGCCGAGGCTGATCGTGTGGTTGCAGAGTTCTACACCAGCCGACTCCCCGGCACGGATCTCGAGACACTCGAGATGACGCACGATCGGTCGATCGACCTCCTCGATCGGGCGGATGTCGAGCAGACACCGGAAGTGTTCCTCGACGAGGCCGAACGCTCCGCGGTTGCCTTTCTCACCGGGGGTGACCCGCTCATCTCGACGACGCACGTGGACCTCCGGTTGCGGGCCGCTGCGCGTGGTATCGAAACGAACGTGGTCCACGGACCGAGCGCATCCACGGCGGCGAGTTCACTCACAGGTCTCCAGAATTACCGGTTTGGCAAGGCGACGACGATCCCGTTTCCCGTGGGTCGGTGGCCGGACGGGGTACCGCCGAGTGTCGTCGAGACGATCGAGGCCAACGCGGACCGCGGGCTCCACACCCTCGCCTACCTGGATCTGGACGGCGCCGACGGTCCGTGTCTTTCCGCAAATGTGGCTGCACAGCATCTGGCCGCAGCACTCGACGACCGGCTCGGAGTCGTCGTCGCTCGTGCTGGCAGCGACCATCCTGTTGTCGATGCAGATCGACTTTCCGAGCTCGCAAGGCGGGATTACGGCCCGCCACTTCACCTGCTGATCGTTCCCGGCGAGCTACACGAGATCGAAGCCACGGCGCTCGAAACGTTCGCAAACGCGCCACCTGGATTGCTCCCGTAAGTTTCACCTACCAGGTCAAGCCTTCATAGGTCATTCCGGGCCGCGGTTCGATGACCCGACGTCCGTCGACGACGAGCTGACGGTCCATTGCGTCGAACGCATCGTCGAGCGTTTCGAATTCGTCCCAGGCAGTGACGATCAAGGCACCGACGGCGCCATCCAGCGCTCTCGCTGCCGATTTGGCGTACTCGATCTCCGGTATCCGTGCTTGCATTTCCTCGCTCGCCACTGGATCGTACGCGACCACGTTCGCCCCCCGTTCCTGCAGTCCCTCGATCAGGGGAATCGCCCGGGAGTTTCGGACGTCGTCAGTGCCAGGTTTGAATGCCAAGCCGAGGACGGCAACCCGTTGATCCTCCACGTCTACGTGCTCGTCGAGGAGTTCGAGCATCCTCGCCGGTTGTTCGGCGTTCACTGCCACCGCTGCTTCGAGGACCGCGGGCCGGTATCCCGCCGCTGTCGCTGCCTGGATGATCGCACGCACGTCCTTCGGAAAGCACGAACCGCCCCAGCCGACGCCCGATCTGAGGAATTGCTCCCCGATGCGGTCGTCGGCTCCGATCGCGTCCGCAACCTCGTATGCGTCGATCCCGAACTCCTTGCAGATGTTCCCCAGGTCGTTGATGAGCGATATTTTCGCGGCAAGAAAGGCGTTGTTGGCGTATTTGATCATCGCTGCGGTGTCCGGGTCGGTCCTGATGACGACGGGATTGGTCGCCTCAATGATGGGCTCGAACGCGGCCGTGAGCATGTCGTCACCCCGTTGCGACGACGTTCCAAACACCAGTTTGTCGGGCTCGCGGAAGTCCGAAACCGCCGACCCCTCTCGAAGGAACTCCGGGTTCATGGCGACCTCGAGCGTCTCGTCTCCCGCCCCGGCGGCGGCAGCCGCCCTGATCGTCTCCACGTGAGGGGGCGTGACCGTACTCTTGATGACGATCACGGGCCGTTCCGCGGGCGGTTGATCCGCGATCGCCTCTCCGCTCATGCGAGCCGCGGTCTCGAGCGCTGTCGTATCGATATTACCTGCCTCGTCGGTGGGCGTTTGAACGGCGAGGTACACAAGATCCGCGCCAGCGAGCGAGTCGTAGACGGTCGATGCCTCGAGATTGCCCCCGGCATGTCGCTCGATCAGGTCTGCCAACCCCGGCTCGTGGATCGGCGCGTCCCCGGCGTGTAGGGCTTCGACGACGTCCTCGTCGATGTCAACGGCCGTGACCTGGTGGCCAAGGTCCGCGAAGGACGCGGCCATGGTCGTCCCGACGTATCCGCTTCCGACGACGACAATTCGCAACCGACGATCCTCGTACACGGTGTCTCGGACGGGCTACACCTGATAAAAGTATTTACCCGCCCCGGCATTGAAATGTGGATATGCAAGCCGTTGTACTGGCAGCGGGAGAGGGAACGCGGTTGCGTCCGTTGACCGACGACAAACCGAAGGGGATGGTCGAGGTTGCGGACAAACCGATTCTCACCCACTGTTTCGAGCAGCTTGAGCGACTCGGAGCCACTGAGTTTCTGGTGGTCGTCGGCTATCAACAGGAGAAGATCATCGAACATTACGGCGACAGCTTCAACGATATCCCGATCACGTACTCGCATCAGCGCGAACAGAAAGGGCTCGCCCACGCGCTGCTGACCGTCGAAGAGCATGTCGACGACGACTTCATGCTCATCCTGGGGGACAACATTTTCCGCGCGAATCTCCAAGACGTCGTCCGTCGTCAACGCGAGGACCGGGCTGACGCGGCGTTCCTCGTCGAAGAAGTGCCCATGGAGGAGGCCAGCCGGTACGGTGTCTGCGAGACGAACAAGTACGGCGAGATCGTTGAAGTGGTCGAAAAACCGGATGACCCGCCGTCGAACCTCGTCATGACCGGATTTTACACCTTCACGCCCGCCATTTTCCACGCCTGCCACCTGGTGCAACCGTCGGGACGAGAAGAGTACGAAATCAGCGAGGCGATCGATCTCCTCATCCAGAGCGGACGGACCATCGATGCGATCCGGATGGACGGCTGGCGGGTCGACGTCGGCTATCCCGAGGATCGGGATCGAGCCGAGGAGTTGTTAGAAGAGCAACCTGCCGAAGCGTCCGCCTGAATCGGCGCGCTTAGCGCTGGAGGATGAATTTGACGACGTCGCCGTCCGCGAGCACGTGATCTTCACCGACCTGTTGTTCGTCGTGTTTGGCGCTCTCACCCGTCACTCGCGCGAACCTGAAACGGCCGGCAAAGTCACCGCCGAGTCGATCCATCGCGTCGGCGATCGTGCTGCCGGCTGGGACGACGAGCGGTTCGTCCCAGTCGACGCCACGACCCGGTTTGTCGAGGTACACCCGCACGAGTTCGAGTTCTTCCCAGATTCGCTCCTGTAGAGCGTCGATTCCTCTGTCCTCTTCCGCGGAGATGAACACTACCTCGTCCGGATCGAGGTCGTGCGCTCGCAGCTCCTGCTTGACGTCCGCCGCAAACTCCGGATCGATCAGGTCGACCTTGTTGACGGCCGTGATGGAGGGAAGATACGCCCGGTTATCCATGATCGCATCGATCAATCGATCGACCGACAGCTCTTCGCGGATCGTCACGACCGCATTGATGTAGCCGTGCTCGTGGAGCACGTCCCGAATCGTGTCCTCCTCGAGACCGGGGTCGACAGCTGCTGTAATCCGGATGCCGCCCTGATTGCGCTGCTCGATACGGACTGCCGGGGGCTCCTCGTCGAGCCGGATCTGATTCCGTTCGAGCTCTTCCCGCAGTGCTGCATATTGTTCGATCTCGAAGACGGAGATGACGAACACGAGGAGATCGGCGGTACGGATCACCGAGAGCACTTCTTTCCCGCGGCCTCGGCCCGAAGCCGCCCCCTCGATCAATCCCGGGACGTCGAGGATTTGGACGTTTGCATCCCGGTAGTGCATCATCCCGGGCTCGACACTGATCGTAGTGAATTCGTAAGCCCCCACCTCGCTATCGGCGTTCGTCACCGCGTTCAGTAACGTCGATTTGCCGACGCTCGGGAACCCAACCAACGCGACGGTCGCGTCGCCGGTCTTCGGCACGGCGTATCCACCGCCGCCGCTCCCGGAGGACTGCTGTTTTTCGAGTTCTTCCTTTTTCTGTGCCAGCTTTGCCTTCAGCCGGCCGATGTGAGCCTCGGTCGATTTGTTGTACGGCGTGGAGGCGATCTCTTCACGAATGATTTCGATCTCGTCCTCCAGGCCCATGTGGCAACCAACGCTCGCCTCCGTCGAAAAAGGCTTCCGTTGGGGCCGGCCGCATTACGTAAACGGTGGTACGCGGTATCGTGGCGGCCAGCACGGCGAAAGCAAGGCTTATGGGCGGCAATCGGCTGCTTTCGGTTATGGCTGAGACGATCGACGTGCTGGTACCCGGTGGTCAAGCAACGCCGGGCCCACCGCTCGGCCCGGAACTGGGGCCGACACCCGTGGACGTGCAAGGAGTCGTCCAGGAAATCAACGAACAGACGGCGGCGTTCGACGGGACCGAGGTCCCCGTGACGGTGACCTATGAGGAAGACGGGTCGTTCGAGATCGAGGTTGGCGTCCCGCCGACGGCTGCCCTGATCAAAGACAAGGCAGGATTCGACACTGGGAGCGGAGAGCCGCAGGCGGAGTTCGTAGCGGATCTCTCGATGGAGGAAGTAAAGCAGGTCGCCGAGCAAAAGGCGCCCGACTTGCTCGCCTACGATACGAAGAACGCCGCAAAGGAAGTCATCGGTACCTGCGTCACGTTGGGTGTGACCATCGAAGGTGACAATGCCCGCGAGGTTGCTGCGAAGATCGACGCCGGCGAGTACGACGACGTGCTCGAAGCGTAACGCGAGTGCTTCGACGGCCTTAAGGCCTTCATGGCGCTTTTCTTCGACAGGAACAGGCTGTGCCTGTTTCACTGACCCGTAGGAGCAGTCCTGCGTACTACGGAGGTGAACGATGGCAGACCAGGAGATTGAAGACGCGGTCGAGCGCGCCTTGTCCGAGTCCCCGGAGCGGAACTTTACCGAATCGGTGGATCTCGCGATCAATCTGCGCGACCTCGACCTCAACGACCCGGCGAATCGAATCGACGAGAGCGTGGTCCTTCCGTCCGGTACCGGTCGGGACACGACCATCGTCGTGTTTGCCGAGGGCGAAACGGCCCTGCAAGCGAGCGAAGTGGCCGATGACGTCCTCGACACCGACGACTTGGCGGACCTGGGCGACGACCAGGATGCTGCCAAGGATCTCGCGGAGGAGACGGATTTCTTCCTCGCGGAGGCGGCCATGATGCCCGACATTGGTCGGGAGCTCGGGACCGTGCTCGGCCCCCGCGGGAAGATGCCGACCCCCCTGCAGCCGGACGACGACGTGCGCGACGTGGTCGACCGGATGAAAAATACCGTCCAGCTCAGGAGCGGTGATCGGCGTACCTTCCATGCACGCGTCGGAAGCGCCAACATGGGACCGGACGAACTCGGCGACAACGTCGACACCGTGATCCGTCGGTTGACCGCCTCCCTCGAAAAGGGGCCGCAGAACCTCGATTCGGTGTACGTCAAAACCACGATGGGCCCGGCAGTCGAGGTGGCCTAAATGGCCGCGAACACCGAGGCCCTGCGGCAGACGGAAGAAATTCCCGAATGGAAACAGGCCGAGGTCGAGGAGATCAGCACGTTCCTCGAACGTTACGAGAGTGTCGGCGTCGTAAACATCACCGGGATTCCGAGCCGGCAACTTCAGGCGATGCGCCGGGATCTCCACGGGGCGGCCGAACTCCGTGTGAGCAGGAACACGCTCCTGGCCCGTTCGCTCGACGACGTCGACGAGGGATTAGAGGAGCTGCAAGCGTATATCTCCGGCCAGGTCGGGCTCATCGGCACCAACGACAATCCCTTCGGGTTGTTCAGACAGCTTGAGGCGTCAAAGACTCCCGCCCCGATCAATGCGGGCGAGGTCGCACCGAACGACATCGTGATCGATGCGGGCGATACCGGAATCGATCCCGGGCCGTTCGTGGGCGAGCTCCAGCAAGTGGGTGCGGAAGCCCGCATCCAGGAAGGGTCCATTCGCGTGACCGAGGACAGCGTCGTTGCGGAAGCGGGTGATGTCGTGTCCGAACAGCTGGCAGGCGTCCTGGCCGAACTCGAAATCGAGCCCAAGGAGGTCGGCCTCAACCTTCGAGCCGTGTTTTCCGACGGCATCCTGTTCGAAGCCGACGAACTCGAACTCGACATCGATGCCTACCGGAGCGACGTGCAGTCCGGCATCGGCTCGGCACATGCGTTGTCACTCTCGACGGGATTCCCGACGGCGGCGACGATCGGTTCGTTGCTCAGCAAGGCACACCAGTCCGGCCAGGCCGTGGGAATGGCGGCGGCGATCGAGGATCCGGCGATCCTCCCGTCGCTGTTCCAGCAGGCAGACGCGCAACTCCGCGCGATAGCCAGCCGAATCGACGACGAGGACGCGCTTCCGCCGGAACTGCAGGCAATCGAGCCTGCCCCTGCTGAATCCGGGGCGGAGCCGGAGCCGGACGATACCGATGAACCACCGGAGGAGCCGACGGAAGCGGAGGACGAACAGGACGACGAGGAAGACGGCGACGGTGCCGAGGGCCTCGGCGAACTATTCGGTTAACGACGATTCACAACAATGGAATACGTATACGCAGCACTCATCCTGAACGAAACGGACGCAGAGATTAACGAAGACAACCTGACGGCGGTCCTCGAGGCAGCGGGTGTCGATGTCGAGGAGTCCCGCGTGAAGGCGCTGGTCGCGGCGCTGGAGGACGTCGACATCGACGAGGCAGTCGAGGAGGCAGCAGCCGTCCCGGCTGGTGGCGCTGCGCCTGCACCTGCCGCGGCCGACGAAGCGGACGCGGGCGAAGACGAGCCCGATGAAGCGGAAGAAGAGGCGCCAGCCGACGACGAGGACGACGAGGAAGAGGAAGACGCCTCTGGCGAAGGCCTCGGTGCGCTGTTCGGCTGACCGTCTCGTTCCCGCTCGACGTTCTCGCGTTTCCGACCGGAAAGCGATAGCCCCGGCGGGGTAACGAGCCATCCTGGCGTGGACCGTCCGGTGCCCGTGGATTTATCCTCCCTCGTGCGTGCCTGAAATGTATGACGTGGCGCTTTGTCGCGGCCAACTTCGACCAGATGCACCAGAACAGCAACATCGCGGCCGTCGTCGCTCATCCGGATGCCGAACTCGTTGGGGTGTGCGACGAGGATCCGTCGACGTCGACGGGCTCGATGGATGCCGCGATCGCGGAACACGACATTCCGACGGAGGCCGTCTACGACGACCTCGATGCCTGCTTGGACGAAACGGGGCCCGACCTCGTGTTGGGCTGTCCGATGAACGCCGAGCATGCGAACTTCGTCGAGCGGGTCGCTCAGTACGACGTCCACGTGGCCATCGAGAAACCATTCGCGATGACACTCGCCGATGCGGATCGCATGATCGAGACGATGGCGGGATCCGACAATCATCTGGTCGTCAACTGGCCCATCATGTGGGACCCAGTGCGTCATGAGGTGCATCGACAGGTTTCGGCGGAAACGATCGGTGACGTTCGGGAGATCCAGTACTACGGCGGGAACGCAGGCGCACCACCGGACGACAGCTGGTTCTACGAGGCGGACGCGGGCGGGGGATCCATGCTCGATTATCTCGGGTACGGTGTCACGTTCTCGACATGGGTCCGGGACGGTGAGCTTCCAGAGGCAGTCATCTCTGAGACGTACGTTCCGCCTGGCTTTGAGGTGGACGTACAATCCGCCTCCACGTGTGTCTATGACACCGGGCTCTCCACCTACCAGACAACCTGGCGGATGCTCTCGAATCCTTGGGAGGTCGAACCTCAGCCGATGAAGGGATACGAAATAATCGGTGAGCGCGGCTCCATCAGCACCCGTGAACGCGGGATTCCGATTCGAATCCAGACGGAAGAGGAACTCGAGGGGTACGAGGTCGAACCGGCGGAACTTCCGGACCGGTTCACCGATCTGGCACACTATCTCGTTGATCTGCTCGAGACCGGGCGGGAGCCAGAAGGCCCGCTCGACCCGACACTGTGCCGCGAGGCCCAGCGCATCATCGAGACGGCGCAGATCAGTGCCGACCGTGGCGAGCGGGTTGCTCTGGTCGACTGAAAACTCCCGCGGAAACGGCCGTCTCGTCGCCTGACGGGACCTAAGGCTATGGGTATTGAGGACAGACGTCACGGTTAGGTATGTCCGTCGATGGCGATCTCGGCATCGG
>SKQO01000050.1 GCA_007118975.1 Halobacteriales archaeon | reverse complement strand
TGGCGCATCACGATCGGATAGGACAGTGCCACGACGGCCGCCAGCACGAGCCGGGAGCCCGTCGACAGGCGGCCGAAGAGGAAATCCGCCGTCCAGAGCACCGCCAGGATCAAGACGATCATCGCGAGGTAGTGTGGTGCCAGCGCGCGCAAGCGCTCACCGAAACCTTCCATGCCGGGATATCGCACGCTCGGCCGGTAACAGTGTCGATCCCACCGACACCACGAAGGGTGGGAGACCCTAACATGAGGCGTGGGGATGACGTTGACACCGGCCGAGCGGACATTCGTCGAGAGAAACCGCGTGGGCCGGCTCGCGACCGTTGACGAAACCGGCCGACCACATGCCGTGCCGATCTGTTATGCGCTCGTCGATGATTTCCTGGTCTCGCCGATCGATGCCAAACCGAAGCGAGTCGCGGCGAGCGAGCTCGCGCGCGTACGGAACATCGAGGCAAATCCGCGGGTCGCCGTGCTCGTCGACCGATACGTAGAGGACTGGAGCCGATTGGCGTGGGTTCGTATCGACGGGGCCGCCAGCGTGATCGACCTCACGGCAGCGAACCACGCCGATGCCGTCGGGGCGCTTCGCGAAAAATACGCGCAGTACGAGCACCACCCGTTGGCGGAACGCCCGGTGATCGCGATTGAGATCCAGCGAGCGACCTCCTGGGGGGCCTTGGATGACCCGACAGACTAGCCCGTGTTTTTCATCCCGGCGGCGATTCCCTTGACCGAAAGCCGGAGAGTACGGTCCTCCACAGTGGAGCGATGCGATCGGCCCAGCAGTGCCGCCTGCAGATAGTTGAGCGGATCGACGTAGGGATTGCGAAGGTGGAGACTCTCGGCGAGCCACTCCCGATCGACGAGATGGTCGCGGCCCGTGATGTCGAGTGCGTACGCGACACTCCGGTCGTACTCGTCCATGATGCGCGGATAGAACTCCTCGCGCAACTCGGGGTCGGCGAGGTCCGCATAGACGCTCGCGATCTCCGGATCGCTTTTCGCCATCGCCATCGCCGCGTTGTCAAGGGTGGTTGCGAAGAACGGCCACTCCGCGTACATCTCCTGAAGCGTCTCGAGGGAACCGCCATCGTCCAGATACGTCTCGATTCCCGTCCCCAGCGCGTACCAGCCCGGCAGGATACAACGAGATTGGGTCCAGGAGAACACCCACGGAATTGCGCGGAGATCCTCGACTGTTCGTTCGCCGCTTCGCGAGGTGGGGCGGGACCCGAGGTTGAGCTCGTCGATCACGGAGATCGGTGTGGCCTGTTCGAAATACTGGACGAATCCGGGAGTCTCGAGCAAGTCGCGATACTCCTGCCGGGCCGCGTCTGCCATCGTTTCGAGGGCCTCCTGCCACGCCGTCGGGACGGCGTCCTTCTCGCCACTCCGAGACCGGTGACGGATACGGATCATCGCGTTCAGCATCTGTTCGAGCTCGCGGCGGGCGATATCGGGATTGGCGTAACTTTCGGCGATCGCCTCGCCCTGGACAGTGAATTTCACCTGCCCGGTGATCGTATCGAGGGGCAGTGCGAGCAACGCCCGATTCATCGGGCCGCCACCACGGGAGATCGACCCGCCGCGACCGTGGAACAGTCGGAGGGTGATGTTGTAGTCCTCAGCGATGGCTGCGAGGCGCCGCTGGTTGCTGTATAGCGACCAGTTCGCCGCGAGGAACCCGTTCTCCTTGTTCGAGTCCGAGTACCCGATCATGACCTCCTGGACGTGCTCCCGGCTTTCGAGGACCTGCGCGTATGCGTCATTTTCATAGAGCGTTCCCATGATTTCGCGCGCTCGAGAGAGTGCACTCTCGGTCTCAAGCAACGGGACGATGTCCAGCCCCGAATGACCCGGGAGTTCGATCACGCCAACCTGATCGGCCAGGAAGACGACCTCGAGGACGTGACTCGGCTCCTCGGTCATGCTGATGGCGTAGGTGTCGATCGTCTGCACGCCGTATTCGTCCTGCCACTCCGCAAGGGCCCGAAACCGTTCGAGCACGCGAACCGCAGTCTCCGAGATCCCCTCGTCGTCGGTGACATCAACGACAGGCTCGGCCTGGAGAATCGCCTCCGTCAACACGGCCTGTCGATCGTCCTCGTCCTCCTCGCGATAGTCGATCCCGGCCCGGCCCAGCACCTCGTCGACCGCTTCCGTGTGATTGATGCGGTGATCGCGGAGATCGTGGCTCGCCAGCGTAAATCCGAACGTCTCCACCCGCCGCCGGAGCGGGTCGACTTCCGTTCGCGCGATGACCCCAGCCCCGTTTCTGCGGAGCGAGTCCGCGAGTACCGCCAAATCGTCGGCAAGCTCGTCTTCGTCGTCGTAGCCTCCCGGCCGGATGTCGTCGATGCGCTCGAGCCGTTCACTCATGTATGCGAGCTTCACCCGATACGGCTCCCCGGGTTCAACGTCCAGATCGGAGGGTTTGACCGTCGGGAGCCGATCACGATCTTCCGCGATCGAGCGTGCGAGTTCGTTGTCTTCCTCGACCTGGGTTTCATCCTGGCTCAGGACGCTCCGAAGATCGTCGAGTGCCTCGAGGTAATTCTCGATGGCCGTCTCTCGTTGCTGGGCGAGCGTTTGGGTCGTGACGTCCCGCGTCACGAAGGGGTTGCCGTCCCGGTCGCTGCCGGCCCAGGAACGAAACTCGAACATTGTCGGCACGTCGGCATCGAGACCCGCTTCGGCTACCGCCGCTTCGATATCGTCGTAGAAATCGCCGATCACGTCGAAAAGGGTGTTCGCGAGATACCACTGGACGTTCCGGGCCTCGTCTTCTGGTTCGGGACGGCGGTCCCGGAGTTGAGGAGTCTGCCACAGCCCCGTGATTTCGGATTCGAGCTCTCGCCAGACGCGCTCTTCCTCGGCAGCAGTCAGGTTCTGCTCGTCCAACGTCTCCAGGCGATGCGCGATCGCCCGGAGTTTCGCCTTCACCGTCTTGCGCCGCGCTTCAGTCGGGTGGGCGGTAAAGGTCGGTTCGATCATGAGATCCTGGAGGACCTGTTCCCCGCGTTCTTCGTCGTCAGTGAGTTCCTCGACTGCCTCGATGACAGTATCCTCCAGTGTCCCGTCGTCGGCGTCGCTCCGAATATTTCGCACCCGCTCGCGTTCCTCGGCCAGATTGATCAGTTCGAAGTAGGTAGTGAACGCCCGTGCGACCGCGTATTCGAGTTCGGGCGTGAGCATCGCCATCTGGTCTTCGAACGTGGCCCGGGTGTCGGCGTCGCCACGACGGTAGTCGATCGCGGAACGGCGGATCCCCTCGACCGATTCAAACGTCGAACGTGACGTTTGGGCCTCGATAATGGACCCGAGAAGTTCCCCGAGCTCCCGGACGTCCTGGCGGACCGTCCGATTGTGCGTCACCATACGGTCGGCACCTCTGGACGCTGGTTAAAACGTTCGTTCCGGAAAGGCCTAACGGGCGCTCGAGCCCCCGATCGTTCAGGAATGTCCTTGCAGAACTGTCGAAAAACGATTACCGCCGCGGGAGCTCTCGGAGCAACTCGATCTCGTGGGCCTCGATGTCCTCGTAGGCGGCCAGTCGACCACCGACCTCCACTCGCTCGCCATCGACGGAAAGCACCAACGTCGCGACCTCCTCATTTTCCGTCATTCGGGTCGATACGACGTCGCCGACGACTTCCCGGTCGCGGCCCGTCACCACATCCCGGCCCCTGACTCGAGCGGACACCGAACCCTCGATCCGCCGGATATCCTTGATACATCGCCGCAAAGATGCGTAATGACGGGGGACATCACCCGTTGGTTGGTCGGCAAGCAAAATCCGATCCGCCGTCGACCAAATCACGGTCCCGAAGAACCCGAGCACGAGGAATCCGAGGGCCGAACGGTTGAAGATGGCAGCATAATGGTTGTCGTCGTTGCGGACCGCAGCTTGCGTCGCGTACACGGAGTACTCGCCGTCCGCAATCGCCAAGACTGGCGTCGTGACGCCGCTTCTCCCCCGAGCCGTGGTTGCCACCCGCGCGTAGGAGAACGCGTCCGGATCCGGTGCATCCGCTGCCGGTGCAACGACCATCGAACACCGGACGCCTCGACTGACGGCCCCAGCCAGCGATTCCTCGAACCGGGTGACCAACTGGGGAGTTAGGGCGACGGTAAGTTCGTAGGCCGCACTGTCGATGACATCCTCGAAGTACCGGAGGATGCTAGAGCGGGACTTGACCAACGCGGCAGCCTCGGTCTCCGGTGTCGGGGCCACGTACCGGGCGCCGAGCGCCTCGACCAGCTGGTCGAGGGAGACCTGGAGATCGCCGAAGCTGTCCCGGGGGTCAACCGCTAGCACGCGAAGGGGGCGGGACTCGCGGAGTTCCACCAGGCCTCGATCGGCGAGGGTCCGGACCGTGTCGTAGACCCGCGGTTGTGGAAGGGTGGTTCGTTCGGCAATCTCGCTTGCGGTCAGGTCCCCGTGTTCGAGGACTGCAAGGTAGGCTGTAATTTCGTACTCCGTCAAGTCGATCGACGATGCAACGGCGGCTAACTCCTCGCTAACGTCCTCCCCCGACATACCGGTATGGAACAGGCCGATCCTTTTGAACGTGCGTGATGAGGAGCGAGATGTTTTTTCGGATCCGAGTTAATTTCAACGGTATTTCGAGTGAATAATTAAGTGGTCGTCGGCACAATCGTGGAGCGTAGCATGTCCGGAACGGCCACAATCGAACTGAGCCCGGAACTAAAAGCCAGGCTATTGGAACGCGGTAACGGCGAGGAATCCCCCGACGCGATCGTCGCGGAGATGCTTCGAGAGATCGACTATCTCGAGCGGGTAAACGAGCTGGCGACGGACGGTTATTGGCCAGCTAATGAATACTACTGACGGCCGTAACACACCGATGCAAACACTCTCACTCATCAAAGCAGATATCGGCAGCGTAGCTGGACACTGGCGACCAACGACCGAAGTCGTGGCGGCGGTAACAGACACCCTTGAGGACCAGGGTGGGTTTCTGGACGATACGTTCGTCTTCACCGTCGGGGACGACATCGACGTGTTAATGAGCCATCGCGAAGGCGAGAACGCGGAGCCGGTCCACGAGCTGGCCTGGGACGCCTTCCTCGCCGGAACCGATATCGCGCAAGAGCAGGGGCTCTACGGCGCCGGGCAGGACCTTTTGGAGGACTCGTTTGCCGGCAATGTCAAAGGGCTCGGACCGGGTGTGTGCGAATTGCACTTCGAGGAACGCCAGGCGGAGCCGATTCTGGTCCTCGGGGCGGACAAAACCGAGCCGGGGGCATTCAATCAACCGTTTTACACCACGTACGCTGATGCCCGGTACACCTCCGGACTGTTACTCAAGGATACGATTCACAAAGGGTTCACCTTCGAGGTGATGGACCTCGAGCACACCGACCCGGGCGAACGGACCATTCATCTCGACGTGCCAGAGGACATCTGGCGGCTTGCGGCGTTACTGATGGAGCCACACCGGTTCGGCATTAAGAAGATTCGGTCACGGGCGACCGGCAGCCAGGCGGCCGCGATATCCACACAGAAGCTTCGACACGTCGCCGGGGAGTATGTCGGCAAGGACGACCCGGTCGCGATCGTCCGAACCCAGTCAAACTTTCCGTCACCCGGAGAAGTCCTACAGCCGTACGCAACACCGCCGATGGTAGCCGGTGCCATGCGAGGATCACACCACGCGCCGCTCTATCCGATCACGAGTGATGGGGGCGAAATTCCGTCGTACTTCGACGGGCCCGCCCTGGTGAAGGCGGTGGGGATGATCGTCAACGATGGACAATTTTCCGAGCCCGTATACCCCTTCGACGGGAGCTTTTGGGATGCCGTCCGATCCGACGTGTCCAGGGAGTTCCGGGAGTTCCGCGAACGACAGGGCGTGTTTGGGCCGGGGACCCTCGAGGCGAGCGAACTGGAATATGGCGGCTGGACGGATATCCTCGATGATCTCGAGGAGCGGTGGGAAGAGCGTTCCTCGCCCGAAATTCCGGCTGAGTGACCGCCACCCACAGGGACGGCATCAATCGGTAGCGGTGGTGGCCCATACAGTACTGATCCAGGCACCGACTGGTTGGGCGACCGAAACGTTCAGGCCCTACCCCACGATAGGACTGTTATGGACGGCCCCCGACGATCGTTCTTGGATTCCTTGCTGGAGACGGCAACGCCGGCCGGCTTCGAAATCCCCGGGCAGCGCCGCTGGATCGAATACGTCGAACCGTTCGCGGACGAGGTGCGGACCGATGCCTACGGAAACGCCGTTGCCGTCCTCGACCGGGGCGGTCCAGCGCTGGCACTGTCCGGACATATGGACGAAATCGGCCTGATCGTGCGGGACATCGAGGACGACGGGATGGTCCGCATGTCGAGCATCGGGGGCTCAGATCGAACAGTCTCGAAGGGCCAACACGTGCGGATCCACACCCGGGACGGGCCCGTGTCCGGCGTCGTCGGCCAACCCGCGATCCACCTGCGAAAGCGCGAGGACGACACCATCGAGGACATCGGCGAACAACACGTCGATATCGGTGCGGTTGATGGGGATGAAGCGGAAGCGCTCGTCGAGCGTGGTGACCCGATCACGTTCGCCCAGACGATTTCGGAGCTGGCAAACGACCGCATTGCGGCACGCGGCCTGGACAACCGCATTGGGAGTTGGGCGGCTGCCGAGGGATTGCGCCGGGTGGCCGATAGCGAACTAGATACAACGGTCTACGCCATCTCCACGGTCCAGGAAGAACTCGGGATGCAGGGCGCAAAGATGGTTGGCTTCGATCTCGCACTCGATGCGGCAATTGCCATCGACGTCACCCATGCGACCGACAGCCCGGGGATCCCGTCCGGCGCCGGCGCCGGCGTCGAACTCGGCGAGGGGCCAGTGCTCGGTCGCGGAAGTGCCAACCACCCGAAGCTTGTCGAAATCGTACGGAAGGCCGCGACGACGACTGAAATCGACATCCAGCTGCAGGCGGCCGGAATCCGGAGCGGTACCGACGCCGATGCGTACTATACCTCCCGAGGCGGGGTGCCATCGCTCAATGTTGGAGTTCCCAATCGATACATGCACACGCCCGTTGAGGTGCTCGATCTCCACGATTTGGACAAAACGGCTGACTTGCTGGCAGCAGCCGCACGGAGCTTCGATCCCGCGGCGCTCCAGCTCGACCTCTGAGTGCTCGAAGTCCGACACCACGCTGGAGCGAGCGAATCTTCGTACCGGTCACCGACTCCGTGAGTGATGGAACGCCCCTCTGGGCCAAGCTCCATTCGACTCGGTTTATTGCCACCGACGATGGAACCGCCAAACCTAAGCCGCGAGGCCCAGTTCCCCCAACTCTTCGCGGGAGTGTTCGTCCCAGAGTTGCTCCTCACTGTGCTCGTTCACAAGCGCCGCCCGTTCGGCTTCGTTGAGTTCACCCAGGTCGATGCTGTGGTGGCACATAGCAGCGGAAATATGCGGATTGGAAGCAGTTAAAGAACTCGCCGATCCGAGACCGGCTCCGAGCTGCCAGGCTCGAGCCACCGGTGTGTCCACCCGGATAACCATGGGGTCGTGGCGCCTGTTGGTCAAACGGCCCTCGACAGCGACTCGTGCTGAGTGGCGGCGCTCATGTATTTCTCGGAGGAAGGACAACCTTAGTGGCAGCCGCGGGAGGGATGGGGTGATGATCCGCTACGTCCCTCGAAGGTGAGGGCTGGGGGGAACCGAACGAACACTCATATAAACATTTGGGTCAATTGGTCGACTGACAACTGTGAATTCCGGTTCAAGAGGGTAGACCCAATCGCATTAGATATGCAGTCAATAACGAGGCGAGGACTGTGCGCGGGGGGAGCCAGCGGTGTGGTGGCACTGCTTGCAGGTTGTACCAGTATGACCCCGTTTGTCGGGCAGCGAATCACGAGGAGCTACACGCTCTCCCCGGACGAGCCCGAAGAACTCGCGGTGATTGGTCGGGTCGGGACCATCGAGATCGTCGGGGAGGATCGAGACGACATCGACGTGGACGTCGTGAAGCAATCGAGTTCGGTGCGATCGGACCTCGATGAGCTCTCGGTCGAAACGGAACACGCCAACGGCACCCTCGAAATCCGCACCGAGTGGGCGGGCGAGTCCGGCTGGATGGAGAGTGAACCCTCGGTCGATCTCACGATCACCGTTCCGGAGACGTTCCCAGTCTCCCGGGTCGGCTCTGTCGTGGGCAGCGCCGAAATTCGTAACGTGCGCGGTGAGCTAGCGATCGAATCGACCACGGGAAGCATCACTGCACGCGACGTGGATGGGTCGATCGACGCACGGAGTACGACCGGACGAATCGAACTCAGGGATGTCACGGGGACGGTGACTGCCAGGACGACCGTCGGGCGTGTCGAGATCCGTGACGTCGGCGCAGTCGGAGACATCGATACCAACACGGGCCGCATCGAGGTCGACGTCCCCGCGATCGATGGCGACACCCGGATTTCCTCGACGACAGGCCGGGTCGAAGCCGCCATTGCGGCGGATCTGGACGCGGAATTACGGGCGTCGACCGGGACCGGTCGTGTCGAGTACGACGAACTGGAACTGACGGACGAAGATAGCGCACGCTTGCAGGTTAACGGACGGCTCGGGGAAGGCGGTCCCAGCTTGCTCATCGAAACGAATACCGGCCGCGTCAAGTTGACGCAACTGGACTGAGCGACGTCCCGTCGGAGCGAAATCGCTGCTATGTTGCAGATCACGAGGTCGACCTCAGGGTGAGCCTAGATGTACTCCCCGTAAACGCCCGAATATTCTTCGCGACGGACTGGATCACTCGGAGACGGAGAGCAATCGACGGTAACGGACCTCACCGATCAACCCCCTTTTCTCAGTTCGCAACCCGAACTCGGAGGCTCGCTTGGGAGCGTCCAGGTAGCCGACGCACCGACTGATCAGGAGACAGTCATCCCAGGTGTGGATCGAGGGAACGGACGGGCAAACGCGGTGTCAGCGCGACCCTCGATTCATCTTCGCGGGACGAAAACATACTGGCCCACGACGCCCTTCGCGTTGCTATCCGTCGTTCAAAAGTTCCTCGGCCAGTCTGCGCGTAACGAGGCCGAGGACGTTGACGAAAAGGAGCGTCAGGTACGCGAAACCCGCCCCGATGACGGCTGCCGCCGCGGCGCGAGAGGGACTGTTGATCGCGTAGCCGTCAGCCCAGATACCCACGACGAGATGCTCGCCATAGTACAGTGGACTGAGCAACAGTGCGAGCGACACCGAGATCCCGACCACGATCATCACGAACGCGATGAAACCCAACAGAATCTTCCAGAGCAAGAACATGAATCCGAGCCACGTCTGTTTGCCCAGGAAGAGCTCCTTCGCAAACGTCACGAGCGAGTCGTTGGCGGGGAATCCCGGATTTACCTCGGCGTCCAGCAACACCGCGGTCAGCTGTCCGTCGAACCACGCGAAGGCTACAACGAGCAGCAATGTGGCTGCGAAGATGACGGGACCGATGAGCAAAACAAGCAAGCTGGCACTCAACGAAAGGCCGACCACTAACATCGTAAAGTACGCCAGCGCCAGCGGCATCGTGAGTAGCAGGTATCCAAACGAGCGATACGTCATGGGATCGACCGGAATTCGAAGCAACCACCCGCAGTGAGCCCCGGCGGTCCGGCCGTTCGATGTCATCGTCATGGTGCACGTGACGATACACGGCACCCACACCTAAACCGGGAATCAGAGCTGGTGAACGGACAAGTCGCCACAACCTTTAAGTGAAAGATCCGGCGTCAGGTGCCTTCCAGGGAGTAAAGAATCGAGAGCAGGCCGAGGATGTTGCCAGCAAGGATACCGAGCATGGCAGTTGCCTCGGTGATCTCGACCACGAGAGCTACGCCGTAGCTGACGGCGAACGGGCTCACCGTGATGCAGAAGATCCCGATGGCGAGAAACAGCATCGCCGCGCTCTCGTTGCGTCGATACCCCTGGAACGCCAGTGCCGAAACAATGGCACCGGTCGCGGCGGTCGCCAGCGCCGTGGCGAACAGGACCGTCGCAGGATCAGCGGCGAACATAGATCACCCCCAGGATAATCAGCAACCCCAGCAACTGGGCCGACGTGGCGATTACCTCGCGCCACATCGGATCGACCGTCGGCACGTTTGAGAGGATGAACCGAAGGACCATTGGAACCGTCGTCAGCAACACGAGCCCGATGCCCAGCAAGAGCATCGCCACGGACCCGCCGACCCGATAGCCACGGTACAGCCGGATCGCCAGATAGATCGACAGCCCCGTGGCAACCATGAGTGCGAGAAACACCGCCAGCACGAGAGCCACGTCGTCGGGCGTGGCCGGCTCCGCGGTGGTCAGCAAAAGTCCACGCGTCATTTGAATCCCTCGTAGAGCCGCGTGAATCGATCGGCGGGCGATTCTTCAGCGATCCGGTCGACTTCGACCGCAAAGCCGTCTTCCTCGAGCCGAATGTGAATCTCGCGGATGCTCGCGGAGTAGACGGTGTAATGGTGGCCACCCGGGTCGAGGCGGTTCTGGCCTTCGAGCAAACCGTGTCCTTCGAGATCGTCGATTCGACGATAGATCGTCGAGGGGTCGGCGTCACACAACTCGCTGAGCGTCGAGACGGAGCGGGGCTCCGCGCGGGTATAGCGGAGAATTTGCTTGTTATACTCGTCGCTCAGCAAGTCGACGACGGCATCGTCCGCGCCGTCGGCGACGGCCTCATCATCGGTCCGCGCGAGCAACAGCGGCACTGATTCGTTCGCCCCCGGGGAGTTCCCACTCGGTCACACGCCAGGTGGCCACCTAAAAACATGCGACCCGTCGCACGCTCGCCAACCGCGGGAGAACCTTTTTATCCACCAACACGAACCGTCACCGATGACGGATCTCGCCGACGACCGCCCGTTTGCCCGGCTGGCCGGGCGGACGGGAACGCTATCGTGGTTTTTCGGGGTGCCGTTCCGTCGGCAATCCTATCTGAATCTCGCGTACCTCCTTTTGGCCTTCCCGCTCGGATTGGCCTACTTCATTTTCTTCAGCGTCGGCATCTCGGTGGGGATCGGACTGGCGGTTATCCTGATCGGATTCGCCATCCTGATGATGACGATTGGGGTTGCCCTCGTGCTCGTAAGCTTCGAGCGCTGGCTGACGAGTCGACTGCTCGACGTCACGATCGACCCGCGCCTGGAACTCGACGGGGCGGCATGGGGGCCGAAGCTCAAATCGTACGTGCTGGATCGACGGACGTGGAGTGCACTCGTCTATCTTCCAGTGAAATTCCTGCTCGGCACCGCCGCCTTCGTTGTCGCATTTACCGGGCTTTCAACCGCGGTGGCGATGGTGATGGTGCCACTCTACTACGACCGACCCGGCTTGTACGTGGGCGTGGTCACCGAGCGGGCGCCGGAAATCCACCACACGATCTACCTTGGGTGGAACTACCTCCTGGTCGGCTTCGATGCGGTGATTACCGTGGGATACTGGGAAATCAACACGCTGGGGGCGGCAATCGTGGTGGGAGTGTTGGGGATCTTCGTTTTCCTGTTCACCTTGCACGTGTGTAACGCGCTCGCCTGGCTCTGGGGACGGTACGCTTGCTGGTCGCTCGATGGGAGTTTTGATCCGCTGGTGGCCGTGTTCGCCGCGCGAACCTGAGGACGATCCACGGCCGCGGCCGAGCGATATTCGCTCGGATGATCCATTCTCGATCGGTTGGAATGGTGGCCCCACTTATCGTCATTTCCACCGTCGAGTACCGTATGTCGGACTCGAGCGATCTGGTACGGCATCTTGTGCTTATCGTCGCCCTCGTTATCTTGATGGCGTTGCTCGTGCTGGTTCTCGGATGGCCGGCGATGGGGGTCTGGAGTGGGCATCACATGTGGGGTTCGGCTGGCACGTCCTGGTTGCTAGTCTGGTTGGTGGGCATTCTGCTCCTGATCGGCGGACTGTATATCGTGGTCCGGCTACACCGCCAGTCGGTGGGCGGGGACGAGGATCAGGCGATGGAAGCGTTGCGCCTTGCCTACGCACAGGGTGAATTCAGTTACGAGGAGTTCGAGGAACGTCGCGAACGCCTTGAGCAGGAGGAGTAAGAGATAGAACGAACAAAACAACACACGGAGAATACCCCGGCGGGGATAAATCGTTACAGCTGGGAGTCCCGGGCGTCCAGCCGCCCTCGAATTTTACTCGCGAGCCGATGTTGTCACGGTGGACACGTCACTCCTACGCGGTTGGGGCCGGCCCTGGCGACAGCCAGCAGGGTGCGTCGCCGGTAGCGGACAGCAACTGCGGGAAGTCTACATGTCGGATAACGCGTTCGGAAGCTGTGCGGGTCAAACGAAGAAAGCCCCTTCGCCCACCGGATCACGCGCGGTCGGCACCGAGGGAAATGCTCTTGACGCCGTACTTCTGACAGGCGTTCGCCGCCGATTCGGAGATGAACTCGTACTGGGTGTTCTCCCGAACCTCCACGTTCTCGAAGCCAGCGCGTTCGACCAGCTCGGTGTACCGGTCGATCTGCATGGCACCACCGATGCAAGCAGCCCAGAGGTCGGCGTCACTTTTGATGCTTTCCGGCATTTGCTCTTCGCTGATGATATCCGAGATCGCGAGCCGACCGCCATCCCGCAACACCCGGTTGGCCTCGGCGAAGACGGCATCCTTGTCCGCAGAGAGGTTGATCACGCCGTTCGAGATGACCACGTCGAAGCTGTCGTCCTCAAAGGGAAGATCCTCGATGTACCCCCGACGGAACGTCACGTTGTGGAACAGCCCTTCTTTGGCGAGCTTTCGTGCATTCTCGAGTTGTTCGGTGGTGATGTCCACGCCGGTGACCCTACCGGTTTCAGTGGTGTGGAGCGCGGCGACGAACGAGTCCATCCCGGACCCGCTCCCGAGGTCGAGGACGTGCTGGCGGGGCTGGATATCGGCCAAATCGAAATGGTAACCGACGCCCGCGAACGAGTCGATCGCCGCCTCGGGGACGTAGCGGAGGTCGTCGGGATCGTAGCCAAGATTCAGGGCCAGGGGCCGTCCCATCTGGAAGTGGAACTCCTCATCGGGCGTTTCTGCGACGTCCCGGTAGACTGATTTGATCTGTCGTTCCAGTCGATCGACGTCGAGTTGTGCCATTGTCAGTCCCCCGCCGGAACCGTGGCCGGCGTTTCGATCCGCAGCTCGATGTCCTGCGGGGACGAACAGAGGGTGTACACCGGAGCACGCCGTGCCCATTCGTCTACCAGATCCTTGTTGATGTCGTCACCAGTGACGGTGACGTCGGCGGTGAGGTTCTCGAAGACGGTATTGGCGTGATTGAGGTCGGCCAGGCTGAACAGCACTGCCGGGTCGAAGTCGGTTGAGACGTTCGTCTGGAGGTGATCGAGGTCGATACCGTTCGCGACCGCGTTGATCGTAATCCCGACGTTGATGCATGCGGCCAGCGCGGAAAGTGCCACTTCGATGGGCTCCATGCGGTCGGTGGGGCCGACCCAGCCGCCCGCGTCGAGCACTTCCTGCCAGCCGCCGTAGGGGATCGTGTACTCGCGCGTGGGGCGGACGATCGGTTCGCCTCCGAGCTCGTAACTATCAATCTTCGCGAGACTATGTGCGCAGGTACCTTCGTACGTCGCCCGCGCCCCCAGCCCGAACTGCACTTCCTCCGGGTGATCCGCCGCGTGCTCGGCGAACGACTGGAGCGCATTCCGATCGACGCCGTGGGTCGTGTTTTCTGTCATGTGTTACCTTTTGCCTTGCGGCAGATGCACACAGGCGTGGGAAGATCACATAGCTACCGAGTGGAAATCACGCAGCTCATGACGCTCGCCCAGTCGTTGCACAAGCGGCAACGTGTGACCGGAGTGTTCGACGTCGCGTACAGTCAAGAATCAAAGAAAGTAATGTTAGTTGCCAGTGGTCTCGAGTGGTATGATCGGCGTTTCACGCTCATAACTCTCGAAAGTTGATTCGGCCCACTCGCGGGCCGCCGCCGAATCGGTGTCGAGCAGGACCCGTAGGGTTCCCGCGTCAGTATCGTATCCGCGGATGGAAATGCGGTCGTCGAAGAGACAGAGCCCGTAATGGGGGAGGTCGTTGTGCAGGCGGAGCGTGAGGTTCCCCGATTCGAGCGTCTCTGCGATGAGTCCCGGACAATGAGAGCGGATGTATTCGGCAAGGTGTGGAGGTGCAACGATCTCTGCCTGCATGCCATCGAGAATGCGTGCTCTGAGTTCCTCCTTGCTCGGTTCGAGAATGGCCACCTCGAAGCCCACGGCGCGAAAGCGGTCAGTGTCGTTCAATAGGGATAAGAAACGGTCGACAGGCCGATACGGGCGGTCACTATCCGCTACCGTGACCGTGGCCCCGGCACAGAGATCGATTGAGAATCCATCATCCCGTCCCGGGAGGCTATCCCAGACGTCACGTACCTGCTGTTCCGTCTCGATGCGCTCGATCAGGTCCGCCATTGCTTCCGCGACGGAGGCACCGAGCTCGGTCGCCTCGTACTGGTACCCGTTCCGGCGAATCCAGCGCCGATCCTCGAACTCCCGGAGCGTTCGACGGATGGTCGAGGATGATACCTGTGCGAGTTCCCACAGTTCGGACCGGCTTCTCGGGCGCACGGTGATGGCGACTAGCGTGGGTGTGCGATGTTCGGATCGCGCGAGATATGCGATGTCGTCAAGCGGCGAATCCGTGCTCCTTGTCCCCATGAAACAACCCTTTACGGAGAGTATTTGCACGGCTGGCGTATAACGCTTCCCTCCGTTCGCTCGACGATAAATTACGATAGATAGGTAACGAGTTTTCATATATCGGGACTTGTGGCTATTCGGAGTCGATTAAAGGGGCGGACCAGTGAGGGTGTGGAGGCTATCAGCACGTTGAGATTGTACGTTCGTGGAATAGAAGCCGAGCGACCGCTCGTCCGGAGGTCCACCCTCATTACTGGCAGAACAGTCAGCGTGGTTCCCCGATTGTACTGTACGGGGCGCCCCGGTGGTAACGGTTAAGCATCTCCTTACAGCCGATGTGACTGTTCCCTTGGTCGGTCGAAGCAGCAGCACCTTCCCGCCGGTTGCGGGTATCGGCGATTGCGAACAGCACCCCGTCGAACCGGTCAGTCTCCAGAAGCGTACTGGTCTTGACCAGGACCGTGTTGTTGGTCATCTCGTACCGGCCCGGGGTTTATCGATCAGGGCGCCTCCATCGACAATGCGGGCACGGCAAACCAACGCATGACACCAGCCAACAGGGATTACAAGTCGACATTTACCGGATGGGGAGAGACACGCCACCGAATTCCTCACCGGGCTCTGCCGGCTGGTGGGGGTTCAGTCCCGTGGAAGCCATTTATTCGAGAATACCCGACGGCCTGACCAGGAGATTCGAAGAATGGCATGCTGGGTAACGGAGCCGATGTACGAGGAAATGGTCGAGCCACTTCAGGCGGAGGTAAGCTAGCCCACGAGCAAACTCGTGGGCTTTCGGCATAGACTCCCGCTCTATCCCGATCTCGGGAGACCGGTAACGTCGCCACTCGCGCTCATCGCCCCGCCGTTCACACGAACGCCTTCCGGTGCGCCTCCCTCGGGCCCATTCTGGTTCCGAAGGAGTTCGAATGCGATGTTCTTGGCTGGGTTGTAATCGGCGTGATTCTCAAAACCACACACAAGACAACGAAATCGATCCTGTGTCGGTCGATTTCGTGGATCTGTGTGCCCACACGTGGAACACCGCTGGGAGGTCTTCGCCGGATCGACTTGCTCGACCTGGATCCCACGCTCTGTTGCTTTGTATTCGACGAAGGCGTAGAGCTGCCGGAAGGCCCAGGCATGCAAGCGTTTTGCCCCCATTCGTTTGCGAATCTCCATCAGGCCTTCGAACGCAATATGTGAACAGCCACATGTTTCGGACTCCACGACGATGCTAATGGCAATCTTGTGGAGTAGTATATTGAACCGACCAGTCATTTTCCAGCCGACCGATTGCATCACCTCGTGAGCACCGCTGGATTCGCATCGCTACAGTGCGGCACTCCGGTTTACGTATTCGCGACGCCAGTGATCGAGTTCGGATCCGGATCAGAACAACCCGTTGAGGTGACGGCAAAGTTCTCGACGCGGAGAACCGTTCCGTACTCGTGGGGTTCGACGTCATCGCCATCCTGTTCGAGGTATCCGATGAGGACTCTTCAGAGCATCTGACAACGGCCACCCTGGGGCATCCAAGGCGCGTGATGGTATGAAAGACTGCTAATCCCGTACTGCGTGGAGGAGGAACGGGATGGCAAAGGCCGACTCAAGATAGACGTCATCGAACGCGTACGCGTGATCGGCTGCGGTGCTCAAGGAAGCTCCATCATGGAAAGCGACCCACCCTGGAAGGTCAGGGTCGCTCAATCCGCATAGGTGTGGCTCCCTCCACGCACTTCCACTCCAGAGGCCGCCATATACTACCTTGGAATCGACGTACATAAGGATGACTCGCAGGTGGCGGTGTTGGACGAGAGCGACGAGTTAGTCGCGGAACAGCGTCTCAAGAATGAGCACTTCGACGAACTGGCTGAGGCGTACGAAGGATCGAAGGCAACGCTCGAAGCGACCGGGAATTACTTCGTAATCTATGATACGCGGGATCAGCACCTCGACGTGGCGGTGGACGATCCGCGCCAGACCAAGGCCATTGGAACAGCCGAGGTGAAGAACGACCGGTTGGATGCAAAGCTCCTCGCGCAGCTGTGCAGGGCGGACATGGTCGCGGAAAGTTACGTCCCGGCCAAGGATGTCCGGGAAATCAGAACGCTTGCACATGGTCGCAAGCGGCTGGTCGAGAAACGGACGGATTTCAAGAACGAAGTCCATGCCGTTCTGGACAACCAGGGAATCTCCTACGACTGGGACCCGTTCACGCCCAGTGATCGGGAAAAATCGCATGAGGTCGACCTCACACCAATCGGTCGGACGTTACTGGAATCATTCCTCGCGGTGATCGACACGCTCAACGAACGGATCACCGAGTTGGAGCGGCTGATCGAGGAGACGGGGGTGGCCGAGGAGGAAACGCAACGACTGATGACCATTCCTGGTGTCAGCTTCTTCTCCTCGGTGTTGATCTTCGGGGAGATCGATCGGTTCGACCGATCCGAGGAACTAGTCAGTTATGCCGGATTGGATCCGGTCACGAGGGGGTCAGGCGAGAAGCGACATGAGGGCGGCATGTCGAAGCAAGGACACAGCGCGTTGCGGTGGATCCTCGTCCAATGTGCCAACGTCGCAGTCAACCAGGTGAAGGATCCGTATCTCACGAGGTATTACGCTCGGTTGAAGCGCAAGAAGAATCACCAGGTTGCCATCGTCGCAACCGCTCGAAAGATGCTGGTCTCGATCTACTACATGTTGACGCGAAAGGAGGTGTACGATTCGCCCGGCGTCCCGGGATAGGCTGGTTCACGCAGAAGAGCCGGTTCGCCCACCGCACCAACGACAGCTACCGCAGTCACGCTCCTCCCGCTTGCCGATTGATTTAGAAGATGAAGTCCACGCAGTCACCCGGTTACTTCCATACATTGGTTGGATAGGAGCCGGTTCACCCGAAGGATTATTTTCTCGGAGAGCGGTTGTTCGGGTAGGAGTCTTTCATAGGTATATTGGGTAAGTGCCGAAGTCAAATCGCTAACGAGGGATTGGCATTTTCGGGGATCATGATACCGGCAATTGCATTGATTGATCTGGCAGCTGTCAATCGCTGTGCGTGGCATACAGCCCCTGAACACATCAGATCAATTTTCTAATACAATCATCACGTCACTAAATTTCCCGGAGTCCTTTATGGTGCCAGCTGGACGCTTGCTGGCGCAACGTAACAAGATTTTGAGACAGAGCACCTGCAAGTGGCAGGGCTTTCGACGACCCGATTGGATCCCGAGTAACTCAAGGACATGGAGGGCAGTAGTGACGAAAACTCAACAGACGGGGAACAATGGGCCAGGATCACTCGGACAACACAATAGGGTCCGCAGTCTCCGGAATTCGAATTACCACCAAGTGTCAGAGTTTCATCCCTTAGGAGAGGTAATCGTGTAGCACGGTGCACGCTAGCCCGCGATTAATCTGTTCATCGGGATCAATCGCGCTGAATGCTGCATCAACGAGAGCAGCATCGATGTCGTACCGATCACTCGCATCCTGGAGCGTTTCGGCAAACTCGCCAGCCGTCACCGGGCGGCCGCCTCCTTCCGCGGGAAGACCGCGAGCGTGTTCGGTTGGTTCACCGTCCCCGGCCCGCACTGTTGCCGCCAGCTGGGCCCACTGTTCCGCAATTTTGGTGCGAAGCGGCTCGTCCAACCGGGCATCGTAGGAGCGAAAGAACCCCTTGGTTCCAAGGAACTGCGCGGCCGGGACGCCGGGCGTCTCACTATCCACGTGCACATCGTCAAAGAATGTAATCATGGCACCATCTTCCACGAGTTGGCGTTGAATGGCTCCCACGTGGAGATCCCCGGGCGATGTCCCTGTTTCCGCGGCTAGGGCAGCCGCGTACCCGGCGGCCTCGCCGATCTGCATCCATGTCGGTTCGAGTCGGATCGTCCCGAAGCCCACGTGCGTCGCGGACAATGGGACGGGCACGAGCAAGTTGTCGACCTCCTCGGGTAGTAACGCGTTATACGGGACCTGCGACGGGACGGTGATCTCTGGCAAGAAATGGTGTCCCTCAGCGAGACTGCCTTGGCGCCGGACCGGGCGGCAGTCGTGAGAATCCATCGCGTATTCGGCGATCGCAATACTGTCGTGGTTGATCGGCGCGCGCTGGAGCCCCTCGGCCAATCGAGCGTCATGCTCGGTGAAGGTCGTTCGGCCCTCGATTCGTCGTGCCTCCCGGACATACAACGGAAACGGGAACCCGTTGTTGTCCTCGAACTCGTCTTGCGGGAGTCCCCATTGCCTGGCTTGCTCTTGCAGGTCATCCGGAACTGTCGGATCGTTCTGCAGGAAGTAGAGGAGGCCGAGCACGTGCTCCTCATGTCGTTTCGCGATTTCCTCCCGACGGTCCCAGTTAGCTTCCGGGTAGTCGTCGACCTCACCAGGGAGGTCAGCCGTGTTGAGGTCGCGTTTCTCGTTCGGTAATGGGCCACGGAGCAACAAGAGCGACTCGAGGCCCATGCCCTGGATTTCCTCCAGTGTCGGGACGACCAGTTCGCTTTTGATGTGACACGGGATTTCCTCGTTTTTATATGAATCTCCGTGGCCGGGAACGTCCTCGGGACCGTCTTCGACGATCGGGAGGAATTCTTCGCGATCGTAGTTGTTGGGACGATCCGGCAGCCGGCGGTTGGCAGGATCTTTGGAGAGACACAGTCGATAATCGTAGGCCTGGACGGCGTCGTCGCCCGTCCCCGTGCTTCCCGGGAAAATCCGAGTTCCTTTCTCCGAGAACAGCCGTCCGGCATACTGTTCACCGAACTCCTCTCGGCCCTCTCGACCGACACGATAGGGGACGCCAGCGACTGCCGCGAGGTCTCCTTCATAGGTCGCGTCGATGAAAGTCTCTCCGTGCACCTCCAGGTTGTCCGTCCCATCGAACGAGTCAAACGATATTGCCTGGAGGTTTCGTCCCGAACGGGTTACGCTGACTGGGTGGTACCCACGGTGGACGTCGACGCCAGCCTCTTCGATAAGGGCTTCAAAGATGCTTTCAGCGACCTTCGGCTCAAAATGAAGTCCCTCTTGACAATGGTCGTACTGGGATGAATCAGCGCCATAGGTGTCCCGATAGTGCGTTCGCACACGTTCGAAGAACTCGTCAAGGAGCGGCGATCGTGCACGAGTCGGTTCCAGCGTCGTGTCAGTGACGCTGAGACCGCCGGCTGTCATACCGCCAAGATGCGCGTGATACGTGACAAGGAGGCTCTCTAGCCCCGCTCGGTTACCACGGACGGCGCTCGCAATGCCACCAGGTGTCGCGCCAAGCACGACGAGATCATACCGATCTGTCTCTGCCATAATGACCCGGGTGTCCTTGAGTCCATAATATTTCGGCACAGGGGGAAACGGAGCCGCAGCGGTTTCGACATCGAGTTATCAGGACGGAACTGGGTGACGTGGCCATTCCTCGCCCACGCCACCCGAACCATATCCCTCTTTCCTCACTTTATTGGCAGGATATCGTCGATGAATTCGCCTTCTGTACGCATCAACAGTTGTAATTTCTAGACGAAATTTCACAGGAACCGTTCGATGACTTCAACTAATTGATATAGCACAGCAGATAAGTTTCGTTTCAAGTTTCCGACCGGGGATCGACATGGCACTGGGCAGCGTGTCCGGTGTTGCCCCGTCACGTCATCGCTTCGATCCCTCCGCCGAAATCAAGAAACCGAATTGAAGGGATCGGTGACGTCGTCGGTATCAGGATCTGTTCGAGCTGGCTCGGACAGCACGCCGTTCGATTTTGCCAAACGATTTGGCGTACCGAGGGGGAATCCCCGAATCATTGTGCCGGGTGGAACGTCGGATCGGAAGCACCGACTCGTCGATAAGAGACGGTCGCCGCCGTGGAGGGGCTCGAGCGATTCATCTCTGTCTACTCCCTCCCGTTCAGGAAGTGATCCTTTTTGAGGACTCGTCTGAGCTGCTGTATATCCCGGCTTCTTTGGGCACAATATCGATTTTTCGGCGAGTGATGAAACGGAATGAGGTCCCGCACGATTCTCCTACCTTGGCCACTCCGAGAGCTCGGAAAACAGGCCCCCCAACCGTATGTGGTGTGGCCACGGAGAGGTTGTACTCGATTAGGCATCTACGACCTTGTCGGAGACGCTCGAAAACAGTCCGCGACGGGGACCGAGGGCGCCGTCACCCAAGGCAGAGAGGGCCCCTGGATGACTGATGCGACGCCTCGAGGCTGGTCCCATCCTCGGTGCTTCGAGAGAGTGAGTCATGCAGCGGTCGAAGCGGTTTTATCGACCTAGGGGAACCCCAAAGCCATGCGCTTTGGCATCATCAGTACGGCGAACTTTGCGCAAGTGGCGATGATCCCGGCGATCAGGAAGGGGGGTCACGAAGTCACGGCGATCGGTTCCCGCGACCGTTCTCGGGCCGAAGCCGTCGCGGAACGTTTCGATATCGACCGAGCCCACGGATCCTACGAGGCCCTGTTCGAGGACGAAGCAATCGACGCGGTGTATAACCCGACCCCGCACAGCGAACACGCCAAATGGTCGATGCGGGCGGCCGATCATGGCCTCCACGTGTTGTGTGAAAAGCCGATGGCCGTTTCGGCCGACGAGGCGCGGGAGATGGCCGAGCATTGTGAAGCGGCTGGAGTCGTTCTCATGGAGGCGCTCATGTATCGGTACCATCCCCGGACTCGCCGAGCGGTCGACCTCGTCGCTACGGAATTCGATCGCGTCCAATCAGTGACCGGCTCGTTCCATGGGTACCGGAGTCGAGATACAGAACTCGATCCTGCTTTGAAACGGGGGAGCCTGCTAGAAATTGGAGTCTATCCAGTTACCGCCGCGAAAGGATTCCTCGGCGTCCCCGAGCGCGCGTACGCCCGCGTCCAAGATTCGTTCGGATCCGGCCTCGATACCGACACACGGGCAACGCTCGAATACGCCGATGGTGCGACCGCCCAGGTCAGTTCGAGCTTCGATAGCGTCCACCGGCAACACTATCGGGTCGACGCGACCAACGGCTGGCTCGTCGTCACCGACGCATACGCCCCGAGTCCGCGGAGTTCGCCAGCTGGTGTCGATCCGGTCGAGACCGAACTCCGCTATTCGGTCGACGGCCGGGAAGGGGTTGAAACGTTCGAAGCCGTCGATCAGTTCGCCCTGGAAGTCGAGCATTTTGTCGATTGTATCGAGAATGATCGGACTCCTCGAACGGACGCTCGATCAGCCGTCGATACGCTCCGGATCTGTGACGCCATCCTCGAGAGCGGCGAGCGTGGCGAACCAGTCTCGATCGAGTGACCGAGATTCCGTTCAGTAATGCTCGAGAAGAGATGTGTCGACCTCGAAATCCGTTGTGAGTTCCTGGGCTTCTCCAGCTTCTGCGGATCGGTAGCCCTTCTCGATGATCTCGACGACATGGCGGGCGTGTTCGACTGTGGCGATCGGTGGCTGCTCCTCTCGTAACCAGTCGACGAGTTGCATGACGTCTTCGTAGACGTGGGCCTCCTGGATCGAGCGATGCTCGCCGGTCACGTGGGGCAAGGCTTCGATACTATCGTCGGCTCCTTCGATCGGTTCACCATTGAGCTGATTCCCATTGATCTGGCCCTCGCTGCCGTTGATCAGAAACGCATTGACCCCCGGAAGGCCACCGAAAGCTGCTCCGTACACGAAGGCGGTCAGCGCCTCGCCGAAATCCAAGAGTAAAAACGTGTTATCGTCAATCTCGGTTTCGATCTGTTTGCCGTGGAACTCCCGCTCGGGAAAACTGATGCCGGACATGGCCGTCACTCGTTCGGCGGAGCCAAGGATCCCGGTAATCGAATGAAGCTCATAGACGGTCATATCGTACATTGGACCGCCCCCGGGTTTCCGGAAATACCAGCTCGGATCGACGTTCGAGAGAGGGTCGTCCCCGCCCCGAACCGAGCGTTCCTCTTGGTGGTACCTGCCGAACGCTCGACCGGCGGCCGCCCACGTCGGTGTCCCGATGGCCCCTTCGTGGAGGCGTTTGCGAACGCGTTGTTCTCTAGGCCGCGTGAGCTGCCCCGGGGAGGCGACCAACTTCACTCCTGCCTCCTCGGCCGAATCGATCAGTTCATTGGCCTCTTCAAGGGTGGTACAGAACGTCTTGTTGAAATGGACCTGTATCCCGTGCTCGATTGCCTGCTTGCCCTGCTCGAAGTGTAAGCCAATGGGAGTGGCCAAGGTAATCGCGTCGACCGTCCCGGATGCTAATAACCGTTCGTACTCTTCGAAGGTTTCCTGAACATCGAATGCCCCGGCGGCGGCTTGAGCGCGATCCACATCGATATCACAGATCGCCGTCACTTCGACGCTTTCATCGTTGTCCTCACACGTCAGATGGGGCAACAGGCCACGGAGGGCGACACTCCCGGTCCCGACGACACCCATTCGAACAGGATCACTCATCGACGATCAACCTCCTCTCCTCTCAGCTGTGGCGGTCGCTGCCATGCCGGAGCGATGTGGGAGCGCCGTGAATAAATTGCCCCCGTCACGGTATGGTGCGATCACGAAGATGTTGCCTGCCAAGCTCTCGAATGAGCCATGAGCGCTGGAATCGAGGCTCGTTCGACGTTGGAAATGAACCACCGATAATCACGCAGACACTGTCCGCTTGTCGAACGGTCATCATCCAGAAACAATCGACACTCCGGCGCTGTCCTCAGCGTTTCTTGGTCGAACCGTCCGGTGGCGAACCCATAACCCTCGATTGGGAGCCCGCCACCGAACTCCAAGTTATCCATACCGAACCGGTGATGACAACGGCCGGTAGAAACTCACCATATATCATAATGAACCCTATGTAAAACCTCTATTTCCACGATGGTTGACAGTGAGATTCAGTCCTTTCCGACCTGACGCAGGAGTCCGGGCCTGATCTTGTCGATGAGCTTGACTAATTTCCCTTGAACATCAAAGTATCCCAACATATCAGTGTATAATATAGTATATATCTACTATCCAATGAATAAACCCGGGGATTTCCATGCGTTTCTTGATAGAGTCCTGTTGATGATTACACCCCATTTGTACATCATGTTAAATCTCAAAGATATTCTTGATGACACTGCGTTTTCGCCATTCTACTCCCATCGCACGTTCGCGCGGGAAAATGATCGGCAGTTTGAGAGGACATCACTGCGACATTTATCCCGCGAGTGTCGTAGAATGCATGTCCGATTTAGAAATATCACGAACGGTCACCATAGTAGAATTTTCTAACATGCCGTGCAATAGGTCACCACTCTCCAACACAAACAGTCTATTCGATAGAATACATCCGTGTAGCAGGTTTCGCCGTTAAAACAGATACGGTACATCCGTAATTTGTGTGTGTTGGAACGAGGGATTTATTTGGCGTTGTTTTGGCGGTGTAAAACATGTTTTACTGTAAAGGGAGGTTGATGCCCGGATCGATAATGGGTGGAGAACCGCCCCACGACGAACAATAAATCGCGAACAATACAAGCAGTGGGAAAACCGATCAGTTGGATTCCGCGTTGCCGGCGTCTTGATTGCAACCGCGGGATGGATACTCACGGAAGAACCTTTAGTGATCTTCACCTGCCTTGGGTTGTACTGGCTTGATTGTCTCGGAATGGTCTCGGATACTGGTACTTACCAGTCTCAGTCCATGATGAACTCGAACAGCGGATCGAGCGAGAGGCAAGTCAAACATCACTTACGTTCGTCTCGGTAGTGGTGATCATCGGCATTCCAGCGGAAGTCGTCCTCATTTCGACTGGCGTCTATACCGCCCCGCCGCAATCCGCGGGGCAATCATGTTTCGTTGTGGTCGGCATTTAGATCGTAACCAAATGGATTGCCAAACGACAGTACGCCTCAACGCCGAGTGGTCCATTCTACCGCGAATGTGAAGGACTGAGTCAAGGCGAACTCGCCACCGCTGTCGGTTTCTCATGACAGACGAACCACGCAACTGAGCGGGAACGGTATGACCCATCTCTGGAGTTGGCTTTCAAACTTGCCTCCTATTTCGAGTCTCAAATCGAGGATCTGTTCGAACCCTATATCGAATCGGTCGAGCAGTGGCCGATGAGACCTCGGGGGATAGCGGGTTCATATGGAAACCATACAGAATGTGGAACGGTTCTGAGGGCTCAGTTCGCGGGCCCACATAGCGGCTGATTCTTCGTGAACGACGTGAAATAAAGAAACCCCCCCGTACAACAGATAATGGCCAAGTCTCACGGTCGATCTGAGTGATTCTCCCAAAAGGTTCCGTGATCTTGAGCCAGCCGAGGCGCAAGTGTATCAAAATCTGCATTGAGCGGTGGGATAGTTCAATTGCCCAAATACAACCCGCCAGGATCGATTCGATGCATGATTTGATAGATTTCTTCCCCACCCGCGACGGTGCAGGCTTGAGCGCACTGTGTGTGGTGTCGAATGGAGACACTCTGTCACGCTACGCGTCTGGCGAGACGAGATCGAAGCGTTCGCACAACTCCGGAATACTCTCAAAATCCATCTCAAGGCCGTATTTGTCATTGAGTGGGATCATCGCCTCGGGGTCGTCAATAGTGTCCCGCAGTTCTCTGAAATAGTCCTCGAAGCCCGCTGGAGAAATCAATTCGATCACATGGCAGGGTGTGTCCCCCGGATTCCAGAACGTATGCCACTGGTGACGTGGTTTGAATACCCAGGACCCCGGATCGGCCTCGACGACCTCATCACCCAAGATGGCTCCCATTGTGCCTTCGAGAATGAAGCTGTATTCGTCCTCTCGGCTGTGCTTATGCAAGGGTGCAGCCAAGACCCCTGGATCGAACGGGGTGTGGTGCACAACGGCAAACCGGCCATCGGTGTCGGCGTCGTCAATCTTCCACTCGAATCCAAAACCGTCCTGCGAAAATGCCTCGCCTTCCCGAGGCTTGATGACCGTCGGTTGCTCTGGGGCTGAACTGGATTGTTTGTACTTGGCCATAGCGCCGTTCTATAGGACGGACTAGGTATTAATGATCCCGTGCAGGTCCTTTCTCGGACAAATCAACCATTACCCTGAGGTAAGTCGCTACATTTCGGCTCGTGGTTCCAAGTGAACCGCCTCGAGGTCGAGCCCCGAGGCACTCGGCCTACTCTATCTGTAGAAGGGAAATGTTCGGTCAATACTGCCCGGAGTCAAAGACTATCCATTGCTGATGACGGTACTGCACACCACGATCACGAAGGTAGCCAATCGTCCGTTCCACTTCGCGAGAGAAGCTCTACCCGTGAGAGAATCTCGGCGAATGACTACAAACGCCATCCGATCCAACGATTGTGCATGTCTGAGAAAGACAGACAAGCGATGAATCGAGGGATCGATTTAGAACAGCTCCAAACGTTTATAGCCCACGCGTCAGAGCACCCCGCAGCAATCGAGTTCGAACTCGGTGTCAGGAGCATCGACGGGAATCGACTCGCCCACACGACGACCGAGACGGGATCTTACACGTTTGGTGGGCAAGAGGTCGCCCGCGACGACCGTGAACGGCTCCAGACAATGGCCCCGCTGTCAGCGACATTATACTTGCTGTCACGTGCGTGGGAGATCGAATCGAACGTTCGGGGCAGCGAATTCAACTAACCCAGAGACGCTACAGGGAAATATCCAAATGAAAACAACAACCGAGGAACACAAGGCGGTCGTACGACGGCTATACGAAGAGATCGACAAACAGAACAGCGACGTATTTGACGAACTGTTCGCCGATGATTATACCACAGGCATCTACCGGGCAGGTTCCCAAGAAACCATTGATGGGCCTGCGGGGATGAAGAACCTGATGGCGGAGTATTTGGCAGCGTTCCCCGATTTTACGGGTAACTCTTTGGAATTGATCGCGGAGGGTAATCGGGTCGCAATATTTCGCGAAGAAGAAGGTACCCACGAGGGCGACTTCAGGGGCATTTCCCCGACAGGGAATACCATCACCCTCGAATCGTCTGGCTACTACGTCATCGAGGACGGCCAAATCGTCCATGCTCACTTGCGCGGGAACATGCTGAACTTGTTCAAGCAGATGGGAATCGATATGTCCGTTCCACGATAGGCAATCCCACGAGGGGCCGACAGCCGGGAGGTACCGTTTGATACCATCGTTGACTTCGGAACTCAGAATTGCGGTATAGAGCCGTTGTCGCTCACGAAAAAGAGATTTCGGCGTGTGCGATGGAAGTGGCCAATCGATGGCATCTCACCCCCTGAGATAGAGCTATCGTTGCCGGGAACGATCCACGTGTATGCCTACCACACCGCAAGCCGATGACCTCGACGTCCTGATCGACATACTCCGGCGGTCACCGCTCCTGGAGGAACTCCAGAGAGGGGAATACGATCGACGGGAATTACAGGACCGACTGGCGATATCGAGGGCCACGAGCCACCGGCATACGAAACTGCTCAGCGAGTTGGGCGCGATCGAGAGGGTGGCCGGGCAGTTCAGGCTCACGGAGTCAGGGATACTGCTCGCTGACGCGTGCGCAGGATTCAAGCAAGACGCAAACACTGCGCTTCAGTTGGCTCCAGTTCTCGAAGCAGTGAGGGATGCCCCGGTTCCGATCGACAACGAGGCGTTCACCGACTCGATTGTGACGGGCGCTGAACACGGCGACCCGCATACTCCACTGGTCCGGTTCCTCGCGCTGGTTCGGAGGACGGAGTCGCTCCACGCGCTCGATCTCGACGTCATCGGCCCGGTCCGTCTGGACGAGATCAAGGAACGCATCGTCAACGGAATGGAGACGGAACTCATCGGGCTCCCGGAGGTCGCAAGCGACGTCATCGAAAATTATCCAGAGAACTGCATCGAGGCGTGCGCAAGCGGGTACCTGACGGTCAAGTTGGTCGACGAGCTCCCGTTCGCGCTCACCATTTTCGACGACCGAGTCGGCATCGGGATCAGCGAGCCCGGCACCCGGATCCTCCGTGTGTTTGTGGACACCGACTCGCCCGTGGTTCGTGAGTGGGCGTGGAACGTGTTCGAGGCGTACGACTCGAATGCGATCGAGATGGAGGGATTCGGGCCAAGAGGCCTCCAGCAAGTCATAGAAACGCAGGCATTCTCAAGTTGATCGACCCCTTCGTGAGGAGCGGAATCGTACACGATCCTTCTATTGTGCAGCCAGCTATCATGACTTGAGAATCGAATGGAACGCGGACAGGAACGCCTCTGGCTGCTCCATTTTTGGATCGTCCGCCGCGTCGTCGATCACGTGTAAGGGCCACCCGAATCGCCCGTGGGCATCCTCGGCGATACGGAGGCGGATCGCCTTGTCCTCCCGACCCCAGACCAGGGCGTGGGCACTGAAATGGAACCGAGGGTATCGACGGGAATCGCCCGAACACCGAGCTGTTTCATCAGCGTGCGCATTGCGGCTTTCACGTCAGGTGATCTGGACCGCGCGAACGAGTACGTGACGAACGGCTCCCAATCTTCGCCCATCTCGCGGACGAGGCGCCCCTGGTCGAGCATACATTGACCGAGGAAGCTGTCGTACGATCGCTCGTTCGACCGGACCATGAACCGAACGAGGCCGAACATGAACAGCGGCGATGGTCTGAATCGCCCGAGACCCAGTGAATCCACGAGGACCAAGCGCTCGATGCGATCTCCTCGTTCCGCGGCGAACCGTGCTGCGATCGCCCCGCCAAGAAGGTGCCCCACGAGAACCGGTGGTTCCGCCGTTGTTCGTCCGATCACCGTATCGAGCCACTCGAGTACACTATCCGACGTCAATGGATTGTCCGTAAGTTTCGATTCACCGTGACCGGGAAGATCCGGAACGACGACTGAGTGGGTCGTGACGAGCTCTGGAAGCACTCGCATCCACCAGAGGCTCGACTCGCCCGGCCCGTGGAGCAAGACCAGGGGTGGACCCTCACCGCCTTCGAGGACGGCCGTCGAGACCCCCGCGGCCTCCACGATTCGTTCGGTCACCGGGAGTTTGTGTAGCAACAGTTCGCGGGCTTCAGCAGCTTGCCCCTCCGGCGGAGCTTCCTGAGACGTCTCTACTTCTGCCATCATACTCACCGATATTGGTAGGGGTCCATTGGAGATAAGTCATATGGTAACAATAGACGAATAATCATGGTCGACGAATCGAGAGGTACCGCGGAACGCGGTCGGCGTATTCGTGGTATGCCTCCCCGAAACGTTCCGACAGGACGTTCTCCTCGTGACGAATAACACGATGCGTCACGAGAACCACCGCCGGTAGCCCGAGGAGGAACCACATCGAACGTGTGATGAGGGCAATGCCGAGATAGAGGAGCGTCCACGCCATGTACATCGGGTTCCGGCTGTAGGCGTACGGTCCATCGGCGATTACGCAATCGGGGCGATCCATCCGGACTCGACCGGCGACCCGGACGGACTTGACGATGGGACCACACGCGCTGACGACGAGAATCCATCCGAGCACCGGCCAATGAAGGCCGTGAGCGGGAATTTCCCAGGGGCGACGTCGGCGTAGATACACGCCGAGTACGAGTGCCATCACATGGCTCTTGGGAATCGGGACGTTCTTCCATCGCCACCCACCGTACCACCTTCGCATCGCTGCCTTCACGTAATGTGCGAGACGGCTTGAAGAAGGACACCTGCCCGATGAGAAAGTTATAGATTCGTTGATATGTCTCTCCATCCTCCTGAGGCAATCGATTCCGTGGCGGTAGACTAGCTCAAATGATATCGTGGCTGGGAACGTCATGTAATAATTTATCAATGCGCCCGTTCCCTCAACCGATACGCGACAGTCGGTCCGTTTTGATAGACCGTTCGTTCCGGCTTGTTGGCTTACAAGTGTCTTTCTGCAGAGGGATGGTCTATGCGGAGGTTCTCGTACCATTCGATCTCCCTACGCTCATAACAGCGAATCGGGAGCGGGCCACGACCGTCGGCACGGGACCACGACTGATTACGAGCGCGGCCGGCCCGAGGCGTTCAACCTGCACATAGCGTTGACAGCGGTGTACCTCGGCGATGAGGTAACCGAAGGGACGACCGCATGGTCGACTTCACGCGGATGGGACAACACGATCGCGAGTTGACCGAGCTCAGCGTGTATGAGGCGGCGAGAAATGCCGGGTGATGAATAACGACGTTCTACACATCAGGCATGATTCCGAATGTGGGTAGATTGACATCACTTTTTCGAAGAGAAGCACAACCATCCCGCAACGCCCTGGGGTTACCTAACGGAGTTTGTGAAGAGCTCCCTGCGACATCCAAGGCGCGTATGTTTCAATATCTGCCAACAAGCGGGGGTTAAATCGATCACTACAGATGGTCGACACAGCGTTGCGAGGGCAGGGGAGCCCTCGGCGGAGAAATCGTTTTACCCGGACAAGACATCTGGACGGCCGTGTGAACGAAGACATCGATACTATTTTCGAAGTAAATCGTCGCTTTTGGGACGCGTCTACGCCGAGCAAGATGGAGGTTGGGAGCTACCCGCTCGGATCATTCCGTGAAGGGATGTCAACGTTGTTCGAGCACGAGCACGACGAACTCGGTGACGTTATGGGGAAGACAGTGCTTCACCTTCAGTGTAACAACGGGCTTGAAACCCTGTCGCTCGCCCGAGAGGGCGCTGACGTCGTCGGTGTCGACATCTCTGATGAGAGCTTGCGTTATGCGCGGGAACTCGCCGCTGAAACTGGAATCGAGGCAGAATTCCTCCGGTGCAACGTGTACGATGTGCCGGCGGTCCTCAACCGGGAATTCGATGTGGTCTACACATCCCGGGGCGTCCTCGTCTGGCTCCCCGATCTTGCGGACTGGGCGGACATCATCGCCCACTCACTGACCGAGGGTGGGCGATTCTACCTGTTCGAGGGCCATCCGATCGCGGACGTTTACAACGACGACGGTGAGATGGATGGCTCCTATTTTGATTCCTGCCCACGTCGTTACGAGGAGGCAGGATTCGGCGTCGACCAAGAACACTACCTGACCCAGCATACCCTCGGTGGCGTAGTGTCGGCCCTAGTGTCGTCGGGACTACAGATCGAATTTGTTCACGAGTTTCCGTTCGCGTACTGGCGGCAGTGGGATGGAATGGTCGAGGACGAGCGGGGGCGCTGGAGAGTACCTGGCGACCCAATTCCACTGACGTTCTCGATTCGGGCCGTCAACCCCGAGACGTAAAGGGAATACAATTTCCGATACTTCCTGTCGAAGTTGAGAGGGCGATAGCATATTTAGTTCATTCATTTGAAACGTCAGGAGATAATCCGAAGCCTGTCATCGTCCATAGTATACGAGTAGGAATGGATCTTTACGACAGAGATTACAGGAAGTGCATTGTAATCGCTGGTCTTCTCCACGATCTGTTAGAGGACACAGATGAGACTCCAGAAGAGATTAACTCAAAGTTCGGCCCGGAAGTCGCAAATATCGTCGCAACCACGACGTACGACGGGAGTATCGAGGATTACTTGGACAGACATTATGACATATACAGAAGGTGCTTTTCACTGGGACGGGCGGCCGTTCTTGTGAAAGCTGCAGATATCCTTGATAACAGTGACTACTACGGCATGGGGGATTCAGAAGAATTACGGATGAATTTGATAACTAAGTTGGAGTATTTCATTGATGCATCGGAACCGTATATCGGAAACGAAGACATCCACCAGAAATTGGCCGATACATTCCCCGTCGTGAAGAAAAGGAGCGGCCATTTGGGATGACTAAACGGAAACCGAATTACTGTCCGTATTGTGGAACGGAACTCGTCACCAGGGAGTTCGATGGACGTGAGCGCGGCTTTTGCTCGACGTGCCAAGAGTTCATTTTTCAAAATCCTGCGCCGATCGCGCGTACTGTGGTCCTCGACGATGAAAAGGCGCTTTTCGTTAAGCATGCTCCTCGGACAGCAGATGGCAAGTGGACGCTTCCCGAGGGGTTTCTGGAGGTAGACGAATCTGCAGCGCATGGAGCGGCACGGGAACTCGCAGAGGAAACCAACATTCGCGTCCCTCCAGAGGACCTAGCCCTCGTGCGCACAGGCCATTACGTCGAGAATCCCGACGAGGGATCGATTCTCTCGATATGTTTTGCCGCCGAACGTGAACTCACTACCGGTACTCCCGAGGTGGGTGATGAACCAACGGACGTTCAGTTCAGGGACCCCCAAGAACTGCTCGAACGCGACGAGCAGACTCGGTCGGTTGATCTTCGATGTCTTGAAGCTGCGGTTGGACGACTGCGAGGTCAGACCCGAGATTTTTCCCTGTAACGAGTGCTGGTTTAGCTCTATACTGAGCTAACAGTTGGTGAACACACGCTCCGCATCTCGCAATCTCCCACCGGTGGTTGGAAGTTGTCGCGGCCACGTACCAGGCGCATTCGGAGGCCCCATATAGAGCCTTGGCAAGATGTTCGACCAGACAGGAGAGAGTATCCGTAGAAGGTCGTTTCAGGCCCCAAACGTGGGACAAAACGCCGGGACTGGGATTTGAACCCAGAACCCCGTAAGGGGACACGCTTTCCAGGCGTGCGCTTTGCCATTCGGCCATCCCGGCTTACCGGATCCTACGAGATGGCGCGAATAAAGGCTTCCTCATCCGAGTCGCAGGTACCACCGCTCGAACCGCGGAACGACGAGGATGGCCGCGATCCCAACGCCGAAGGTCAGCCCCAGTTGAACCTCCCACCCGATTGGCGAGGCCGTCAACGCCGTGTAAAAGCGCAGCATGATCAGGAAAGAGAGACCAGCGATCACACCCCACAGGATCGCCCGGCCGGTCCACTGATCCATCGAGTGACAGAACGACCCAGCGGTTCTTCAGCGATTCGGTCACTCATGATGCACAACGCACGGGCCGGTCACGAAAGGATCTCCACCGGATATCCCGCGTCGCGGAGGGCATCGAGCAGGCTCGCGACGTGGGCGTGACCGCGGGTTTCCAGATCAAGCTCGACCTCCGCGTCGTTCATGGCGACGTTGCGAGACGTCCTCTCGTGGCGAATCGCGTAAATGTTGGCGTGCTCCTCGGCGAGCAGCGTTGAGAGTCGCTCGAGTTCGCCCGGACGATCTCGTAGCACGGTCCTGAAGCGGAGGTATCGGCCGGTTTCGACCAGTCCGCGAAGGATCACGGTCGTGAGCATGTTCAGATCGATGTTACCGCCCGAGATCACCGGCACGACGGTCTCTTCGGGCTCGAAGGAGAACCGATCGCCCAACACGGCCGCCAGCCCGGCCGCGCCAGCCCCCTCGGCGACGAGTTTCGAGCGTTCGAGCAGGTGCGTGACCGCCATTGCGATCTCCTCATCCGCCACTGTGACCACCTCGTCGACGTGCGCTTGAATCACTTCGAACGGGAGGTCCCCGACACGTTTGGTCGCGATCCCGTCCGCGATCGTGTCGACCGTCTCGCGCTCGTAGATGTGGCCCCGCTCCAGCGATTGCGGGAGGCTCGCCGCGCCCGCAGCCTGAACACCGATAACGCGGACGTCATCTCGAGTCGTTTTCACTGCCCGGGCGATCCCCCCGATCAGGCCGCCCCCACCCACCGGGACCACGATTGTCTCCACCGTTGGGAGGGCGTCCAGAATCTCCAACCCGATCGTTCCCTGGCCCGCCATCACCTGGGGATCGTCGAATGCAGGGATGTACGTACGACCCTCCTCGGCTGCCAGTTCCCGGGCGACCGCCTGTGCCTCGTCGTAGTTGTCACCCTCGAGGACGACCGTGGCGCCGTACCCTTGCGTCGCATCGACTTTGGCCACTGGAGCGTCGCGAGGCATGACGACGATCGAATCGACGTCGCTCGCCGTGGCGGCGAGCGCGACCCCCTGGGCATGGTTGCCGGCACTCGCCGTGATGACCCCACGCTC
>SKQO01000011.1 GCA_007118975.1 Halobacteriales archaeon | reverse complement strand
GAGCGCCAGTGACAGCGCCACAGTCCACCGCGAGACGAGCGAGAAATCCTCGCAGATGACGCTCGCGGCCTACTCGGACTGAAACCTCCCAGATTGGATTCCCCTTGTAGGGGAAGCCCCGCCGTTCACGGCGGGGAGGATGTCACGACTTCACTCGCGGGGGGCCGACGGTTCCTCGAGTTGCTCTCTCACTTCAACCAACTCGAGGGTAACTCGCCGAGTTGCTGGTCGATCTCGCGCACGCGATCGATGGCTTCGCGGTTGTCGTCATCGTCGCCAGAACTCGGAAACTTCTTGCGTGCCACGCAAGATCGATGGTCTAGCGAACGCCGTAACCCCATCTCCAACGTGAGCAATCCCCATCCTTAAGAGCGTGGAGGATGTCAATTTTCCAATAATGGAAGTCACTATTGACGACTTCGAGAATGAAGACGAGTTACGAGAGTACGTTCGAGAGCGTGTTCGGTTTTTGTACTGGGGAATGTTATTGGTTGAAAGCGAGTCTACCGAGGGTGACACTGAACAGCCCCAAAACAAGCAACAGTTTATCGAACAATCCCAACAGAATCGTAACACGGCAAATCGTATTTCTGATACTATCGATGAAATTGTGGATGAGGCTATCCAGCTACAGCAAACGAACAAGGATAATGTCACTTTGGATGATCTAATACAAGACAACTTTGATAACTAGGTAGTGTCTCGCTGTTATTTACTCCCATCGAATGAATCAACAACTGGTCCGCGACCGGCAGACCAAAGCCGCCACACTAACTGCGTTGACTGCAACAACCGACTAGTACCGAAATCGCCACTCGATTCTGCCGACTCCTCGTGACAAACCATGGGCTTGGGCAGCATGCAACGGCACAGTCGACGAGGGCCGCGAGAGTGATCGACTTTCTTTGAAAGCACGGATCACAGAAGGTTGCTTTTCACCAACCATCTGAGGGGGTGATCGGGGCGGACTGGTTGGCAAGGTGCGAAACTCTTACCTATGAGCGGCCCAAAGGTTATGAATAATGAGTAAGACAGAACACCCAGAAAACTCTGAAAAGGAGGTCGTCGCCGTTACCAAGCACGGCCAGGCGACCATCCCGAAGCGGTTCCGCGAGAAGCTCGGGATTGAGGCCCCTGGGAAGGTGCTGTTTCGGGAAACTGAGGAGGGCGAAGTGATCGTCGAACAGGTCCGCTCACCGAGTGAGATGCGCGGCTTCGCCGCCCGGCGGGAGGCCTCGACCGACAGGCCCGCGACCGAGATTCTCCAAGAGAAGCGCCAGCAGGACCAAAAGGAACGCGACGCGCAGTTCTCGACGGAGGAGTGATGGCGGTCCCTGACCACGTCGTCTTCGACGCCGAGCCGTTGATTGCGCACGCCGATGATGAACCTGGGAGCGACGTCGTGGAGAAGTACCTCAACGCGGTCGCCGTTGAGGACACCACCGGCTACATCAGCTGCGTGAATCGCGCTGAAATCCGGTACACCATTTCCCGAAAGTATGACCGCGACACCGCCGACGAGTATCTCGACTGGCTCACCGACCTCGGCATCGAGACCGTGGACGTCGGCGGCACCTGGCTGCAAGCCTCGGAATACGTCCTCAAGTACAATCCGGCGCTCGGCGATTCGTTCGCGCTGGCGACCGCCGAGCACGTCGAGGCAACGCTCCTGGTCGGCGGCGACGACGATTACGACGAGATCTCGGATGTCCCAATTGATCGGTTCCGGAAGGGAGCCGCGTGAACCACCTTTTCACGGCGAGGAGGATGTCATGAACTGATTGAGCTTGACGAATCGTTCACGATAGAGGGTGTACCCGCAGTCCGGGAGTTCGAGGAGTCGTGGCGCTCGCTCGACGATGTCGAGATCACCGTTGAGGAAGTTGACCTACGGGACAGCTACAAGTACGACGATCTCGAAGGCGAACCCCGCGAGGAGGACGCCGACGACGACACCCAGTGGGCGTTCGTCTGGCTCACCGCGGCAAACGACAGTGACACCACCCAGTTCCTGCCCGACCCGAGTGAGATTCGCATCCTCGTCGACGACGACCAGTACGACGACGAATTCATCGACCGGGAGGACGATCGCTATGAGGACGGTGATGTGGAGGCAGGCGTCAGTCGAGACGGCTGGATTGCATACGAACTCCCCGACGACATCGAACGCGACGAGTTGGTCGTGAGCTACACCGGTGGGGATCTCCTCGGTGAGTGGACCGTGCGGTGGGCAGTCGATCCTGAAGAGGCTGGATTGTCTCGTTAGCTAGGTCTTCCCCGGAGACGGTGACGAGACGGTTGATCGCCCCGTTGTGGATGCCACCGAGGTCGTCTACGGAATGCTATCTCCGGACGCGATTTCCCTTGAGATGGGTCGTGACCGCCCTCAACGCTCAGCGTCACGCCACGCCCACCTTGTGGATCTATCCGTTGGGAGTTTCCTCGTCGGGAGTCTCTTCCTCAGGCGGCTCCTCCTCCGGTGGTTCCTCCTCTGGTTCCGGTTCCGGGGTCGGCGGTTCTTCTTCTGGTTCTGGCTCTGGAGTTGGTGGCTCCTCTTCTGGTTCTGGGGTTGGTGTCTCCGGTTCCGGTGTTGGGGGTTCTGGAGTGGGTGTCGGTGTGTCCTCAGGGGTCGGGGTAGCTGTTTCCGGCGTAGGCGTTGTGGCTTCTTCGACTAAAACCGTGGCAGTATCAGTCGCGTTTTCGGTGTGAACACTGATAGCCAATTCTCCAACGTCTGCAGTCGTTGTTTCGTAGGCCAATTCGATCAAGGTGGCCTCGCCTCCATCGAGCGAAACAGACTCATTGTCAACAGTCTCTTGGCCGTTGACTTCGAGCCAGACATCCTGTGTGGCTGTTTCGTTGCCCAGATTCTCAACCTCAACTGGAACGATCAGCTCCTGTCCTACTTCGATTGAGTCAACGACATCAAGAACTGTTGGTTCAAACTCAGCTGGGGCTGTTACCTCCTCAACAGTCACGTCAATTATCTCCGATTCATTCTCGGACGCGACCTCAAATTCGAGATTCCCAACATCGTCCTCATCGGTCGAAGCGGTCAACATGACAGTCGTACTCTCATCCGCCTCCAACTCGATCGCTTCGGCATCAAGAGCAGGGGTTTCCATGGGGAGACGGTTGAGTTCAATCCACTGTTCACCGGTTTCCTCTCCGACGTTCGTAATTTCGGCCATGACCTCAACATCGTCCCCCGGTTCAACCGGATCGGTGGCGTTCAGACTCGCTATTTCAAAGGTGGCTGTTGACTCCACTTCTTCAATTGTTTCGATAATCACAGATTGACTGTCGATCTGGCTCCGAACCGTCACGTTCCGTTCGAAAACGGCATCTTCGTCCGTATTGGCGGTCAGAGTTACCGTTTCGGTTTCGTTGGGCTCTAATGAGAGAGTCGTACTATCGGCGCTCATTTCGTGATCAATATCAAGGTCAATCTCACCTTCTCCCGTTTC